>JAKMEQ010000026.1 GCA_022425805.1 Acidimicrobiales bacterium
AGCGACAGTGGTCGGAGCATTGCAAGAATATGGGATGGAAGAAGAAGAAAAAAACTTTATGAGGATTCTGAGATGTGAGAGCCGAGGCGATCCGAACGCAGTAAACCCCGAAAGCGGAGCTTCGGGACTTATGCAACATATACCCTATTACTGGCCAGACCGAGCGATCGCTTCAGGTTTCCAAGGAGCATCGCCTTTTGACCCAGTTGCCAATATCTACGCTTCAGTATGGCTACTGGATGTCGGAGGTTGGGTCCACTGGGAATGTAAGTAATTCCAGAGAGTATTCAAATTTTGGTAGAGTTTTCAGATGAAACCTTCCTCATCATTGAATAACTTGATTGAAGTTCCGAGTTCATCGGTAGCGCTTTTCTCACGTGACGGACATGCCTGCATGCGACATCTTGTAAGTAGGGCGGAGGTCGAATACTTCCGTCCCGCATTAGAAGAAACTACCAACGTCGGACGGTATGATTTCCGTGCTTTAGAAGACCGGGATACCTATGGAAAAGCTTTTCTTCAAGTACACAACCTTTGGCAGAAGGATGCGACCTGTAAACAATTTGTTTTCGCGAGAAGATTCGCCCATGTAGCAGCGACATTACTAGGAGTTGAGGGTGTACGCCTGTATCACGATCAGGCTCTATTTAAAGAACCAGACGGTGGGTACACGCCATGGCATCAAGACCAGACCTACTGGCCATTAGACACCGACCGGACCATAACCATGTGGATGCCGTTGGTGGAGGTCACTCCATCTATGGGAACGATTTCCTTCGTCTCCGGATCACACAGAATTGGCAATGTCGAAGCTGGGACGATTTCTGATACCTCTCACAGGAAAATAACCGACTGGATCCGGAAAGAATCTCTCCCTGTTCATACTTACGACGACTTAGAGGTAGGTGACGCAACCTTTCACAACGGCTGGACGTTACACAGCGCTGGGCATAATTCAACTGGAAATATGCGCTCGGTGATGACGGTCATCTATGTCGCTGATGGCGCAGGCATTACTACACCGACACCAGCTCAACAATTTGATCTCGAACTATGGCTTGGGGGTCAGCGCGCCGGAGACAAGGTAGGTAGTGTAATGAACCCACTTTTGTACCCATAAAAGTATTCTTCTGACTAGCTAAGAGTAGGGCGCAACGTTCTCTGGCCGCTTTGGTGAGATTTCCTCGGAGCCTCAAAAGTATTGAAAAGCACCGAGTCTCCGATGATCGGTGTCACCGCAGAAATAATCTTTGCTACAGCCAACGTATCATCTAGTGCCTGATGAGCATTCTCAATGGTAATATCGAAAGCTTTCGCTACATCACTCAATTTTTTTGATGCAGTTTCTTTGGGGGCAAATTCCGCAGCTTTCATCGTGTCCCAATTTGGGAAAAGGAGACCATGGGGGAGAAGTTGAGCTCGGGATAGCTCTGCACGAAGGAAACCAAGGTCAAAGTTCACATTATGGGCAACGATTACCTTCCCATCAAAAGAGTTAAATAGATCACCGGCTATTTCTGCGAAACTCGGAGCTTGAAACAACCACTCTTTTCTTATCCCATGAACATGGCTGGCTCCCAATGCTTTCCCGTCTCCAGGATTGATTAACGTTGTCCAAATATCGCCGATCTGACCTTGCTGCACTATTACTACGGCGACTTCAAGCACGCGGTCACTCTTTTGCGAAAACCCTGTAGTTTCAAAATCTATACATGCAAAAGCGGCTTCATTAAAGGGGACTTTCGTATCACTATCTACCATTATTGGAGTTCCAACCCCGTTTCAAAAGACTCTGCAATGTCATCCTTTGATCTAAACCATTTACCTCCCGAACTGACTTCTTCAACGGGTTGTTCAGATTGAACCCAACCTGTAAATCCATCTTCAAGGTGGGCCACATTTTCAAAACCAAGATTTTTGATAGCTGCTGTCGCCAAGGCTGACCTCCAGCCAAGGGAGCAGAAGAAAACGTACCGGCCGTCGATAGCGAATTCTTCACGGTGATAGGGGCTATCAGGGTCAAACCACCATTCGAGCATTCCCCTTGGTGCAGAAACTGCCCCAGGGATTGTTCCATCCAACAGCCGCTCACGAAAATCACGGATATCAACAACAGTGCACGAGCCAGAAGAGATTTCGGTTTGTAGTTCGGTTACCGACAATTCTTCAAGGTTCTCTTTAGTTGCATTCACCAGATCCTGAATAGATTGTCTAGGCATTCCACTACGCTAGCGGATAATAGCTATGGGGGAAGAACTCAAATCCCATAGCTAATTCGTAAATTGCCTGCATTTCTAATAATCATTACCATTACATCCAAAGAAGCTAAGGAGTATGCACAACATGTTGGACTACGGAGCGAACACAACAACAGGCGACGTCCTGCAAGGTCATGACTTGACTGGCAGACACTTCATGGTTACTGGAGCTTCCAGCGGGTTAGGAGAAGAGTCCTCAAGGGCACTCAGCAATGCTGGGGCAACAGTAACGATGCTTGCACGAAACACAGAGAAGCTCGATAAAGCGATAGAACGCATCAGATCCAATGTTCCTTCAGCGGATCTCCGAGTAGGAATTGTGGACCTTGCCGACCTTGCAAGTATTCGATCCTACGCTGCAGAGTTCCTCGAAACAGATGCAGCCATTGATGTTCTCATAAACAATGCCGGAATAATGGCATGCCCATTCATGAAAACCGCTGACGATTTCGAAATGCAATTCGGAACGAATCACATAGGGCATTTCCTATTAACAAACCTCCTGATGTCAGCAATCCAGGCAGGTCAAAATCCAAGAATTATTAATCTCTCCTCAGCTGGGCACACACATTCCGATGTCGATCTAGAAGACCCAAATTTTGAGAATACCGAATATAACGCATGGGAGTCCTACGGTCGCAGTAAGAGCGCTAATATTCATTTCACTCGTGAACTTGTCCGACGTTACGGCAATGAACTCCAAAGCTTCGCAGTTCACCCCGGCGTGATCATGACCGACCTTGGACGACATTTGACCCAAGAACTAATGGACGAAATGACCGAACGAGTGAAATCACGTGCAACGTCATCAGAGGAAGCGAAAGAATTCGGCGGTTTGCCTTTCAAGACAATGGAAGCTGGAGCAGCTACACAAGTATGGGCTGCTACCACTAATGATCTCACAGATAATAATGGCGCATATCTCGGTGACTGCAAAATTGGTATTGAAGGGGGAAACCCAAGCGAAAACGGTTACCTCCCATACATCTATAATGAAGAAACAGCCAAGAGCCTATGGGCCCTTAGCGAAAAATTCGTACAACAGAAATTCTCCATTTAAATAATTAAACAACCTTGCATTCCGATAGCGTAGGCGGGGAACGAAATAGAAAGAGGTATCATGCCGGGACTACTCCCTGACGTAGACCCTGATGGGTTACTTGAATACTCTGTTGTCTACACAGACCGCGCTGTTAATCACATGTCTGGTTCATTCCAAACTGTCATGAACGATATTTCTACCATGCTCCGCGAGGTCTACAATGCTGACTCCGTAGCGGTAGTTCCTGGTAGCGGAACTTTCGGGATGGAAGCTGTCGCTCGGCAATTTGCTACAGGTGAGCACGTTCTCGTAGTCCGAAATGGTTGGTTTAGCTATCGGTGGACTCAAATCCTTGAAGCAGGTGCAATACCTGAATCTGAGACCGTCTGTATGGCCCGTCAGGCTAATAACGAAACACAATCCCCATTTGCTCCAACACCTCTAGCAGAAGTTGTGGGACAGATTAGGGCTGAAAAACCTAAAGTTGTATTTGCACCACATGTCGAAACTTCTGCAGGGATGCTTCTCCCTGATGAATATATTCGCACTGTCGCAGATGCAACCCATGAAGTCGGCGGGATCTTTGTTCTGGACTGCATCGCATCGGGAGCAATCTGGGTTGATATGAAAAGCTGTGGAGTGGATGTGCTCATAAGCGCCCCACAAAAAGGATGGAGCGGAACACCTTGTTGTGCGTTAGTGATGATGAGCGCCCTTGCTGTAGAGCGACTCAAGACTACGACCAGTTCCAGCTTTGCTTGTGATCTTAAAAAATGGAAAGAAATCATGGAAGCTTATGAGAAAGGAGGGCATGCGTACCATGCGACCATGCCCACAGATGGCCTCCGAAACTTCCGAGATGTGATGCAAGAAACTAAATCTCTCGGTTTCTCTGAAATGCTGGAAGCTCAAAAAGAATTGGGTCGGCAAGTCCGAGAACTTCTAGAAGCAGAAGGCTTTCCCAGCATCGCTGCTTCTGGTTTTAAAGCTCCGGGGGTAATCGTTTCTTATACAAAAGACTCAGACATAAAATCTGGCCGTAAATTTGCTGCAGAAGGGATCCAAATCGCTGGAGGGGTGCCTCTTAAATGCGGTGAACGAGAAGACTTCTCGACATTCAGAATTGGTTTGTTCGGCCTCGATAAACTTACCAACATCGAACGCACTGTTAGCGCCCTTCGTCAGGCATTAGAGAAGATTAGGTAATTTCTTTTTACAGGGTGAAGAAGTCGGCGCGAGCGCGTGGTGTTTCATCGTAAACAGGCTCATCGTAATCACAGCGGTACTTCCGGTGATCGGAATCACGCCCAGACGTGCTACGGATAAGGTTACCCATATTGAAATAGTTCTCATGGTCAAAGTGAGCCGCGAGTGAAGCCATGTCATCCCAGATCTCCACTACTTCAATTCGTTCCGGCAGGCAGGGGTCCGCAGTAAAAGCGTACATCTGGCAACCTGGTTCATCATCACGGGTTGCCATTTGCAATGGGGCAGAAGCTGCGAGTAGGTCATCTCGCTCTGAAGGGTCGTGGAGGTCCACATGCCCAGCGATGATGATCGTTTCTTCGTATGCTTGGACCTCAGTGGTGAAGAAGTCAGCCCGCGCACGTGGTGTTTCATCGTAGACGGGCTCTGTTGCCGTTACTCGCCATTTCCTGCTCTGAGCGCTTGAAAGGCCAATCTCTCCAAACATCGACCCCATGTTGAAGTAATTCTGATGGTCGAAGTGAGCAGAAAGGGAGTCTCGATCTTCCCACAGCTCGAAAACAATTACTTGACCATCGACACACGGATCAGGAGAAAACACATAAGAACGACAACCTGGCTCGTCTTCCCGAGTAGCTTTTTGCAAAGGCGTAGCATTCGATACCGCTTTGCTAGTATCTGCAGGGTCGGCAAGATTGAAAGTTGCTGTGATAATAATCATTTGTGTCCTTTTATGTATATGCATAGGCGACGATAGCATTTCGATGTTTCTCAGAAAAATACTCTCAACAAAATAGGTGAGGTAGCCTACAAGTATGAAAAGACACCATCAGTTAGCATGTTTCACAGTATTCTGTACCCTGGGATTGGGAACAGCATTAACCTTGGCTCTTTGCGAAGGAAGCGCAAAAATCGGATCTATCCCTACTGTTGCGTTGTGTGCAATCGTTGCCTTGGGAATAAATTGGTTGGTGTTCATACCATCGTATATCAAACGAACAGAGCACTTTTTTGACCTTACTGGATCCATCACCTACATAGCTCTCATCGTGGTCGCACTATTAGGAAGCCACAATCTTGACTTCCGTTCTGTAGTGGTCAGTGTCATGGTGGGGCTTTGGGCGCTGAGATTAGGCTCTTTTTTATTTTTGCGAGTGAAGAAGACGGGAGGAGATGGACGGTTTGATACGATTAAACACCATCCCACAACGTTCTTTTCCTGGTGGTCTCTACAGGCCTTGTGGGTTTTTATGACAGGAAGTTGTGCTTTGGCTGCTATTACTTCCACTCGGAGAGAAGCATTTGGCTGGGTGGCGGCGATTGGGACATTTCTATGGGTAGGCGGATTTTTGATAGAGGTCCTTGCTGACCGTCAGAAAAACCGTTTTCGATCCGACCGGGGAAATGATGGTCACTTTATACGTACCGGCTTGTGGGGGTGGTCTCGCCATCCGAACTATTTCGGCGAAATCGTACTTTGGCTCGGTATTGCTATTATTGCTATGCCAATCCTGACAGGGTGGCGTTGGGTGGCGTTAATTTCTCCAGTCTTTGTTACCTTTCTTCTGACACGTCTCAGCGGAATTCCTATTCTTGAAGCTCGAGGGAAAGAGCGATGGGGCAATGAAGAGCAGTATCAGAACTATCTGAGAGATACCCCGATTCTTCTTCCCCGTAAACCAAGAGATAAGATAAAAATACCCTAAGGGTAAAGGTAGGAAACGATGGAATTTGGACTTGCATTTGCAAGTAGCGCTGGAACAGAAGGCGACACAGCATTAGAAATCTGCAAAATTGCCGAAAAAGTAGGATTCGAATCAGTGTGGGGAGGCGAGCATGTTATCTTTCCCTCATCGATTGATTCAAAATACCCCTATACATCTGATGGAAAAGTACCGGCGACAAAAGATACTCTCATTCATGACCCATTGATTTGGCTAGCCTATGTCGCGTCTGCTGCCCCTACTTTACGATTGGGAACTTGCATACTGATTCTTCCACAACGGAACCCACTGATTCTCGCAAAAGAAATATCCTCCCTTGATTACCTATCAGGAGGAAGAGTTGAATTAGGAATAGGTGTTGGATGGTTGAAAGAAGAATTCGAAGCACTTAGTGTTCCGTGGGAACGAAGAGGGGCCCGAACAGATGAATATGTGCGAGCCTTGCAAGCCCTTTGGGGAGGAACAGACGTTGAATTTCATGGAGAGTTCGTCAACTTTGACCCTGTTACCTGCACGCCCCGACCTATCCAAGACCGCCTTCCTATTCTCGTCGGTGGAGATTCCCCTGCAGCTATTCGTAGAGCTGCGAAACTTGCTGATGGCTATTACCCCGGGACGGGAGATTTTAACGAATTGCAGAAGCTGATACAAGCAGTCCGTCAAGCTGCAGAGGATCAAGGACGTGACCCTTCGGAGATTAAAATTCACGCACATTATTCTTCGTTTCCTGGCAATGACGATAGCGAAGAAGTTGAACGGATGCGAAGCATCGGAGTTGGACGGTTGATGGTACCCGCTTTCTTTTTCGCTGGTCCTGATGGGTTTGAGCGGCTTGAACTCTTCGGGGAAGACGTCATCAGCGCAGTTGGAGAATAACCTCAATTAGCAGGGTCCTGAGACTGACCGCGCGTATCCATATCAGCGAGCATTAATGATGCATGCTCTTCTCGTTCGAAATTTCTGACCGTTTTTTTCATGCGTGTCGCACGGAGTAGGACTTCATCTGTGTAGGTATAACAGCGGCCTATAGGGCCGTCTAGATGTTCTGCTCCATTTTCTAGTTTGTCAAGGTTGATTCCATGGCCAGAAGAGATATGTAGCATTCGCCGTAATGCAATGGCAGCTTCCGCAGTTTTTGGGTCAAGTTGGGCAATAGCCCATGGTATAAATTTGCCTTGCAGGGAAACCCCTTCCCACTCTGGAGGTTCAATAATAGTGTCGGCTTGGACTGTCCATGCGAGCAACAATTCGCCATCTCGCCATAAGAGAAGATCTTGTTTGTGGTCTGAAGGGTCAGTGACCATGAGGTCATATTGTCGAACTATTTGTTCCTGTACCGTATGAGAGATAACAAGTCCTGTGAGATCGAACAGGTGGGTGCAATTACTTGTCGGGGAGGCGTAGCCACCAATAGCGGTTGATTCAGAAGAGAGAGAACTCCCGATAATTTTTTGTAATGGGTGGTTTGCTTCAGAACACGTTGACCAAGGAGCTCGAAGTATCGAACCCTCGACTGAGAGGATTTTCTCCTGATCATGTGTCAGTTCGACACGGAAATGATGGAAGTCATCTTCAAGCTCTCCGATGGTTCTATTGTGTTCACTTTTAGTTAACCGTATCCGTCTTCGACAGAGTCCGTTCCCGAACCCCTCATAGTCATAGGGAGGAATTTCGACGAGTCGGTCGAACGCTTCCAGCCCTGTTACGGTGGGTGGAACGTTACGAGGGTTCTTTAGCGTCATATTTGTTTCACTTTAAACCCTCATGCTATTAGGCTCTTAAATTCTAGATGAAGATGTCGATAGCCCACATGATGAGCATGACAGTGAGGACTCCGAAAACGCCGACAATGACAGGTACTATCAGAGTCTTGGTGAAACTAATAGCTCGAAATTTTCGTCGAGCTCTAGGCCAGAACTCGGTGTAACGCCAGGAGTCATCCAACGGTCGTACAGTCGTTTTCTCACTACCTATGGTTCTATCCCCTAATTGACTCATAATTCCAGTGTACTCCGAGGACGAAAAAACCCCTAAACTCGACTACCTAAGGTCTGGGAATGAGTGCAATCGTGCCATGCTGGATTTATGGATTTATAGTTGCGAAATAGGAACTACAGGGAATCTGTAGCTAGTTTTGACATGTCCTCAAACCTAAAACCACGTTGGTGTATTGTTTAAACGATCAAAGAAGAGGAAGGAACTCCTATTCAACGTTACGTTTCCTCCTCCTTCAAAACCTTAAAATGAGGAGGAAAAGTGTCTGACCCGATTCTTGATGCGCTTGATGCCACGAATATTGATTACGAAGTAATTGATTGTGATCCAGAACTGGCCGATACAGCAGAATTCTGTGAGCACTACGGCTATCGCCTAGACGAGTCAGCGAACGCAATTATGGTTGTGGGCAAGGGAGAACCTCGAAAATATGCAATGTGTGTAGTGCTCGCCAATACACAGATCGATGTCAATAAAGCAGTCCGGAAAAAAATTGGTACCAAAAAAGCATCATTCGCTCCACCAGCGGAAGCACTGAAGATCACTGGTATGGCGTTAGGAGGGATCACTCCATTTGGATTGCCAGAAGACCTTCCATTGTGGATAGATAATAGGGTTATGGCTTGTAAGAAGGTTATTGTTGGTGGCGGTTCTCGGAATAGAAAAATTTTTTTACCACCGCAAGGTCTTGAAGCGCTTCCGAATGCAGAAGTCATCGCCGGGCTCGCTAAGGAAAAATAATCAGGAAATAAGCGAAAAGGCGTTTTCTTAGGTGCAAGGCACCTGAGAACTAAATAGTTTAGTAAGTAAGTCTTTATCAGGAGCGCTTAGAATCTTTGATACAGATTCTTCAAAAAGTTTGTGTCCGAGAGGAAGGCTTTGCGCTACAGATGTCGAATTCCCGATAGTAAATTCTTCATTTCCTCCAAGTGGAAACCCATCAGCATGTTTATCCATGAACTCGAAGAAGTCCCATTCAGCTGCAATAAGCCAGTACACGTATTCTTGTGCGGTTATTAATTCATAATCCCTTGGATCCCCAATACTCATGTAGCTTGAAACATCGTAAACGCCTTTTTCGATTGCTTCTTCTTTCGCAAGATTGAGAAGAGAGTTTGGATTGCCTGTATCCCATCGGACAGGATCAAGGTTTGAAAACCCTATAGTTGTCACTGTGTGGAGGAGATGTTCAATGACTTCACCTATTCCATCTGATATCTCCGCTTCGGGCCCTCCTGGCTGCCAAATGTAATCAACCTTGTTATCTTTTCGATATTTGCGAGCGTTTGGTTCTTGAGGAATCTCAAAGTCGTAAAACTCAGGACCGGAACACCCTAGGCGTTGAAAAACATTAGCATCCTCTATTTCGTCAATAAATGATTGCCGCATTTTCGCATCAATGGTTTCTGTAGGTCTCAACATGGACTCGTACGTCAAGGCAACAGTTCTAATGAAATCATTAGTAACGTCATCTAAAGCAAATATCCGCAATGCATAGACATCTAAATGCCGATTAAACGGTTGATGGTTTCCATCTTGAATTATCGTCATGTCGACGGGGCCAGAAGAAGATAGACCTGTATCGGCTGAACTATTTTCAGATGGCGTCGATTTCTTCTCATCGCTCCCAGTAGTTGTGGTTACTTCTTCTTGCGGAGTTGGGTCGACAATTACGGTTACTTCTTCTTGCGGATTTGGGCTACTGCAGGCTGCCAAAAGTAACATTAATGAAATTCCTATAGCAATGAGAATGTAGCGAATACGCATGATGAAGCATATCTAAAAGCCTTAAGGATTAACTCCACCTGCGTGGTGTGTAGGTGTATGACAAACCGGATTTTACAACCATTGCAGCGTGAAAAAATCTGATCGGATTTAAACCGATCAGGTCAAGTGTTTATGATTCATAGGGGCTTTAGGTTACCATGACGGATAATGACGATTCAAGGGAGCTTGTATGGACATCGAGGCACGTGTTCGCCGATTAGAAGATACGAATGAAATCCGGAACCTTACTACAAGGTACGGATTAGCTATGGATGAACGGAACGTAGAAGAAACTCGGGCAATGTTTACTCCAGATGCTGTTCTGACTTCGAAAGATGGAGTTTTCGCAGCTGAGGGAATTGAGTCAATCATGACCACTTTTGCTGGGCGTTGGGACGTCCTTGGGCCAACCAGTCACTGGGTTCACGGCCAAATCATTGAAATCAATCCAAGCGACCCTGACCGGGCAACCGGCACCGTTACTTCGCATGCTGAGTTGGATCGTAATAGAGAAGCTGTATTGGTATCGCTTATTTACGAAGATACCTATGTTCGCCATGAGGGTATTTGGAAGTTTGCTGCGAGAGAAATGGGCTATTTCTATTACACGCCAGCGGAAAAATACACAGAAACAATGCTATCTCCTAACCGGAATCTCGCCTATGACGAACCTTTACCAGCAGATTACCCGGTGGCCTTAAAACAACAACAATAGATAGTTCTTCGAGATCGGCAGCGTCCTTCTTTATTTTTGGGTGAAGTCAGAGATGGTTTTATGGAAATGCCGTAAACGAAGTTCTTGGTCTGATAGCCACAAACCTGGATATGCGACACTATTCATACCAGCCTGCACGTTAGGCAAATTGGAAGCATCCTGATCGATGACCTGACCTAGAGAGCGTTGGCTTCCTTCTGGTCGGAAATCGTGCTTGGGTAGTTCCGGCCATTCTTCTCCATCAGGAATCAAATCAAACATCCAAATATCAAATAGGCATTT
>JAKMEQ010000030.1 GCA_022425805.1 Acidimicrobiales bacterium
ATATACGAAGGTGTAACAGCTAAAAAGCTATCTAAAAATTTCCAAACTTCCCTGCAGAGTCATTTCTTGCTTGAGAATATTCTCTCCAATTCCCTAATTCCCAGCTTTAAGGTGTCAAGCAACCCCATTTCGCGTCTACGATCAACCCATGGATATTTTCGCAGCAAACGAATGGCACTGGTGGATTGCTGTCGTTTTAACTCCTGCCACGATCCTGACGGTACTCGCTGTTATCGGTGGATATTTTTATAAAGTCGTCCGACCGAAGTATCCTCCTCGGTACAAAAAACAAACTCCGGATATTTAACGGTGGCTGATAATTCGGTTGATTGGGATCTTGCTCGCCGAGTTGCAGTCCGTATAAGTGAACGTAAACCTTCTAGCTCTCCTTATCACTATGCGACACTCGCCCCAGACTTTGAACGCTTTACTTCGCAAGCTGAACAACTTGTAGAGGAAGAAACAGGATTGCAGTCAAAAATGGGGGAGGCAAGAGGACGTGTTGCCGACCGCCCAATGTGGATCGATGCAAACATTGATTCATTCCAAAGACTCCTTAGACCTTTAGCGGGAAAGCTGGTAAAGAAAGAGTCGTCTCTTTTAGGAGAAGTCGGCGCTAAAGCAGGTGGCGCCGAAATGGGAATGCTCCTCGGATGGATGTCTGGTCGTGTACTAGGACAGTATGACCTCCTCATCATTGAAGATGAGAATCCAGAAGATCAGGACATCGTTTACTATGTCGGACCGAATGTCCTTACTCTGGAAAAAAAATATGGATTCCCGCCTGAAGAATTTAGGCTTTGGTTAGCTATTCACGAATGCACTCATCGTGCTCAGTTCACAGGGGTTCCATGGCTACGTGATCATTTTCTCGGATTAGTAAATCAGACACTAGATACCGTTGACCCTGACCCCGAAATCCTCCGGGAGGCCGTGAAACGTATTGTCGAAGCCAAAAAAAATGGAGAGGATGCTTTCGCCGATGGAGGAATTCCAAATCTTCTCACTACTCCAGAACAGCGCGAAACTCTCAATCAGATTTCAGGAATGATGAGCCTTCTCGAAGGTCATGGTGACGTTACTATGGATCGTGCGGGGGCCGACCATATACCTAGCGCTGAGTATTTCGCAAAAACTCTCCGTGATCGTCGGAATTCAGCAAAAGGATTTAGTAGGATTTTTCAGAAAATTATTGGGCTAGAAGCAAAGTTAAACCAATACCAAGCAGGAGAAGCTTTTATTTCTGCAGTCGAACAAGTAGGCGGAAAAGGGCTTCTCGATAAAGCATGGGAGAAGCCAGAGAATCTTCCTTCCATGGAAGAAATACAAATGCCAGAACTTTGGATTAACCGGATAAATAGACAATCCGAAAACAGTAGTATTATTAAAGTCTGACCGGGACCGCTAGTTTAAAACCCAGGACGCTACCCAAGTGAAAAATACAATTCAGGACCTTCTTCGACGATGTACTTTCCCAGACCGTCCAGTTGTATGTGCTGTTTCAGGAGGTCCAGACTCAATAGCGTTACTTGCATTGGCATGCTCTGCCGGCCTTGATACCACTGCTATCCATGTTGATCATGGAATTCGTGAAGGCTCATACAAAGAAGCTGAAGTTGTTGCAAGCGCTGCCGAGCGCTTTGGAGCACGGTTTCAATCTCTGAAGGTACAAGTAGAGAAAGGCTCAAATCTTGAAGAGCGTGCACGTCAAGCTAGGTATGGGGTTCTTCCAGAAGATGTCTTAACTGGACACACTGCAGATGACCAAGCTGAAACGATACTCCTCGCCCTACTTCGCGGAAGTGCATGGCATGGGCTTAGTGGGATGGAACCATCTGCTCAGAGACCGATACTACAATTACGTCGAGCAGAGACGGTAGATCTTTGTGTTTCCCTTGATATCTCTATTGTTTCAGACCCAAGCAACAATGATCCTCACTTCCGGAGGAACCGAATTCGCCATGAAGTATTGCCACTTCTTAATGACATCGCTGATCGAGATCTGGTTCCAATCCTTTCACGTCAAGCCGAACTTTTACGAAGTGGCGCCCAATACATTTCTAGTCAAGCTGAAAAAATTGACCCTACTGATTCTCAGGCCCTAATTGGAGCTCCAACCATTCTTTCCCGTGAGGCAATACGAAACTGGATTTGGAAAACACGCAAAGATGACCACCCTCCTGATCTCGCTACTATCGATCGAGTCCTAGATGTTGCTTATCTAAGAGCAGTAGCGACAGAGATTGGCAACGGATGGCGCGTGGCTCGAACTGACAGGATTCTTCGTATCGAGAAACCAGAAGCTATCTAAAACTATGCGCATGTGAAATCCATGCGTTAGGTTCCGATGCTGTGACTGATTCTCTTAAACCCCCGGGAAAAGTTCTCCTCACGAGAGAAGAAATCCAAGCTCGGATAAAGGACTTAGGGCAACAAATTACCGAGGATTATGAAGGCCGAACTCCTCTTCTAGTTGGTGTGCTTAAGGGAGCGTTCGTCTATATGGCTGATTTAGCAAGAGCTATCAACCTTCCTATCGAATTTGATTTCATGGCTGTTTCATCCTATGGCAATGCAACCAAGACAAGCGGCGTAGTCCGGATCGTTAAGGACCTCGATATTGATCTAACTGGACGTGATGTCATTGTTGTCGAAGACATCATAGACAGTGGCCTAACATTGAACTATTTACGAAAGATCTTGGGATCCCGTGGTCCCAGTTCGCTCGAAGTATGTGCTCTCCTTGTAAGGTCCGGACGCCAGTCTGAGGATTTAGGGTTGCGGTATATTGGATTTGAAATTCCACCTGATTTTGTTGTTGGATATGGCCTTGATGTAGCAGAACGCTATAGAAACTTGCCTGATTTATGGAGCTATGACCAGACCAAGTGACTCTAGATCTACTAATAGAATTTATAAAAATATCGATTTAGTTGGCCAAAAAACATCATTTTTTCTAAAATATTTTGAAAAAACTTCCTTAAACCTTCACAAAACAACATGGAACAACATTAAGCTTCGGCCTAGTCGTATATATCTAGTCTGGAGTTTACTTTGGCAGTAATGAACATGAGAGGGAAATGGGCCGAAGGAATCAAGCCGAGAAACCTTATATGGATTGTAAAAAACCGATTGGCTGTGTGTGAACGTCCAGGAGGGTATGGACCTCAACACCGAAGAGTTCGTCGAATTGAAGAATTAATCTGGATACGGAGAAATGACTTCAAACGTGTTATCTCCATCATCCCTGCAGTGCATAACCTCCACAATTACGAAGAATTTGATATCGATTACGTTCACCGCCCTATTGCTATTGGTGATCATCTGGATGAGGTGCTTAGCGTACTTTATGTAGATTTGAATAAGCTCATAGCCCATGGCGAAACGTTATTGCTTCATCATGAGGATGTTGGAGATGCGGTTGGCGGAACAATGGCTGGTTACCTTGTATGGAATGGATTTGTTGATACTCCGCACAGAGCGGTCACTGCTATTGAAGGATTGATCAATCGGGTCATTGGAACACAAGGGCGAGAAATCGTGGCTGCTGCCATGGAATTACCATCTCCCGAAGAACTTATTCCCGATGAAGATCCAGAATTACTTGAAACGGATGAAGGTATCTCAAATGATGAGAGCTTTGATCTCGAAGAGATCATTCCTGAATAAGAGCTTTCTGTATGGCACAAGTATTTCTTGGACTCGGGTCGAATCTTGGGAACCGATTGGAATATCTCCAAGAAGCCGTGTCAGCTATACCGGACCTTGTTGCAGTTTCTGGCCTATATGAGACTGAGCCTGTTGGAGGGCCCGAACAAGGAGTCTTTCTAAACATTGTTGTTGAGCTTTCGACTGATCTCTCTCCTCGTAGTCTTCTGAATCTCGCTCATGAGCTAGAAGTAAACGCCGATCGGTCCAGAGAGATTCATTGGGGACCCCGGACTTTGGATGTTGACGTTCTCTGGATTGAAGGTGAAGCAGTCAACGAACCTGATCTAGTAGTTCCGCACCCTAGGATGCGCGATAGGGCTTTTGTGATGATCCCACTTGGTGAGTTAGCTCCTGAATTCCTCAACGACTGGAATGACATAGACAAGGGTCAGATCATTCGATTGTCAGATTGGTGAGTAGAATGCGTGTTCGAATCATTGGGCCTGGGAGGGCGGGTACGAGTTTTTCACTTGCGTTCGACCATATTGGGTGGGATGTAGTCGAGCACCTAGGTAAAAATGATGAGATTACAAACGCAGCGCGAGGAGTTGACTTAGTCCTTATTGCCGTTCCTGATGGGATAGTTGAAGATACAGCTAAGCAAATTCGACCAAATCAATCTGCGGTTATTGCTCATGTTGCTGGTTCTTTGACTCTCGATGTTCTTGGGAGTCATAAACGGACTGCATCATGCCACCCACTCCTAACGCTACCGAATTCTTCTATTGGGAAAGAACGTCTTCTTAGCGGAGCATGGTTTGCAGTGGCGGGTGATCCTATTGCAATGGAGATCGTGGAAGAATTCGGAGGGCAAAGCTTTAAGGTAACTGATAGTAATCGAGTCTTGTACCACGCTGCAGCCTGTGTAGCGGCGAATCATCTGGTAGTTCTACTAGGTCAAGTGAAACGGTTATCTGAAATTGCTGAAGTTCCGTTCGAAGCCTATATGAATTTGATTATTGGAGCGATAGATTCTGTCAAGATATTGGGTCCCGATAAAGCGCTCACTGGTCCTGCAGCAAGAGGAGACAGAGAAACGATCGAATCGCACCTAGCGGCCTTGCCAAAATCCGAAATAAAACTTTACCAGCAGCTTGCAGAAGCGGCCCAAGAATTTGCAACAGAGTTTATTAGCTCCCAAAATGTAAACTAATGAAGTTATTCTCACAAGTCGCTGATCTACATGAATGCCTCGATGGACTCAGAGCCCAAAAAAAATCAGTGGGTTTAGTCCCTACGATGGGTTACCTTCATGAGGGACATCTCTCGCTTGTTGAACGTTCAAACGAAGAAAATGACGTAACAGTAACTACCATTTTCGTTAATCCGCTTCAATTTGCCGAGGGGGAAGATCTTGCGAGCTACCCGAGCGATCTTCAATCTGATACAGAACTGTGTGAGAAGATAGGTTCGGACGTGCTATTTATTCCATCGCTACAAGACATGTACCCAGAACCCATTCTCACTTCGGTACAGGTCGATGATTTTACAAAAAGGATGGAAGGGGAATCACGCCCAACACATTTCGCTGGGGTAGCGACCGTGGTAGCGAAACTCTTCAACATTACTGGTCCGTGTAACGCGTATTTTGGAGAGAAAGATTGGCAACAATTGCAAGTTATTACCAAAATGGTTCGAGATCTTTCCTTTAGGGTATGTGTCATTGGTTGTCCGATAATCCGGCACAGAGACGGTCTAGCACTATCAAGTAGGAACGCCTACCTAACTACGGATGAGCGACAATCCGCTACAGTTTTGTCACGCTCATTACAAAAAGCTTCTGACTTGATTCGGGCTGGTGAGACAAGCTCGGTGGACATCCAAAAATTGATTGAGAGAGAAGTAGCATCAGAACCCCTTGTGGAATTGGATTATGTTGAAACGGTTGATGGTAGTTCTTTAATTCCCGTTGATGAGATTGTTCCTGGGACACGAATTCTGATAGCAGCGGCGGTGGGGAAAGCTAGGCTGATAGACAATATCGATGCATTTACCGGAATAACTGGCTTTTCTTCGTAAGTTTGTCCGACCAAATCACTTTTGGTCAAAGAGAAATATTTAATTCCACGTTATAGGGCTCAACGCCTGCGACAATTAGGCTCATATGGAACTCCCCTATAATTTTCAACAAACTACAACGACGAGGCAAATCCGAGAAGAATTCAGTTCGTTAGATGAAGGAACTAGCTCTGGGAAAGAGGTCACAGTCGCTGGCAGACTTATGCTGCGTCGGGACCAAGGAAAGATTGCATTCGGCGTTTTGCAGGATATGACAGGTCGAATCCAGCTTTTTTCACCATCGAAAGTTACCCCAGATTTCGAAGCGTTTATCAGTCTTAATATTGGAGACTGGATTGGAGTATCTGGAGAAATTATGAAGACAAAACGCGGAGAATTATCTGTCAAGGTTCAAGAATGGACCGTTTTGGCTTCTACTCAAAGGTCCTTTCCAGATAAGTGGCATGGAATCACAGATCCCGACCCTCGGTACCGTCAACGGTATGTGGATCTTTGGGTAACAGAGGATGCCCGAGATGCATTCCTTATGCGAAGTAATCTGCTTTCCCTTACCCGAAGGTGGTTGGAGGATAAGGGCTTCATCGAAGTAGAAACCCCTGTTTTCCATCCCATTCCTGGTGGTGCTTTAGCCAGACCATTCTCTACTCACCATAATGCTCTTGACGAAGAACTCTTTCTCCGAATCGCTCCGGAGCTCTATTTGAAACGGTTGGTAGTAGGCGGATTCGAGAAAGTCTTCGAGATAGCAAGAGTTTTCCGCAATGAAGGAATCTCCACCCGCCATAATCCTGAATTCACCATGCTGGAGCTCTATCAGGCATACGCCGATTGGGAAGACATTATGGAACTGGCGGAACATCTTATCGAATATCTCGCAATCGAACTCACGGGTTCAGCAGTCATAACTTACGACGGGAAAGAAGTTGATCTGACGACTCCATGGCGAAAAGCGACTCTCATCGACTTGATTGAAGAACATGCAGGGCTGAAAGTCTCTCTTGAAACTCCGTTGGACAAACTTCGTGAAATATGCAGCTCATTAGACATTAAAATATTGCCAACATATGGAGCGGGAAAACTCCTTCTTGAGATATATGAGAAAACAGTTGAGCCGAATTTGTGGGGTCCGTGTTTTGTTACGGAATACCCTCGTGAAGTATCTCCACTTTCCCGAGAACATAGAGAAAAACCTGGATATACAGAAAGGTTTGAAGCAATTGTTGCTGGTAGAGAGATATTGAATGGCTTTACTGAACTTATTGATGCTGCGGAACAACAAAAACGATTTGAAGAACAACTCATTCAGAGCGAAGCAGGAGATGAGGAAGCAATGGTTGTTGATTTCGACTATGTAAGGGCGCTGGAGTACGGTCTTCCTCCTACCGGAGGGATAGGAATAGGGATCGACCGCTTAATTATGTTGATAGCAGATGTACAAACAATCCGCGATGTGATTCTTTTCCCAACCTTGAGACCGGAACAGAGGTCCTCTGGCAGGGATAACTAAAAATTTTTTATTAGTCGGGTTAGCCTAATGCGAGTTATTTCGCTTGTTCAAGAAGGTGGGTTGTAGCTGCATAAAGGGCACTTGTCGCCGGTGAAGGAGGAAGGGATTCTAAAGTGTTGCTTGCCTGCAACGCCCAATATCTTGCACGGGTGAGGGCTCTTTCCACAGCATCGGTTGATCGAATCAAATCTCGGGCTTGGTCTCTTTCAGCTATAGATAACTCTTTCCCAAGAAGATTATGAAGTTGAGTCCCCAAATCTGTTTCCAAAGCATAGAGGACGGGAAGAGTGTAGACCCCTTCTATCAGGTCATTCCCAGATGGTTTCCCAAGTTGCTTATCGGTGGCAGTTATGTCAAGAATGTCATCAACGATTTGGAAAGCCATCCCATAGGCATGACCGAAATTCGTTACATGTTCTACATTCTCCCTTTCTAACCCTCCTGCCAATCCACCTATCCGGCATGCCGTAGCAAGCAATGAAGCGGTTTTCCCAGATATTGATTGTTCGTAACTTTCTTCAGTTCGCTTAGTATTGAATGTTGATTGGAGTTCAAGAATTTGACCTTCACAAAGTTCTCCAATTGTTCTCGCAAGAAGACTAGCTATTTCTGTTCCAAGTGATGCAGCAATTTCTGATGCACGAGCGAGAAGAAAATCTCCGGCAAGAATAGCTGTATGGTTCCCCCATAGAGCATTAACAGACGGGACAGTTCTTCTCATTTGCGCCTCATCCATTACATCGTCATGGTACAAAGACCCGAGATGAACTAATTCCACAGCGACACCGCCCATTAGGACATCTTCAGAGGCAGACTTGGCTTCTGAAGTTTCTACTCCGCATGCAGCTATAGCGAAACCTGGACGAACCCTTTTCCCTCCGGCCGTAATCAAATGCTTCGCTATTTCTGTTAGGTACTGGTCTTTGGCTACAACTGAATCCTGTAGCTTTGATTCAACCAACGTAAGGTCGTCTGCGAGTGTTGGAAGAATAGACAAATGAGACACCAGAGCCATATGTGGGCAGTGTATGACCCTCTCACGTAGACGACACGCCTGAAGAGGAATTGTTCGAAGAGATTGTGTAATCAAATGAAGTTTACAAAAAACCTAAAATAAGTAATTTATAAAAAGTATAGTTTTATATTAAATTTTCATACTTTTGGAAGAAATACGCTACTTTCTGCGTTGTATATAAGTGATAAAGAAAGTAGTTTCTCTAAAGTGCGTTTATCGTACGGCGGGGTGAGCTACTAGACTAAAGGTATCTTCACGAAAGGGTAGACTGTTGTTCGAAAGGTTTACAGACAGAGCACGGCGGGTAGTGGTACTCGCTCAGGAAGAAGCTCGACTACTTAACCACAATTATATTGGAACAGAACACATCCTTCTTGGTCTAATCCATGAAGGAGAAGGCGTTGCCGCTAAAGCCCTTGAATCTCTTGGGATCTCATTGCAGGCGGTACGTGACCAGGTCGAAGAAATCATAGGGCAGGGTGGATCATCTCCAAGTGGGCATATCCCGTTCACTCCACGCGCCAAGAAAGTTTTAGAGTTGAGCCTCCGTGAAGCCCTGCAACTCGGACATAACTACATTGGAACAGAACACATCCTTCTCGGCTTGATCCGCGAAGGAGAAGGCGTAGCTGCTCAAGTATTGACAAAACTTGGAGCTGATCTGTCTCGAGTACGCCAGCAGGTAATCGAGTTGCTCTCTGGTTATTCTGGCCCTGGAGCACCTGGAACTGAAGGTGGGGGCAAGACGAGAGCATCAGCTACAGGAGGTGGAAGTAGCGGAGATCCTGCGTCCGGTTCATTGGTGCTAGATCAGTTTGGAAGAAACCTTACACAACTAGCTCGTGAGAAAAAGCTTGATCCAGTAATTGGGCGAGTCCGAGAAACTGAACGTGTTATGCAGGTCCTTAGTCGAAGAACAAAGAACAACCCAGTACTTGTTGGAGAACCAGGAGTTGGAAAAACAGCGATTGTTGAAGGGTTAGCTAGGTCAATCGCTGCTGACGATGTTCCAGAACCCCTGCGAGATAAACAACTATATACCTTGGACCTTGGTGCTTTGGTTGCCGGTTCTCGGTACCGAGGAGATTTCGAAGAACGATTAAAAAAAGTTCTAAAAGAAATCAAAACTCGCGGGGATATTATTTTGTTCATTGATGAACTCCACACACTTGTCGGAGCTGGTGCAGCCGAGGGGGCAATAGATGCCGCTTCTATTCTTAAACCAATGCTGGCACGTGGTGAACTTCAAACGGTTGGAGCGACAACGCTTGATGAATATCGTAAACATTTAGAAAAAGACGCTGCTTTGGAAAGACGTTTCCAAAAAATAGTTGTTGAGGAACCTACTGTTCCTCACACTATCGAAATCTTAAAAGGCTTACGCGATCGCTATGAAGAGCATCACAAAGTGACAATCACAGATCAGGCTTTGGTTGCTGCAGCAAACCTTGCTGACCGGTATATTTCTGATAGGCACCTTCCCGATAAGGCAATAGATCTTATCGATGAAGCAGGAGCGAGACTACGTTTGCGAAGAATGGAAACCCCGCCAGATTTCAAGGAAATCGAAAATGAGCTAGGACAAGTAACTCAAGAAAAAAAATCTGCTGTCGAAACACAGGACTTCGAAGAAGCGGGGCGACTACGGGATCGCGAAAAAGAGCTGGTTAAGAAAAAAGAAGGCATGGAAGTAGAAATGAAAGATTCTGGTGTCGACCTTTTTGACGAAGTCGATGAAGAGGCTATTGCTGAAGTGCTTGCAGTATGGACAGGGATTCCCGTCTACAAGCTCACAGAAGAAGAAACAGAAAAACTACTTCGCATGGAAACAGAACTCCATAAGCGCGTCATCGGACAAGAAGACAGCGTTAAGGCCGTTAGCCAAGCAATCCGCAGGACCCGAGCTGGTCTGAAAGACCCTAAGAGGCCTTCTGGATCCTTCATATTTTTGGGCCCATCTGGAGTAGGAAAAACTGAGTTGGCTAAAACCTTAGCTGATTTTTTGTTCGGAGATGAACAGGCGCTGATCAGCCTAGATATGTCGGAGTACATGGAAAAACATACAGTGAGTCGTCTTGTTGGCTCTCCTCCGGGGTATGTCGGCTATGAAGAAGGTGGACAATTGACGGAAGCGGTTCGAAGAAAACCATTTTCTGTTGTGCTCTTCGATGAGATCGAAAAAGCCCACCCAGATGTATTTAATACCCTGTTGCAAATTCTTGAAGAAGGACGGCTCACAGACAGCCAAGGACGTACTGTCGATTTCCGCAACACAGTATTGATTATGACATCAAACCTTGGAACCCGCGACCTTCGTAAGGCAAACCTTGGTTTCACGAAAAATGATGAATCAGTCACATACTCTCGGATGAAAGAGAAAGTCAACGAGTCTCTTAAAGAACATTTCCGACCAGAATTCCTCAATAGGGTTGATGAAGTTATTGTATTCCATGAGCTATCGCGCAGCGAAGTGACAGAAATCGTGGACCTTATGGTCGCACGTGTAGCTCTGCAACTTGAATCTCAAGGTATGGGTCTTGAAGTAACGGTCGAAGCAAAAAATCATCTCGCAATAAAAGGTTATGACCCTGAACTAGGAGCAAGGCCTTTACGTCGAGCAATACAGCGTCTTGTTGAAGACCCCCTCTCTGAGCGTCTCCTGTTAAAAGAATTTAAAGCTGGCCAAATTGTTGTTGTCGACGTTGAAATGGACCCGGAAAACGATGGAGAGAAATCGATAATCTTCAAAGCTGTTGAAGGATTCGAGCCACCTTCCGTCGAAGAATTTATTGCAGCAGAATAAATTCCGCATTTTCTATCAGCAAGTTTGATGAAACATTCGGAGTATTTAATGGATCGGGTTACCATGCAATGGTGGCCTTACGTAAAATCCGGATCGTCTCTGTAGTCTTAGCGGTAGTATTTTTTGTCACGGGCTGCAACCTTCAGCTTCAGGTCCAAATTGACGTTAACGAGGACGGATCCGGTCTCGTTACCGCTGGTGTAGGTTTAGATCCTCTCGCTCAAGATCAACCAGCTTTTGCTGACCTAGAAAGTATTCTAAGAACTTCTGACCTTGCTGCAAGCGGATGGGACTTTGAAGCAATTGGGCGGTCCGCCGACGGCCGTGAATGGTATGAAGCTTCCAAGCCATTCCTAAGCCCCGAAGATCTTCAAGGAGTTCTTGCAGAATTAACTAGTTCACCTAAGGCCTTTAGTGGATGGACGATCACATCAGATTCTTCAAGAAAAAAACGTGTTTATAGTATCAGTGGGAAAGTAGATCTTAGCGAAGGGTTCAATCTCTTCACTGATTCTGATTTATCTAGCCTGCTTGAAGAACCCCCTTTGGGAACATCTCTTGAATCGTTAGAAGCTGAGCTTGGACAAAAACCAGAAAGCACAGTTGTAATGAGAGTGGTTCTGAACCTCCCTGATACTGGAGAACAGTCCTATGATATCGCACTCGGCGAACAACGATCTGTCGAAGCTACAGGGGAGAGTATCCATAGAATCAGTCAGATCTTTGGGTGGGTAATAAAGGCTTTGTTAGTGCTTCTCGGCATATCACTTTTCATGGCAGCGGTTAACTGGTTTCTCGATGCGCGATATGCGAAGAAACAACCACCTAGACGCCCAGCACCAGTTACCAGTCAGATCTCAGGAGTTTCTTCCCCCTCTTCGTCGACCTCGACCAAACCGGAAACGTCGGTTCGTTTATTAGTCATTGATATGTATAAAGTGCTCTTTGTCCAGAGCAATGATCCACAAAACCATCTGCTTTCCTTCATTCGTGATAAAGGTGGCGATCTTGATGAAGATGAAATCGTTGAGCTGCACCGGCAGGGGACCTTAGGCCGTCTGTCTTCAGGTGATTTTTGGCAGGGTGTAGGAGCGGATGGGGAAGCAGAAGAATTAGATAAAGAGTACATTCGAAGTTTTGACCTACGGCCAGGAGCAAAGGACTTCCTCCAAACGATGCACAAGCGGAGTATCCCTATAAGTGTAGTAACTAACGATTTTGCCGAATGGTCTCATGGCCTTAGGGATTTATATGGATTGCATGGTATGGACCCATGGGTTGTGAGCGCAGAATCAGGAGTAAGAAAGCCTAATCCTGCAGCTTTCGAAATGTTACGAAAAGCTGCAGGAGTTCCATTCCAATCGTGCTTAGTGATAGATGGGTCAGGAAATTCATTGGATGCTGCAGCAAACCTTGGGATGAAAACAGTGCTTCTTAGCCCCGAAGGTGAATCTACCTCATCCACAGATCATCCAATTGTAAAAAAATTCTCAGAATTTACTCGAAGCTAAAAATCAGACACGTATTAGGTTGATCGTATTTCCATCTGCTTACGGTCAATGATGACGTATTTATTCCCTTTTTGGGCAAGCCATCCAAGCTTGATAAACGAAGATATCGATTTATTGACTCTTTCCCGAGAAGCTCCAACCATTCCCGCAAGCTCCTCTTGCGTGATAGGAATTTCAAACTCGTCATATTCTCTGGCGAGTTCGAGTAGCCGTTTTGCTGTCCGTCCCGTAACATCTAGAAACATTGAGTCCGCCAGAGCTGTGTCCATGACTTTTAGGCGATCAGCTAACATGTCGACGACTTTCCAAAGCATCTCAGGGTGTTCAATATATAGAGTCTTCACCGGTTCATAAGGGATAACAACCACGGAAGAATCCTCAAGTGCTCGTGCATCGGCGGAACGACCATCTGGTCGAAAGAGAGGCATCTCACCAAATAGGTCACCGGTTTCCATGAGAGCTATCACTGATTCACGTCCGTCAAAAGACTTGTTTGCAATCGCCACTCGACCACTTAGAACGATGAATAGATCACTTGCAGTGTCATCTTCACTAAATAGGACATCGCCGCGTTCAAGTTTTTGGATTTTCGACTGGTTGAGAACAGGCTCGAGGAACTCTTGTGCGAGCCCAGCGAACATGTCAATGGAGGAAAAAAAATTGCTATCAATCATACGTTTCCTTTATCCTAATACCCTTAAGCGCTCGGATCACTTCAAATCGAAGCTAAGTTCGTCAGGGTTCAGAAGAATAACTCTGTATATTGCTAATGATTAGCCAGACTTGAATATCATGACCATTCATCGGATTCAACCTGGCTTCCTTGAAGAGGAGCGAACAGATGATGAGAATTGGCCACGGATTCGATTCCCACGGTTTCACAGATGATCCAAATCGACCATTGATCCTCGGTGGCGTAGAATTTGAATCAGGCTTGTCACTTGCCGGCCATTCTGACGCAGACGTAGTTGCTCATGCATGTGCAGATGCCTTACTAGGGCCAACAAAGCTTGGAGATATTGGTACCGTCTTTCCCGATACTGACCCTCAGTATGAGAATGCCAACAGCATTGATTTACTTCGATATGTTGCCACATTAATAGCGAAAGATGGATGGGAGATTATCAATATTGACTGTTCAGTCATTGCCGAACATCCCACTATCCAACCAAATAAAAAGTTAATGGAGTCTAATCTTTCTGAAGCAATAGGAGCGCCAGTGACACTGAAAGGAAAGAGCACTGAAGGCTTTACTGACTTCAATGGAATTTTGTGTTATGCAATGTGTTTATTGAGTAGGGCAGATGGCTAAGAACCCAAAACACCGACCCAGACAGCGAAAAGCAAATTCACAACAAGGTCGACCTCAGCAAAATCATAGAAAGAATGATCATGGTGCGGCCACTCGGAAAAACGCAGATGGGAAAAAAGGAATAGGTGGTGATGTCGTAGAAGGGCGCCATGCCGTTCGCGAACTTCTCCTAGCTGGGAAACGAAAGGTTTATGAAGTTGTTTTTGCTGCAGAACTTGAACCTTCTCCTGTCTTGACTCAGATAAGGGATCTCGCAGAGGAGAGCAGAGTACCAATACATGAAATGAAGCGATCAAAATTCGAATCTCTAGCTATGACAGAGTCGCCTCAGGGTGTTATATCCAGAGCTGAACCTCTTCCAAATCTTGACCTTGAAGACTTGTTATTAACTGATAGGAAACCATTTATTCTCGTAATGGATGGGATTACTGATCCCCGGAACCTAGGAGCAATGCTGCGAACAGCTGAATGTGCTGGGGTAACAGGTATTCTGCTTCCAAGACATCGTTCTACAAGAATTTCACCAGCGGTAACAAAGACAGCTCAAGGGGCTATAGAACATCTTCCCATTGCTTCTGTTAGCGGAATTCCGAAAGGGCTTACCTTGTTAAAAAATCATGGCGTCTGGACAGTCGGTTTGGATGCCGTGGCAGAAACTGACATCTACGGACTAGAAGTCGCAGCTGAACCCATAGCACTTGTTCTCGGAAGTGAAGGACGTGGACTTGGCCGGTTAAGTCGGGAAAGATGCGACCTTGTTGCGACCATCCCGCTGTTTGGAGTGATAGATTCTCTTAATGTTTCTGCAGCCACTGCAATAGCATGCTTTGAAATCGCAAAACAGCGTTAAACACTTAGAACATTGTGATGGTAAACAAATTTATCCGTAAACTGGTCATACGCCGGGTTAGCTCAGTTGGCAGAGCACTTCTCTTGTAAAGAAGATGTCGTCGGTTCGATTCCGACACCCGGCTCATCAGAATTTTACCCCCAAATCACTATTGTATTAATGGTGGGGATAAAGGCTAAACAAAAACGTATTTCAAAACCCTCGTAAGGTGACGGTCTGCCAGTACTTAATGCCAATCTTCACTTTCATTCCCACTGTCAGAAAGGTCAAGGTGATGGAATCCCTCATTATTACGGTTGGGAAGGTTAGCATCGGAAACTGTGGAGCTTAGTGAACGAGATATCGCGATCATAGAATTTGAAAGAACCTCCTGGCAGCTACCTGGTTCTAAAGAAGCTGCTATCCGTCAAAGGTTTGGTCTCTCTACATCTAGGTATTATCAACTAAGGGATAATCTTTTGGAATCAAGAGAAGCCTTACAATATGATCCACTCGTTATTCGTCGTCTACTTCGATTGAGGAACAAACGGCGCGCTGTTCGTTATGGCGTACCTTCGATTCAGCCGCCAATTCGCTAAAATTATTGTTAAGTTTTAGTATATGATGGCAATCTAGACCACCTCAGGAGAAAACTTTCATGAAAATCGCCGGAAAGGGAATTCTACTTCTTGGGTTATTTGTTGCGATCGGAGTGTTCGTTCTAAGCGAAGGATTTAAGGACACTTCTAGCAACAGTGCGCCTAGTCAAGAAACTCCAGTAGTCGAAGAAGAAAGTGAAAGTTCTTCCACAAGTGAAACAGAGTCTTCTGAAGAAGAAGTCGAGGAAATTTCAACTGCGGGCGATGACGCTCCGCCGACTGAGAGTGCAAGCAATGGTGTCCTTCACCCTCCCGCAGAAGTCCGCGTGCTGGTTGCTAATGGGACAAACGTCTCCGGTGCAGCTTCAGCTATTAAAGAAGTACTCGTTTCTGATCAGGGTTACAACGGGCTAGCTCCAGTTAATGACACAAGCGAAGAAGTACCTACTGAAACTGTCGTGTACTACGCAAATGGGTACGAACTCGATGCAGTAAATATCGCTGTAATTATCAACGTGAAAAATAATATTTTAGCGATGCCAGCGGTTCTCCCAGTTACCGATCTTAACGAAGCAAATATTCTGGTGCTGTTAGGTTCGGACCTTTACCCAGAAGAGTGATTTAGCGTCACTTCTTGTGAGGATCTTGATCGCCCCTGACAAGTTCAAGGGAACAGCATCGGCTCGGGAAGCCGCCGATGCTATCGGGAATGCATTAGGGCATCAACATACGTTAGAACTCCAACCCATGGCAGATGGTGGGGAAGGAACGTTAGAAGTATTTGGAGGGCCAAACCGGATCAACGTTGTTAACGGCCCTCTCAATACCCCTGTAGAAGCTTCATGGAGACTTCATGGAGACTTTGCCGTGATCGAAATGTCGAAATCTTCTGGGTTGATGCTTGTAGGAGGTAGCAAGCATAACGATCCTGTTGCCGCTACCACATTTGGAACAGGACAACTTATGAGTACTGCAATTGAAAGAGGCGCTAGAAAAATTCTCGTAGGGGCAGGAGGTTCTGCTACTACCGATGGTGGTTTCGGAGCTCTTGAAGCCTTACAGCCTCTCCAAAGA
>JAKMEQ010000054.1 GCA_022425805.1 Acidimicrobiales bacterium
GCTAGGAGTTCTCCAATTAGAACTTCTTCTTAACGCCCGTGAACTTGTAAAGCCAAATGGGAAATTGTTCTATAGCGTTTGCACTACAACTCGTGCCGAAACTCTAGAAGTGGCGGAGTCTTTTACCAAAGCAGGAGAAAATATTTTACCAGTTCCGATTAATGACGACCGTTGGCGGAAGGCCGGACATGGGGGAGTGTTGCTCCCACAGGACCACGGAACAGATGGAATGAGCCTGTTCTGTTGGGAGATAAGATAATTGGCAACACTCGGGATGATACGCGAATTGCGAAACGATAGTAGAATTTTTGTATGGAACCAGATGGAATGCTCATAGCTAGAATATTGACCGTTTCGGACGGTGTCGCCTCCGGCAATAGGGAAGATATTTCCGGACGAGAATTACAAGGTCTACTTGAATCAAATGGATGGCTAGTTGATAAGCGCCTCGTTGTAGAAGATGGGTCGGGTCCCGTCGCACAAACTCTACGTGCTTTGTCGAACGAATTCCACGGACTGATCGTCACTACGGGCGGAACCGGATTTGGCCCGCGTGATCAAACTCCAGAGGGAACTAAAAATGTAATTGAAAGAGAGGCTCCGGGCCTAGCGGAAGCAATGCGCCTTACTAATCCACTTGGGAGACTTTCCCGCGGTATAGCGGGAACGCTAGGAACCGCTTTAATTGTTAACGTCCCAGGTTCATCAAAGGGGAGTGTTGAATGTATGAATGCTGTCCTCGATGTCGTAGGTCATGCTGTTCGACTACTAGTAGATAATGCGGACCCGCATCCAACAAATCAGAGCAGATAGAAATTATGGATCTTCATAGTAAAAAAGACCTACAAATGATGGATAGAGCTATTGAGAATGGAAACTCGGTACGCCTTATTTCCCCACCTAATCCATGGGTGGGAGCGGTCTTACTATCTCAAAATGGGAGTATTTACGATGGAGCTACTCGACCGGTGGGGTATGAACATGCAGAAATTGTTTGTCTAGCTGCAGCAGCTGACAGTGCTAAAGGCGGAACGTTGTATACCACGCTGGAACCTTGTTCCCATAGTGGCAACACTCCTCCATGTACCGATGCAATTATCGCTGCAGGTGTATCTAAGGTTGTAGTCGGAGTCATAGATCCCGACATCAACGTAAACGGGAAAGGTATAGCAACTTTACGTTCTGCTGGAATCGAAGTCTCAACCGGTATTAAAAATGAAGAAATTGAGGAGCAGCTAGCACCCTATTTGCATCACCGGCGTACAGGCCGACCATACGTTGTGGTGAAAGTAGCGGCAACTCTAGATGGACGAATAGCTGCACCTGATGGAACTAGTCAATGGATAACGAGTCCGTTAGCTCGCGCAGAGGGTCACAGGTTGCGAGCGTATTCTGATGCAGTCTGTGTGGGTGCCGGAACAGTTCGAGTAGACAACCCTAGATTAACTGTCCGTGACTGGAGTCCAGCGCTTGGCGGAGAGGGTTTATCGAACCCGTTGAGAGTGGTCTTAGGAGATATTCCAGCTGATGCATTGATTCACCCCTGCATCAAAATGGAAGGCGAGATAGGGGGCATTCTGATCGAATTGGGCAAGAGAGATATTCTCCAACTGCTAGTGGAAGGAGGAGCAAATACCATACATAGATTCCATGAAGTAAGAATGGTCAATAGATACGAAATATTTCTAGCTACCGCTTTTACTGGAGGAAATGATTCCTTTCCAATTTTCTCTGGACTAGGAGTAACAACGGTCAAGGATCTATGGCGAGGTGAAATAGTGAATCTCTCACAGATCGACAATGACATTCACGTCACGATTGTGCCAAAGATCATAGATTAATAGAGCGACTCCTGAGTAAGGAGGCGCTACCTTAGAGGTATGCTTCGACTAGTACTCCCTAAGGGATCTTTAGAGAAATCAACACTCGACCTTTTCGCTTCTGCAGATTTGACAGTTCATCGCGGTTCTTCGGTTGACTACAGGGGCACTATCGATGACCCACGGGTAGCGTCAGTTAGAGTTCTCCGCCCGCAGGAGATTGGTCGGTATGTAGCAGATGGACTTTTTGACCTTGGAATAACAGGGCGTGATTGGATTGAGGAAACAGGTAGCGAAATAACTTCCCTCGGACAGCTCCACTACAGCAAAAATACAGCACGCCCCGTCCGTATAGTTATCGCCGTGCCTGAAGACAGCGAATGGGAGTCAGTCACTGCTCTTCCACAAGGTGTAAAAGTAAGCACGGAATACCCTGTGCTTACTAAAGATTATTTCGAAGGCCAAGGAATAGAAGCAGATATCCAATTGTCCTATGGCGCCACAGAAGCTAAAGCGCCAGAGATCGTAGATGTTGTCGTAGATATTACAGAAACAGGTCGAGCCATACGCGCAGCTGGCCTGAAGATAATCGGTACTATCTTGACGAGCCATACTGAACTTATCGCCAATCCCACTTCATTTGACGATCCGGATAAACGGAAGGCTATGGAACAAATCCACACTCTTTTGCAAGGAGTTCTTGAAGCCCGTGGGAAAGTGATGGTAAAGATGAACGTTCCAGCAGGTAATCTTGATCAGGTGATCTCAAAACTTCCGTCCATGAAATCCCCAACAGTTAATGAACTATTTGGTGGTGACGGGTATGCCGTAGAAACGGTTGTGGAAAAAAATCAGATGAACATTCTCATTCCTGACCTTCGCGGCGCCGGCGCCACTGATATCGTCGAGTTGTCCATCGCTAAGATCGTCCATTAATCCCACCTGACTGGAAGAGTTCTCTTCCCCCAGAGAAGAAAGGCCTCTATTCTCTCAGGTTCTCCCACGAGTCGTAGATCGGGAAACCTTTCCGCGACAGCGCGTAAAGCTATTTTCGCTTCAAGTCTAGAAAGTTGAGCTCCTGGACAAAAATGATGTCCCAAGCCAAAGGCGACATGTTTTCGAAGGACGTCAGGATCTCTGTCAAGACGAAAAGAATCAGGGTCTTCAAAGATTTCCGGATCACGATTAGCGGCTCCGAAAGTAGCCATAACCTTTGATTTCTCGGGAATTAGTACGTTATGGAGTCTGGTATCTTCCGTGTTTGTTCTATACAGCCCAAGGACAGGAGAGTCCATGCGGAGGCTCTCTTCAACGGCGACAGCATCTAAGGAAGGGTCATTCCGAACCTGATTGTACAATTCAGGATTTTCTAGGAGCCTCCAGAAGAGATTAGTAAGCAAGGAAGTTGTTGTTTCATTGCCACCTACTAGAAGTTGGTTTAGCATGATTAACCTTTCGCTATCATCCAATTTTCTCCCGTCAACTTCAGCTAGCAGAATACCAGTAATGACATCATCTGGAAGAAGGGTTCCTATCACTGAAGGATCTATCGTTTCTGAATCGATACCACTTTCCGTTAGGATTTCTCGTCTTGAATTGATCTGTTGCAAGAGGTAGTTATTCATAGCTTTTCTGGGTGCATTGGATGCTTCTGCATCTGGGGCGTTTGCCGCCGCCAGTTGTTCATCGCTCCATGCCTTGAATTGTTCCATGTCTTCTGTAGGGACACCAAGAATTTTTGCAATTACTAGAATTGGTAACGGGCAAGCTAAGGCATCATGGAGGTCTGTTCTTCTTTCACTCTCCATCTCGTTAAGAAGATGTTGAACAAGAGTAGAAATCTCCTCTTCCATAGCAGCGACATGGCGTGGGGCAAAGCTCTTTTGGATTAGCTTCCGGTACCACGTGTGTTTGGGTGGGTCACTAAACAGGCACCCCTGTACGGAATATCGAGGCATTTGACCGTAATGGCTAGACCACAAGTCGATTTTGGTAAGGAGTTGAACGACATCTTCGTAACGCGTCACTGTAAAGAGTGGATGCGGAAAATCTTCGTATTTGTGGACAGGGCAAGAATCTTGTAGCTGATGATAAGAATTGAAAGGGTTATCTAAAGTTTCAGGTGCAAAGGGGTTGTATTCGATTTCTGACTCCATGTGTACATCGTAGAAAATAGTTGACGGGCATGCACATAAGATAGTATTTCATGACCATGCTTCTTAGGGAAATTAAATCTAAAATCTGCTTTAGAGGTCGTCTTTTTCTATGGTTAGATGCTTAATTCTATCAACCACTTCTGGCCAGTAAACTGAAGGAAGGTCATGTCCCATTTCGTCAAAGACTAGAAAGTCAGAGCCGTGAATGGCTTCAGTCGTTGCCGTCCCACAGTGCAACGGGAGTAAGGGGTCGACCGCCCCGTGTACTACGAGTGTTGGCAATGAAAGCATTTCAAGTTGTGGGGTTCTGTCCCCGCTCATGGCTATAGCACCAATTTGAAATGCGACCCCATCAGGACAGAAGCATCGATCGTAGTTATTTACCGCTTGTTCGTAAGCATAATTTTCATCCCATAAAGGGCCAGCTAGAGCCCTTGAAGCAAGGACATTGGCTCCGATGATATCTTCGCGAGTTGTCAAGGGAGCTCCAATTATGGCGTTAAGTGCTTCCTCGGTGGGAGTGAACTGAAGGGGGTCTCCAGTGGCAGAACTGATACTGGTTAGGGAAAGAGCTGACTCTGGGTGATCGATTGCTAATGTCTGGGCAATCATTCCACCCATCGAAGCACCAACAATATGAGCAGAGTCATAGCCCAAGTGATTTAAAAGTCCAGCAGCATCATCGGCCATATCTGATAACGAATAGGCAGATTCAACAGGCTCGTTATTAAGTGCTTTACTTAGGAGGTTCAGAGCATTGGGAGGGTCTCCAGCTGTCTTCGTTGATAACCCACTGTCGCGGTTATCGAATCTGATCGGCATAAACCCATGAGCGCACAATAAGTCGACGAAGCCAACAGGCCACCCTGTTAGTTGCGCACCTAGTCCCATGATTAGAAGTAATGGGTGCCCTGCTCGAGGTCCAGTGACCTCAAAATACAATTCCACGCCATTGATAGATGCAGTTCCGTGTATAGTTTCCGAATTCATGTGAAGTCCATCCATCTCGGTAATCAAGTTCTATCGAACCAGAGCTTTAAGTATCTTCTGCCTCTGATGCATCACCAGATTCAGGCTGTTCGGGGGTTTTCTCTGTATCGGAAATTTGGACAAAAGCGACTTGGATTTGCTGTAGCGCTTCACGAAGAACACTTTCATTCTGCCCAAGGCGCCCAGAGAGTGATGACATGATTCCCGCCATTGCATCAATTGCGACCTTTGCCTCGTCGATTGAGGGAGGCTGGTTTGAAAGATGTATTGCAGCTAGTTCGTAAATTCCCATAACGTGATTAGCGATAACCTCCGCTGCCGGAGCCTCAGAGAGTCTCTTTCGCGCGTCTGCTAATTCAGCTGCCATGGCCCTCGCTTGTTCTTGCTCGTCAGGGCTAAGATCATCGAATCCTGGGAGTTCACCAACATCGCTTATGGCCTCTCCTTCGCTCGGGGTTTCTTCGGGGATATCATGTTCCCCCTGTGGTGTCCATAGACTCATATGTTCTCCTTCGAATGCTCTATAAGGACTCTATAGAGATAGATGCCGGATCCGAAAGTTTCGCTGGTATTCTAGTGATGTCTCGAAAGTAATTTTGGGAACCTTGAAAGTGCTGTCGAGAGGCAGTCACCTAGCTATACCGTCATTTCGATGGAGTTTCGAACTTGTTTCAGAACTTACATAGCAGGGTGCAACATCAATCGTAGCCTATTGGCAATTGCGGTGGATGCTGATTTTCTCGGCTCCACAGCATACTAATTAGAGGCGCCACGGTAGTTGTGGTTTTGTAAAGTATAGAAACTAGTCATTTAAGGAGATTTAACTTGATCAGGAGCTTGACATAGCTGGGAACGAAGAGCCTCGCATCAATGAAAAGATACGAGCTAACGCTGTACGCCTTGTTTCACCAGATGGTGAACAAATAGGTATTACTCCGCTAGCAGAGGCTCTAGAAAAAGCCCGTGACCTTGAACTCGATTTGGTCGAAGTCGCAGAGAACGCAAACCCTCCGGTTTGCCGGATTATGGACTATGGCAAATATAAGTACGAGGCGGCACAGCGAGCAAAAGATTCTCGAAAGAAAAGTACGAATATTGTTGTCAAAGAACTTAAGTACCGGCCCAAAATAGCTGAAGGGGATTTCAATACTAAAACGAAAAAAGTAAGGAAGTTTCTTGAAGATGGGCACAAGGTAAAATTGACTATAATGTTCCGAGGTCGTGAGGTTCAACATCCAGAATTAGGAAGAAGAATTCTTGACAGAGTGGCGGAGCTCATGGAAGATATTGCTATTCTCGAAGCCTACCCCCAGCTTGATGGTCGAAATATGACTATGATTCTCGGTCCTGACAAAAAAGCTATGGCCAGCCTTCGTAAGGCGAAGGTGCAACAGCAGAGAGATGAGAGCGACCAGTAATTTCAGCTAAATTAATTGTCACAGAGAGCAACAAAAAAATTCTAATTTTGTGATCTGGGTCAGTAAATAGTTGCTCATTGCGTTTACAAGTGATCGGAGAAATAATATGCCAAAGATGAAAACACATAAAAGTTCAGCGAAACGTTTCAAAAAAACGTCTAACGGGAAATTAAAACGTGGACGGATGCATCGTAACCATCTGGCCGAAGCAAAATCACCAAAACGTAAACGGCAGGCACGGCGCCCCGGCGAAGTCAGTAAAGCGGATGCGCCCACCGTGCGCCGAAACTTAGGGATCTGATACAGACGATTTTAGGTAGCGGGTGGATAAGCCTCCATCTGTTAAATGAGGAGAGAATTATGGCAAGAACAAAAACTTCAGTAAATAGGAAAAAACGTCGCCGTCAAGTGTTGGGGAGAGCCAAAGGCTATTACGGCAACAAGAGTCGAAGCTTCCGCTCTGCTAACGAGCAGCTCATGCACAGTGGGAACTATGCTTACCGAGATCGACGTGCCAGAAAAGGTGAGTTCAGAAAACTTTGGATTCAAAGAATTAACGCAGCGTGTCGGCAACACGGGACTTCATATAGTCGATTTATCAGTGGCCTGAAAGCGGCTGAAGTTGAAGTAGACCGTAAGAACCTTTCAGATTTAGCTATCAACGACCCAGATTCGTTTGCTGCTCTCGTGGAAATGGCAAACAAGGCTAACGCTGCGAAATTGGACTGATAACAAGAATGGTTGCTATTTCAAAGAGCAATCAAAGAGTTCGGCAACTCCGTAAACT
>JAKMEQ010000058.1 GCA_022425805.1 Acidimicrobiales bacterium
CTTCTATGATCGTCGAAAGCCGGTTGTCATGCTCTCTTCTGCGTTCCGTAATACGTTCTCCAGTCACGCTGTCCGGTTTCTGCCGAAGCACTAAACTAACTTTTCCAATATCATTCAATGTCTGATCTATCGCAAAGGTTAGAGCATCTATGAAAGCTTCCTTTTTATCTTTTTTCGCTTCAGCTTCTTTGAGATTCTCGGCGGCAGCTGTTTGCGCTTCATCCGTTAATTTTTCGAGAAGATCCTCTTTACCATTGACATAGTGATACAGACTCGATTTATGAAGGCCGACACTGTCTGCAAGTTGTTGCATGCTTGCGCCGTCATACCCTTCGACGAGAAAGAGTTCAGCAGCAGCTTCCAAGAGACGTTCTAGATTTTTTGGATCGGTTTGTCTTGGCACATTATTACTCTATGTCTATATTCCAGAAATTTGAACTTGTGGATTTTGTAAGGATTTCTATCGCTTATTCATCTTGGGCAAGACGGTCCCACGCGTCACCGCGTCCTCGCTCACGCAGTGCATGGCGTTCAATTTCTTGTTTGGTGATTGTCCTAGGAAATTCTGTGACGAATTCTATGAATCTGGGAACTTTGAAGTATGCAATACGCTCTTCGCACCATGAGATCACATCTATAGGGTCAAGGTCAATACCTTCCTCTAAGTGGATATAAGCCTTAATATCTTCTTCCCCTAGGTCACCTGGAACCCCAACGATGGCGCAGTCTTTAACGGCTTCGTGGGCTGTAAGTACTTTCTCTACTTCGAAAGCGGAGACATTCTCTCCTCGTACACGAACCCAGTGCGCCTGCCGGCCAACGAAATGGAGATAACCTCCTTCATCGAGGTACCCGATATCTCCGCTGTGGTACCAAAGGTTTCGCCATGCTTGAATCGTTTCTTCAGGTTTGTTGATGTACTCCAACATGAAACAATTTGCTCCATTGGGGCGCAGCAGTATTTGACCTTGCTCCCCTGTAGGTACTGGGCAGTCATTTTCATCTACGATAGATATGTCTGCCCAACCGTATGTCTTCCCGCAGCTGTCCGCAGTTTTATCATTAAGCCTTTCGCTGCAAAGAAGTACCCCCACTTCGGTCATTGCGTAGACCTCAAGAAGCGGCACGCCAAAGCGTTCTTCAAATTCGTTCCGGAAGGATGAGCGAACCTGCCCCGAGGCTATACCTATCCCAACCCTGACATTGTGGTCGCGGTCTTGAGGGGATACTTCCCGAGTTAACAGTGCCGAGATCATTGTCCCGATGGGGTCGATAATGGTAGCTCCTGTTTTTCGCGCTATCTCCCAGTATTTTGAAACGCTGAACCATTTCGTCATGACCCCTGTCGTCCCACAGTACAAAGGCCCCATGATTCCGAATTGTTGACCACCTACATGAAAAAAGTGAGAGTTAGCGAAGTGGACATCGTCGGGTTGTGATTGGGTGATCTCCTTGTACCGTTCTGCAGCCCCGATGTAATGGAGGTGTGGGGCAAGAACCCCTTTGGGCATGCTTGTACTCCCACCTGTATAGATAATCGACATAGGGTCATTCGGGGCAATTTCAACTGTTGGCAGAATATTCTCACCATTGTAGAGAGAGTCGAAAGGTATGAAATTACTTGTAGCTTCCCCTCTCCATAGAACTTCAATGGGTTGGTGCTTAAAATCTGGTTGTGCTTCCTTATATATACCGAGAAGGTCGCTATCTACTATCACCACCTTCGCATTAGTGTCACCCAAGCTGTAAACCAGCTCATTGGGGGCGAGCGAAACATTGAGTGAGGCGAAAATAGCTCCGAGTTTAACGCAGGCATACCAAACTGCTGCATGGTCAACGGAGTTATACATGAACGTGGCGACGACATCACCTTTCTCGACTCCATATCCTGCGAGAGTACTGGCGAGCCGGTTGGACCGCTCATCAGCGTCTCTGTATGTGAGGGTTTCTCCCTCGCAAATAAGCAATGGCTTATCTCCGAGGGAAGTTCTGGCGAGAAACACATCACGCATGTTGGTATGTTCAATCTCGACTCCGTTTAGTTGCACATCTCTCCTATTCAGGTGACTTTGTCACTCTGGGTAATTTACCCATCTATTGGTATCTCCTCCAAAGAGAGGGAGAGATACTGGGCCGTACCTTTCTGATGGAAGAACGACGAGGGCTGTCCCCTTCGTGCTTACCTCATTAAACTGATTCCTTCCTTCTATGTCTAGAGCAATGAAGGGGTGTTGATCAAACCATTTCGCATTCACTTCAGCAGAAAAATAGGTGGTATGGCCAACTATGTTCGGTTTGAGTACGTCAACGTTGACTTCGGCAAGGTGACCATTATCTCCCATCCAGTCAGTGAGCATTTCGATCACCCACGCAATGCGCTGGAGGCCAACATCGTAGGCGCCACCCATCCCAACGTCTTTCCCTTCCTTGGATGAGAAGTGTCCCCGAGCTGCTGAGTCTTTCGCTCCTGTTTCTTTGTTGATCTCATAGTCATCGTGGCGATGCCGGTATCGAACTGCATCACCATGGGCACCGCCATAGTGGAGAG
>JAKMEQ010000065.1 GCA_022425805.1 Acidimicrobiales bacterium
TTTGTTGAAACAGATATTTCAGTTATGGAACGAACATTTGCTGTAAATGTTTTTGCTCCGGCTATTCTGGCAAAAAAAGCTGGCCGATATTTTATTGATAATCAGGTTCCAGGTTCGATAGTCAATATCGCCTCTACTTCAGGTCTAAGAGGGAAAGCAATGCTGGTTGGTTATTCTTCATCAAAGGGGGCGATGATGCGTTTTACGGAGTCTCTTGCTGCTGAATGGGCGCGATTCGGTATACGGGTAAACACTATTGCACCTGGTGCTTTCGAAACAGATGCACAATCTGCCGTTCTTGAGGACGAAAAAATTCTCGCAGCACGACTACGTAAAATTCCGCTACGTCGCATGGGGGATCCCTCTGAGATTGGAGCGTTAACGTCATATCTGGTATCGCCGAAGTCAAATTTTGTAACTGGCTCTTGTTTCGTCATTGATGGCGGTGAAACTAACAAACAATAGTTCTTCGAAGGAGGAGAATATGTCTAATAATTCTGACCACGTGACATCGGGTAGTGCAGTATTGCACTCTAAAGAGGTCGCTGCGATGTCTCATAAGTTCGCTGAGGGCTACGCACGTGTCCGCGACGTGACTGACCGAGATTCAGCCTTACCGGCTTGGGCTAAAGCCTTGTATATGGCAGCTGCTGCTGCAGTAAAAGGCCATGTCGAGCTAATGCAGAGAGAGCTTGGCCGTTCGAAAGACTTAGGCCTCTCATTAAACGATGCCCGAGGTGCGTCATTAACTGTATTTATCAGTAGGGGAGAGGCTGTTTACAGCAGATTTACTAACGCTGTCAATGAGTTGTTTGGAGAAGAACTTGGGGAGCCCTCTGAAGAGTCTCCAGATTTTGATATTGATAAACAGTTCTGTTTGGATTATTTTCAAGACTATTTTGGTTTTATTCCAACTTACGTAGAATTAATGGCCGAAGAAGCATCACGAGCGCTCGAGGGTTATGTTCTTATGCGAGAATTCTCGCTAGCGGAGAATTTGCTTGAAGCAAAGCATGTCGAACTGCTTCTTGTCACGGTTAATGCTGCTGAGTTCTCATCTAGATTTGTCAATGTCCATGCTAATGGAGCAAGGAAAGCAGGAGCAACGGAAGCAGAAATAGTGGAATCTGTTATTTGTGCTTTGCCAGTTTCTGGTGTGGCTACTTGGCTTCCAGGTGCAGATGGAATAATGGAAGGCCGATAATCGTCTAATCGGTCTTTACGATTCTGCATCGTTATTCATTCATCCTAATCATTAGAAATCAGTAGCATTGAGATGGACAGTTTGCTTGGTAATAGCCCCGCCTTTGATAGTGAGAACGTCAGTTCCAGACGCATTTAACCCAGTTCCAACTATCCGCCAAAAAAATGTGGCCTCGTTCCCATCGACTATCAGCCGATCGAAGTGTAGTTCTGCATTGCCCAAACGACTGGGAACTGTAGCAAAGTAACCTTGAATTGCTTCAATACCTTCGTAAACTTCACCTGCTCGTTCGAGACAGGCATTGTGGGCGTAATCTTCGGCCATTCTGTTAGGGTCGCCAGAGAGAACTGCGGTAATATGATCTTGAGCGACCTGTTGGGTCGTTCGAAATAGTTGCTCTTCCTCCATAGGACAAGCTTGCCACCTATCGCTGTTAAATTGCAAAGGAGTTTCGTTGAATATAGTTTCTGACGTCTATTCAATACCAGACCTAATTTTACGTGCTGTGAATAGGGCAGAAGGTGATCTAGCAATCGCCTTTCCGGATTCTAAACTTTCTTTTTCGCAATTGTATGCACGAGCTATGTTGTCGGCACGTTCACTAGCTTCGCTGGGAGTAGGTGCCGGTGACCATGTGGGTATTCTGATGTCGAATTGCCAGGATTTTATTGATCTGCTTTTAGGGTCACAGTTACTAGGGGCATGGGCAGTTCCGATAAATGCACGATACAAAGCGAAGGAATTAAAGCATGTTATCTGCGATGCTGACCTAAAAGTCTTATTAACAACCGACCGTGTTGTCGATCATGTAGATTTCGTAGCGCTTATTAACGAAGCAATTCCAACGTTACATAAACAAAAAAATAATATGTCACTCGAGATCGATGGCGTCCCATTTCTAAAGAATGTTGTTTTGTTTGGTGATCGTTCTCCTAATGGAATGGTTGACGAAAAAACTTTCACCGCACTATCTTCGGAAACCTCAGAAGAAATAATAGAGCTCGCACGTTCGAGGATTGCGGTACGAGATGTAGCGATGATGATGTACACCTCTGGAACAACTGCGATGCCGAAAGGGTGTCCGATTACGCATGAGGCTCTTGTCCGGCCAGCTATTGAAGCTGGGAGAACAAGATTTTTCTTAACGAAGGAAGATAGATTCTGGGACCCATTACCTATGTTCCACATGAGTTTTGTTCTTCCGTTGTTAGCTTGTCTCGATGCTGGTGCAGCCTTACTTACTATGGAACATTTTGATCCAAAACTTTCTATTGCATACATGGAAAAGGAACAAGCGACAATAAATTTTGCCAGCTTTCCAACGGTCCTCGAGGCAATTCTAAACCATCCAGATTATGACTATAGAAAGATACCTATACGAGTTCAACAAATGGTCGGACCACCGAAAGTTATGGTTTCCTGGCAAGAGAAGATGCCAAATACAGCGATATTTAGTGCATATGGACTTACTGAATGTGGCGGAGTATCTGCATTCGGCGACGTCAATGACTCACTAAAGAACCGAACAGAAACATCCGGTAAACCTTTCCGCGGTATTGAGGTACAAATTCGAGACCTTGAGACAGATGATGTTCTGGGCCCGAACGAGCAGGGTGAAATTCTAATGCGTGGTTATTGTGTTTTTGAAGGTTATTACAAAGCACCAGAAAAAAATAAAGAGGCATTCACCGATGATGGGTGGTTTAGAACAGGCGATATCTGCTCCTTAGACCCTGAAGGAAGGATTACATATCATTCTCGGTCGAAAGATATGTTGAAAGTGGGCGGCGAGAATGTTGCTGCTGCTGAGATCGAAGGTCTACTTTCAGGTCATGAGGCTGTTCAAATAGCACAGGTTGTCTCAGCTCCAGATGATAAATACGTGGAGGTTGCTGCTGCCTTTATACAGCTTCACGAAGGTGCGAAGTCGACTGAAGAAGAAATAATCAGTTTCTGCAAAGGAAAAATGGCAACCTTTAAGATACCACGCCATGTTAGATTCGTTACTGAATGGCCAATGTCAGCTACGAAAATTCAAAAAATAAAATTACGAGAGATTATTGCTGAAGAGCTAAACAGTGACCAATAATTACGGATGCTAATTAGAGATAAGAACTAAGAGTTCACAAGTTACGAAGGATTACTGGGAATCGGGCGTAGAAATCTTGATGACTTAGTTCCGTATATGTAGGAGGATCTTTTGGGTCGAGTTCTAATCCCGCTTCGTATAAAGAGCGAGTGATATTAACTAAGGTACCATCAGTGCCTTCATCGTTATCTGTTCTTGCGGAAAGACCAGTAACCAAGGTTCGACCGATACAGCTGTGTTCACCTCCGCCAAACGCAAAGCCCCATGGTTTTACGTCGAGAGATTCCCTGTGTAGGTCATATTTAGATGCATCTTCCCCGAAAACACTAGTGTCTCGGTTAGCTGTAGCTATTAAGCAAGCAACTCGTTCTCCTTCATTGATTCTAATTCCGTTACTTAAGGTGACATCATGTAGCGCTATTCGTAGCAATGCAGGTGCAGGAAGGTGCAATCGGATAGTTTCACTTGCAGCGCGTTTAAGAAAGTCTCTATCGAATCTTTTCATGTAATCGTTTGGATGTTCTTCGAACCATTCATGAAGATGCATAATCACATGGGGAACCGCATGTGTGGTTGTTTGGCTTGAAGCAACTGTATATAGAGTTGCCTCTTGAAGAGGCAACTCATCGTCCCAAGCTTCATTCCAGTGAAGATACATTAGGGTAAGCAGGTCTCGTGGAAGGTCATCTTCTGTGATCTCGCCTTTTTTATACTGCTCAATCAAAGCGCAGCGTCGCTCTACTGATGGAGCGAAGAATTCCTTAACAAAGTCAGCACGAATTGAGAGAATACGGTCTATCACTTCATTATGATCTTCTGTGGACCATTCCACCGTAGCTCCAGTTCCCAATTGCTCGACGTAGGTCCGGAAGGCGTCTGTACGCTCTTCGGTATCTACCCCATCAATTCCAGTCGTAACTGCAGAAATCCTTGCCAGCATATTTCGGACTAGCAAACAAAGATCAGCCCGCACTAAACCATCTTCGCCACGATTCTGCTTACATTCCTCAAGTGACCTCGTAATAAGCGGCAACAACTCTTCGACTTCATAATATTGCAAAGC
>JAKMEQ010000006.1 GCA_022425805.1 Acidimicrobiales bacterium
GGGGGTCATCCGTGCTGCCCTTTAGCTTCGGTTAGTTGTTTACTAATCTTGTAGGCAGCTAAACCACCAATAGTGGAAGTGATGAGGTAACTGAAACCGTTGAAAAACTGACCAGCTCGAATAAACAAAGCGATATCAACGGTGTAAGCGGAGAATGTTGTAAATGCACCACAGAAACCTGTACTAGCAGCGAGAAAGAAAATTCTCTGCGAGGTTCTAATTGAGTAACCGACCAGCACTCCAAGAGCGGCAGAACCTAGGACATTGATGAATAGTATCTGCCACGGCCATTGTGTATGGAAAGGGAGGATCTCAAGGGTCCCCCATCTTGCAACAGCTCCTACTGCTCCTCCAAAAAAAACTGCATATATTTGGTTACGGTTCACAAATCATGACGTTAGCGGCGAAAAGTCAGACTTTTATGTTCTTCGATCTGAGTAACGTTGAAATCCACTAATCGATGTTATTCGTGGAACAATAGCTAAATGGATATAACTCAACTTAGAAAAGAATATGAGAAAGCAGGAATCGACATAGAACATGTCAATCCTAAGCCAATGGAACAATTTAATATTTGGTACCAAGACGCTAAAGATGCACAAATCTCAGAACCCGATGCTGCAGTTGTAGCTAGCGTGGATGAAGAGAATTTTCCTTCTTCAAGGTTTGTGCTGGTCCGTAAAGTAGATTCTGAAGGGTTTGTTTTTTTCACTAATTATGAAAGTGATAAAGCAACCTCATTTTCTTTATCACCGAAAGTTTCTCTAATCTTTGGCTGGCTTACATTACACCGTCAGGTACGTGTTCATGGTCTTGTCGAAAAAGCAACAAAAGTCGAATCTGATGAGTATTTCGCTCAACGCCCACGAGGACACCAAATTGGCGCTTGGGCGTCGCCTCAGGGCCAAGTTATAAAGAGTAGGGAGACCCTGATCGATCGGTATGGGAAAACTGCAGAAGAGTTCGAGGGCGGACCCATCCCTAGGCCGAAGCATTGGGGAGGATATCGAATCTGGCCAACGATGATAGAATTTTGGCAGGGACGACCAGATAGGTTACACGACCGAATCCGATATGTCCGAGAAGATCATGAGTGGAGTAGGCACCGTCTTGCCCCGTGAAATATTTCTCAGTTGCTTTCGAGCTTCGAGACCTTCAAGTAAAATTGTTACAAGGCTATTACGTTCCTATTACTTAATGGATACTAATCGAGGTTAATTAGTTAAACCTGTCCCCATCAGATTGAATGGAATTGAAGCTCCGAGTCGGGGCGGTTACCCACACACAAAGATCGATGAAAGCTCCTTGTGCTGATCCAAAATAATTTGGGAAGGTTTCCATCTCGGCAGGAGCTTCCTTTTGTTTTTGTAACGGCCTGTAGATCGTTGAACATGATGGGACAGCTAGTTATCTGAAGACTCATTCCAAGTCGAAACAGCTAAAACTAAAGCATCAATAAGTTCATCTACCTGTTTTGCTCTCTTGATTCCACCATTGTCGGACCAACCCCATTCTTCACGGTTCCATCTAAGAGTAGGAGGTAACTCTAATTGAAGTCCTTGTTGAGGGGGGTAATTTACAGGATTCTCCAGATGAAGCCCACGGAGTTCCTTTGGTATCTCTTCTAGCGAGGTTTCAAATTCGTAGGCTGGTAAAGCCTTACGTAGAACAGGAGCAAAATGTCGAGCTAACTCTCGGTTTCTTCCTCCCAGCAAGACAGAATGGAAAAGATGTTCCCTTCCATATCCATGAAGAGTAACAACGATCGATACATGATTTAAGAACTCTTCTAGAGCTCTACTTTTTTCTCTGATTAGTTGAGTTGACGCGAAATGTATAGGATCCTCATGTTTTTGTATAAGTCCGTAGTAAGAAGACCCAGAGAGCTCTGCCGTTTCACGGGCGATGACCTCTGTTGCTTTTTCTAGTGTCCCACCGTGGTATGCCATGAATCCAAATGATGATCGGATTTCTAGTTCTTCGAAGACGTCATCTCGTTCTATAAGTTCTTTGATCATCGGGAGGGATTCGCTTCGTCTAGAAAGTTACTTTTTGGGGTCTTCAGTTCTGGACTTCGCGCTATTACTAGAACGAATCGAGAAGTAAATTTGGACAACTAACAAACAAAAAACACATACTTCCCATAACGATGCCCAACGTAACGGATCGGCAAACCAGTTAAATAAGCGTTCCGGGGAATCGCCTATTGTACGGAAGATTGGAACGATCAGAAGGTCAAAGTCATAAGCGAAAAGATCTATAGCTATCAATGCCAGCCCAGAAACTCCCCGGATTAGCAAGCGCTTAATTCCCACTGTGAACTGTGAAGTCAAAACCCACATAAGGGAAAGTAAGACGATCATTAAGGAAGCCATCGCAAATCGGCCACTTCCAACATCATCGACCCAAGTGCTCAATCTACCTGATCCACGAAGTGACAGGTCGACAAAGATATTTGTCGAAGATTTTCCTCGAGATAACTGAATCTCCCACCATCCGTAAGCAGCAAGAAAAAAACCTGCTCCGGTAAGGAGTATTCCCGATAAAAGGCTGAGATAAGGAAGTATCCGGCGCATATTTTTTGCAATTACTGTTCGGGCCATAGCAAGACTAAGGGTTAGAAGTATGACCACAATGCTCATACCGAGTGCATAGGTAATGAAAACTGCTAATCCATCGATAATCCCATCACGGCTAAACGAACTACCTACGGTAATAAAGAAGATAGGAGCCGAACATCCGACCGATACGACAGCATATGAGACTCCAAAAAGAAAGATTGACGGTAATTGTCGATTGATATTCGTTATTTGAAAGCCCGGAATCTTTAGCGTGGGTTGTAATCCCCTGATCATGACAAGCCCTAAAAGAATAAGAACGATACCTATGGCTAGAGTCAGATACCCTGCTTGTCGTTCAATGAAAGATTCAGAAATAATAGAATTAGTTAGAATACCTAGGATCCCGAATACAAAAATAAATCCGGCTGAAAGTGTTAGAGAAACCTTTAACCCTGTGAGGAAGTTCTGATAGCCGTCGGTTTCATTTTCCTGATCTTGACCTAAGAAAAAAGAGAGGTACGCAGGTAACATCGCAAAACCGCATGGGTTGAATGCAGCAATCAAACCAGCAGCGAGCGGAAAGGCTAAATCTACATCAATCATCAGTTAAAGAACTTCTCTAAGTAATTAGCGAGTTCATCTTTATCTAGATCAGTTAGATATCGTCCAACAATAGATCTATCTGGATTGACAAAAAGAGTGAAGGGTAATCCAACCGCTCCCACTTCTTCTAACAAATCCCCGTCTCCACCAAATAGAATTGTGTATGAAGCGCCTGTCTCCTTGACCAGGTTTTTAGCTTGTTCTATATCAGTTTCTTGGCTGTTGATCCCAATGAAAGTAACACGGTTGTCCCATAAACCAGAGATTTCTTCAATAGCACGCATTTCTCGCTGGCAGGGCGCACACCATGAAGCAAAGAAATTGATAACCAATGGGGTTTCTTCTAGTTCAGAAAAATTAAAGAGATCTCCATTCATGTCGAAAAGTTCGGTCTTGGGCGAGAAAGTTTCTGACAAGCCGTTTTGCGAATCAATGGCCCACTCGATGATAAATATGACAAGAAGCACAAGTATGAAAGTTCCGACCAAAATAGGAATCACGCGTTTTTCCGCGCCACCCTTGGGGACCTCTATTTCTATTTCGCTTGGTAATTCAATAGTCATACTCTCCATGAAAACTAGCGGGGAAATATCCGAGAGTGACAGGTTAGTGAGTTGATGTATGAAATCCTTCGTATCTATTTTGGCTCAAGATAGATCTAGTGGAACCCCAGTTCTCCTTGGGTACCGGAAATCGGGACCCAAGGAGACGGCATCTTGATTGAAGCTCGCTTTTTCCGTTGCTTAAATCAAAAGGAAGCCTTTATCTCAAATAAGAGATTCAGGCTGTTTTTAGAAGTTCCTGAAGGTGTTGCGGAACGGGAATTTCAGGCATCTGTTCTTCGGGCCGAGGAATTTTAGAGGGTCTACCTCGTCTTCGTTTGACCATAAGTACCTTCCCATTCATGAAGAGTTGACCACCCCATACGCCGCAGGGTTCATTTCTCCCAATAGCACCTTCAAGGCATGGCGAAATCGCTGGGCAATCAGCGCAGATAGATTTTGCTTCAGCGATTTCATGGATTTCTTCAGAGAAAAATATATCTTTCGCCTTTATTGATCTGCTGGCACATCGCGCCAGCGATTTCCATTCCTCTTGTGGATATTCAAATGTTGTCATCATGGATAATTTCCTTTCATATTTGGTTGTTTTCTGCTTAAAAAGAAGAAAGCCGCCGGATGTTTCCGACGGCCTGTGAGTTCTAAAATCTAAATGTGATATGTATTTAGAGGTTAGTCTCCCTTGGCCGCACGGAATAAGGCTTAAAGGCCGTGTTCCAATAATGCTCTTTATGGTTAAAGCCACAGGTATCGGAAGATGTAGCCGTTAGAGGTTTTTCTTGACTTGCCCCGATGTTTGAACAAAAAGGAGGAAGCGACGATTCAAGGAAACTTTGATTTACGTTAATATGCTGATCAAATACCATGTCATTCCTTTCTCATTAGTCTTAGGGCTGTCTATAAGCTATCGAATTATATTATAAAAAATCTTCTACTCCACCAACGGTGAAGTCGAATGCTAATTTCTCACAATATCTTTCTTATGTAATAGAGGATCATTCCACTAAGGAGTTGTCAAGTGAATTAATTTCTGTCGTCTGGATTTTAGGCGAGTTACCCTAAAGAAACCCTATGAAGAATAAGTGGTCATCCCTTTTTTTTCGTCGCGATGGAGCTCACCTAGTTCCTTTAGGTGCTCTAAGTGGGCGTAAGTTTCACTTTCGGCCATATCTCCCCACGCTCGTTCGCTGAATAATACTTTCATGAACTCTGTAACTGTCCCGTCCGGTAGCTGCTGGGCCGCTTTTCTAATAGTTTCGAGACGTTCCTCATGATGTTCGACGATCTCAAGAGCGCGCTCTCCTAGGCCTTTAAAAGGGTGTCCATGTGCGGGAAGAGTAATTGATACGTCTTCGTAGGTAGCCATTTTTTTCAGAGATTCGAAAAATTTAGCCAGAGGGTCATGCTCGGGAGATATGCCTCCGATATGTGGAGTGATCGTTGGGAGGACATGGTCACCCGAGAACATCACACCATATTCTGGATCCCAGAGGCAGAGGTGATCATTTGTATGCCCCGGAGTATGGACAGCGACCCATTCACGCCGAGCTAACTGTATTGTTTCACAGTCGCTTACTTCTATTGTTGGCGTTGGGGTTTTGAACCACGATGAATTGAATCTTCCCATTTTTTTAAAGCGTTCTATCTCTTCTGGGGCCGGCATAGTTCGCTCTGATCCCCAAGGAAGTCTTTCCGAGAAGATGCGTTCAATCACTCGTGCTTGAGCTTCATCAGAGTTTTCGTCTAGGTCGCTTGAATCTTCGGCTTCTAATAGCTCGCGGTTATTGAATGCATTACGAAAAAATTCGTGAGTAAGGATATCAGCCCCAGCTACCTCCCTTATTCTTTCGGCTCCACCAAAATGATCAAAGTGGGAGTGCGTTACAACAACGGTATGTATATCTTCTGGTTTATATCCGACAGAATGGAGTCGATTCGTCAAAGTATTCCACGAGTCTTCTCCTGGGAGTCCAGGGTCAACAACTGCGACCCCTCGGCTGTCTTCCATGATGTAACAATTTACGTGGCCAAGGCCAGGTAAATTGATTGGGAGTTGTGCTCGAAGAACTCCAGATGCGACTTCAGTTACTTCTTCTGACGCGGCCTCTTTCTCTTGCTTTATTGGTCGAGTCAATTCTCCCGACCCTTCTTCGAGAATATTGGCGTCTTCATCATCCTTCCTTTTGAGGGAATAGGTTAGATCTATAGAACTGCAGCTCCACGAGGCTTGCTTTGATATCATCCATGGCCCGATGGCCATTATTTTTATCAGGTGCAGATGCAACGATCTCCGGATACCATCGTTTCCCGAGTTCTTTGATGCTGGTGACGTCAACTGAACGGTAATGTAGGTAGTCTTCGATTTCCGGTAGCCATTTTGCTAAAAACCTTCTATCAGTCCCAATAGAATTACCACAGAGGGGAACGGTCTTCTCTTTGGGTATGTGTTCTTTGAGAAAAGAAAGCGTTTCTTCCCCAGCGGCTTCGAGCGTGACTGTAGATGTCTTAATTTCTTCGAGTAAACCGCTTCTAGTATGCATCTCAACAACAATGGAATCCATACGCTCTAATTGTTTTTCGTTCGTATGGATGACTAAATCTGGTCCTTCAGCAATCAGATTTAAATCATCGTCAGTGATAAGAGTTGCGATTTCAACAATTACATGACGTTCCGGATCTAAGCCGGTCATCTCAAGATCAATCCAAGCAAGCATGTTCGCTGATTCTAAAGCATTTAGAGCCAGATAATGCGAAAGGAAGGAATCTTGTTTTATTAAAGCATTCTTGTTAACTGGGGTGTATTCTTCGCCAGTGATTAAACTTCAGATAAAACGTCTAGATCCTGACCTCCCATTGCCGAAGTATGCAAAGCCCGGTGACGCAGGCTGTGACCTGTTAGCTGCCGAAGATGTAACTCTCGAGCCAGGTGGTGGTCGCGCTCTGGTTGCGACGGGAATAGCAATTGCGATCCCTGAAGGGTACGCCGGTTTTATTCAACCTCGAAGTGGGTTGGCAGCAAAAAATGGTATTACTTGTCTTAACACTCCCGGTCTCATAGACAGCGGCTACAGAGGCGAACTAAAGGTTCTGTTGGTCAATACGGATCCAAATGATTCTTTTAACGTTGTGCGAGGTGAACGGATAGCCCAACTTGTGATTCAGCGTGTAGAAACAGCAGAGTTCGAAGAACTTGATGCTCTTCCCGCCACTAAGCGGGGAGAAGGCGGATTCGGTTCAACCGGTCGAAATTAGGGCCCTTACCCTAATCGATCTTTGGTAAGAGAAACCCAGTGTTTAGCGTTGTCGATTAAGAAATAATCAAGAAGAGCCCCAACGGATGTTCTGAATTGTGTAATGTCTTTTTCGGCCAAAGGACCAGAGTAGGAACCTTTAGCGAAGGCATCCAGGTGCACTTGTCGCTCACTGACATTGTAATTAAGTTGAAGAGTAGAGCCTTGTCTTTGAAGCCCAGTAAGGAGTTTCGTCGTTTCCGCCATGATTAAGCGTAAGTCTTCGACTTCCTTCAACGAGAACCCTCGTCGAACAGCTAAATGAGCGATGGTGGTTATGGCAACTGCTTCATATTCAGTAACAGCTGGAATCGTGAGTTGAACATTTTCGGTGTTCGTCATTTAGGTAATTTTCTATTTAGTTTTCTGTTTCTAAGGTTCAATCAAGGTCATTGACCATTCTGGCAGATTTGACAGGGTGTTGTGAGACTTCTGCTTTGAACTTGTTCGAAAAGCATTTACTTATCCGCGTTTTCGCTTTCGTAGTCCTGCTTCTTTCAATCTGGCGACGAGAACACGAGGGTCTGTAGGTAATGCACCAGCATCAACCGCTACGTCCCATAACCGCTTAGGAATATCGTAATGGTCACCTTGGAAGCCGTGTTCAGGTATTCCGAGACCTTGGGCGAATTGATGAAGTTCTTCGTAACTTTCATCACTCACGAGATGAGCCCATCGTTCCCCGCGGAAAGGCCAGATGGGTTCATCAATTAGTATGGTCATACCGTTCCTTAAGTTTGCTTTTATTTGTAGTCGAATCCATTTTTACCATCTAACCTAGCGCTGTGTCCTTTCGTTTCGTAACCATCGTGTTCGCATTTGGCTTTCTTCTTTCTTGCTCCAATACTTCAGACATTGCTCTTCTTGAACTCCAGAAAACTCAAATCAACGTACCATCTGAAAGGAGCGGCCCTACTCCCAGATCGCTTGATACTACTACTCCACAGCCGATTGTTACTCCGGTACCAACCAGAACTCCTGAACCTGATTGTCTTATTGATATACCCACTCGAATGGGCCTTGGACAACTAGTCATGACGCTTTCAGACCCTTCAGGGTTTTCACTTGTACGGGATCTAGCTACAGGTAATGAAATAGGGATGGTCGGGATTTTGGGGGAACCCGTTGAAGAAGATTTGCTTTACTTGCTCGAAGTGAATTCAGCTTCTCACATCCCTTTTCTAATTGCTTCTGACGAAGAAGGAGGCAGAGTGCAGCGGCTTAAACATAAACTGGGAAGATTGCCATCTGCTGCTGCGCTTTCTTTGTTGCCGCTACCAGAGATAGAGAAGATGTTTATGGAATACGGTAAGAATTTGGTAGACCTCGGCATTACAATCGCTCTCGCACCAGTACTGGACGTTGGACAGGGTCCAGGTATCGGTGACAGGTCATTTTCGAATGACCCACAGTCCGTAATTCGGAATGCAGGTGCAGTTATTTCTGGTTACGAGAAGGCAGGGATCTTACCAGTTCTGAAGCATTTCCCTGGCCATGGGAATGCTTCGCAAGATAGCCACTTAGGTATGGCTATCACCCCAGATATAGAGGAAATGCGTCAAATAGATTTACTACCATTCGATATGCTTCTTGAAGATCGGATGGCAGTCATGGTCGGGCATCTTTGGGTACCAGGTTTAACTGGGGAACTTCCGGCATCTCTTTCTAGTGCTGCGGTCAAAGATCTTTTACGAGTCCAAATGGGATTCGATGGCCTTGTGATGACAGATTCACTTGGTATGGCAGCAATAGAAGAAAGATGGCCGGTGTTGGAAGCAACACTAATGGCCATTAACGCAGGAGTTGATATCGTGATGGTTCCCGATCCAAAGCAAGTTTCATCTCTGCTCGATGGCATGGAAGCAAGTTTAGTTTCAGGACAACTCAAAGTTGATGCTGTGCAAGAAAGCATAGAAAGAATCTTGAAATTCAAAGGTGTCGATGCATGTACTTTGATTGCAAGCCTTGGAGGTGGAATTAATTAGATACATTCAAAACCAACTCGTACGATGTTGGAGAGGGTAGAGACATTAGAGCCGTTAGACTCATCCATTCGGGAGAGTAGAAATTTGCATCCGTAGCCAAGCCTGGTAAGGCAGCGGCCTTTTAAGCCGAAGATCGTGGGTTCGAATCCCACCGGATGTACTTAAATACAAAAGTTAGATAGTGAACGGATCAGGAGAGGTTCGCTCTTTCGGGTCAAGTAGATCGGCCCTTTCTCCGATTTCAATATCACCATTGTTGATCTCAAACCACCTGCCAGATAGATTCGGGATTCGTTCGTAACTTTCTCCGAATAGGCTTTCAAGGGCGTAGATACATCCCCCATGGGTCACTACTACGATGTCGCCACTAGTGTCGCTTAGTGGGGTTTTTGTTGTAAGGGCAACGAGTTCATCTAACCCCGCTAATAGACGCTTGAGTAGCACATCGTCAGGTTCCCAATTGTCTGGCCAGATATCGTTGCCAAGATACCCCGGAAACTGTTCATCTATCTCAACGCGTGTCAGACCACTAAATGCTCCAGCATCTCTTTCTTGTAAGCGTTCTTCAATGACAATATTGTTATGGCCCCAATCTTGTATTTGAGCGAAGATCTTTGCTGTCTGCATAGCCCGTTGTAGATTGGATGACGCTAAAAGTACAAATGGAGGGAGGCCGGATGCTACTTGGAGGGCTTGCTCTTCTCCGAGTTTACTTAAAGGAGGGTCTGCTTGACCCTGCCATTTCCCGAGTGCATTCCATTCTGACTGGCCGTGACGAACAAGAAATAATCTGGTCATAATGTATAGACGGTAGTCTTTAGTTGTGGTTATTCTACGTTTATTCGCATCTATCCGAGAAATAGCAGGTGTTAGCCAATTCCATTTTGAAGCAGATACTGTAGGTCGGGTGATCGAACTCGCAGTCGAGGAATTTGGTTCTGACTTTGCAGCTGCATTACCTACATGCAGACTATGGCTAAATGGCATCCCAGCTCAAGAAACGGATCCAGTTACTGGTGGAGATGAATTAGCTATTCTTCCTCCAGTTTCAGGTGGATGAGATGAATAGTAACCTAGATCCAGTGACTAGAGGACCCATCTTTGATTCGGGACAAGGGAATCTCCATGTTGCCATGTTGTCATTACATACTTCCCCATTCGTGCAGCCAGGTGAAGGTGACTCTGGTGGTATGAATGTATATATCCGAGAACTTGTTAGCTCTTTGGCTCATAAAGGGGTGCAGTGTACTATCTATGTGCGTCGTTGGGCAGCGTCAATACCTGATGAAGTAATGATCGAACCGGGTGTTCGACTAGTCCACATTGATGCTGGAGACCCTAGTCTTTCGAAAAATGAACTCCCACAGATAGTCAATAAGTTTACTGATGAAGTTCAAAAGGATTTGTCCAAAAGGCCTGATGTAGATGTTCTTCATGCCCACTATTGGTTATCGGGGGTTTCTGGGCATATTCTTAAACACCGGTTAGGGATACCGCTTGTGACTACATTTCACACCCTCGGGAAAGCTAAGGGTTTTTCTGGGGATTTCGAGCCGTTGAACCGGTCTCTAAAAGAACAAGAAATTATTGATTGTTCGGAAGTGGTCGTGGCGAATAGTTCAGCTGAAGCAAGGCAGTTACAAGACCTCTATGGAGCTTCAGCTGATCGGATAGCTGTCGTTCCCTTAGGTGTTGAGCATGCATTTTTTTCACCGGGTAATCAAGAGGCGGCTCGTTCCGCTCTCGGGTTAGAAGATGGGCCTATCGTTTTATTTGTTGGACGCCTTCAGCCATTAAAAGGTGTTGATCTAGCTATTGAAACTTTCGCGTCACTGAATATAGCCAAGGCCACATTGTTGATCGTCGGAGGCGCAAGTGGACCTATGGGAAATATTGAAGAACAAGGTATAAAAGAACTGATTCGAAGTAGGGGGTTACAATCGCAAGTCCATCTTGTTGCGCCACAGCCTCATCATATTTTGAGTACTTTCTATAGGGCATCGGATTTTGTGCTTGTTCCCAGTCGCTCGGAATCATTCGGTCTTGTAGCACTTGAAGCTGCGGCATGTGGAGCTCCAGTGATTGCAGCTTCTGTTGGAGGGCTAAAGGATCTTATAGTTCATGGTCAAACTGGATTCTTGATAGATGAGCGAGAGCCTGAGGCGTATGCAAGGTATGCATCGCAGATTCTTAATAATCCGTTATTAGCAGCAGAGATGGCTATGTGCGCAGCGGAGATGGCGCGAAAGTATTCGTGGAATGAAACAGCCAATCAGATTCTCCGTATCTACGATTTGGTAACTGTAAAAGAATTAGTTGATTGTCGATAGATCAAATGTCTGAATCGACTGTATCTCAAGAAGAACTTTCCAAATTTACAGAAGTCATTCATGGATGGCTTGAAAATCAATTGAAGGCCAAAACGGTTGTTCAGTCCGTTGAGTATGACCACAATGAGCGGCGCTGGTATGTTCGTCTCACTGGTGAAGAAAAAAATAATTCTATGATTGTATTTACTTTGGGTCAACGGACTCTTCATTACGAAACGTATATGATGCCAGCTCCTGAAGAGAACAAGGCAGACTTTTTTAGGCATCTACTTCGTAGGAATCGAAAAATGTACGGATTTGCGTTTTCGATTGGTTCTGAAGATGCGATTTATCTAGCTGGTCAGATAAGTAGTGATCTCGTCTGCGAGAGTACCTTAGACCGAGTACTAGGTACTTTTTACTCTACTATCGAGCTATGTTTTCAGCCAGCGTTACGTCTTGGGTTTGCTAGCCGGTTCAGGGAAAAGTCGTAAAACTCTAAAGAGATTCTGATAGTGGGTCCATCAGGGCCTGCTAGCTACTAGTTTTTATGTATGGCATCAAAACTAATGGTCGTCGGTGGCGGGAAAATGGGTGAAGCATTAACAGCTGGCTTATTAAATGCTGGTTGGGCAAAGCCTAAAGAAATCACAATCGTGGAGCCTGTGGATGAAAGACGAAATGAGATTAGTAAAAAATATGATGGATTAAGAGTCATAGCCAAAATCGAACACGCCGATGATGTTCTTCTTGCAGTGAAACCAGATTACGTGCGGCTAGTTTGCCAAGAACTATCTGATTTTGCTCCTAATCGTATTATTTCGATCGCTGCAGGCGTGAGAACAAACATAATTCAAGGAGAACTGCCTTCCGGAATACGGGTTATACGGGTGATGCCGAATACTCCGGCGGTGATTGGAATAGGAATGTCAGCCTTGGTGGCAGGTAAAGATGCCACACACGAGGACTTAGAATGGGCAAGTTCTATTTTCGCCGCTGTCGGCAAAGTCACTGTGGTAGATGAGAGTCTCATCAATGTTGTTACTGGTCTCAGTGGATCGGGCCCTGCCTATATATTTGCCCTAGCAGAGGCGATGACGTCTGCTGGTATTAGTGAAGGCCTTGACCCAGAAGTTGCGGATCTCCTTACTCGCCAAACTATTCTTGGCGCAGCAAGCCTGCTCGACCAATCAGAGCAAACCCCAATGCAGTTACGTGCTGCAGTGACATCACCCAATGGCACTACTGCCGCCGCTATCAGAGTTTTCGAAGATATGGGGTTTGCCCAAATCATCACAGAAGCGATACGTGCTGCTACACATCGTGCAGATGAATTAGCGTAACAAATCCATCTTTTTAATTATGAGACAGATTTGCACTTTTCCCTGTGTGACCTAAGGTGACCCGACCGGCCTTTAAAGGATGAGAATGCCTAAAAGCACAAGTAACTCGCCAAGATTCATGACAGTTGGTGAAGTTGCAGATCTTATGCGCGTGTCTTCTATGACGGTGTACAGGTTGATTAAAGCTGGCGACATTCGTGCAGCTCGCGTTGGGAAATCCTACCGAATTCGCGAAGAGGATGTTGATCAATTTATTGCAAGTCGATACAACCAAACTGGGTAATTATTAATTTCTGCTGGGCTGGCCTATACCTCTTGTACTGCAAATAGGATTGAAATATGGATAGTAAGCGGTTCCACACCATAAGTTTCCTTAGCGATTACGGTACCAAAGATGAATCCGTCGGCGTGGTTAAATCTGTCGTGCGTTCCCTTTCTCCTGAGACAAAGATTATCGACATTACCCATGGGATAAAGGTTCATGATGTTCGCTCGGGGGGATTGGCCCTTGCCCGATCTGCACAGTATCTAGACTCTGGTGTAGTTCTCGCCGTTGTCGATCCAGGCGTTGGGGGTTCTCGAATTGGAGTAGCAATAGAGGTTAATGATGGCGATTATGTCTTTGTCGGACCTGATAATGGGTTACTTGCTCCGGCGATAGCAATGTTAGGAGAGCCTTCGCGTGCGTTTGAATTAGACAATCCGGAATTCCATCTCCCGTCCTTATCACCCACCTTTGCTGGTAGAGATATCTTTGGCCCAATATCTGCCCATTTATGCCAAGGTGTCCCTTTGGAAACGTTAGGAAGTAAGATCTCCGTGGCTTCTCTTCAGCCTGGGTTGCTTCCGGTAGGGGGACGTGAAGGAGAGGTAGCAACAGCAGAAGTTCTTTGGCAAGACCATTTCGGTAATCTGCAACTAAATCTTTCTCCCAAAGATGTAGATGATTTTGGGGATAATTTGAGATTACAATTTGGAGAAAGTATGCGGAGCGTAGTGAGAGTAAATACTTTTGAAGAGATCCCTGTCTCCGAAATCGGCCTTCTTGTCGATTCTTATGGGCTGCTCGCTTTAGCAGTTTATGGGCGATCAGCATCTGAAGAGCTCCAACTTTTCGAAGGTCAACAAGTTGAGTTATCGGCTTTAACAGATGGGGCTACAAACTCAAGTCCCGTGACTCTGAGGAAACGTTAATGAGGAACCGAACGACTATTTTTATTTTTTTTCTTCTAACAGCGATTCTTGTAGCAGCCGTTGTTCAATTATTTTTCCTTGCTCGATAGTTAAGAAAATCTGTATTTCCCCATGGCTCCAACTCCCATTAATTCAAAAATAGAGGTATGTTATAGAAGAGGCGAATAGATTCTCTGAAATTCATGAAATCTAAATTGATTTTGGTTTGGCAGGGTTCTTAAGTCTCGACAAAGCTAGGTTCGATCCATTTGGATCGAGGGAAAAGTTAAGGACCTTCACAGCGTGTCTCTTGTAGCAATCGGAGTAAACAACCGAACCATGCCGCTCGATCAATTTGAGCGGTTTTCGATCAATTCAGATCAATTACCCAAGGCGCTCGAAGATATTTCTGGACGGAAGCATGTGAGTGAGTCGGTTGTTCTTTCTACCTGTAACCGAACTGAAGTATATGTGTATGCGGAGAAATTTCATGGTGCATATCAGGACGTTCGAGACTTTTTGGCTGAGACTGCTCAGATTCCTCCCGAAGCTTTTAGTGATCACTTATATGCTCACCATGATGATGATGCAATCCATCACCTCTTCACTGTGACGTGCGGGTTGGATTCTGCAGTTATTGGAGAAAGCGAAATCCAACATCAAGTAAAGGTCGCGTGGGAACATGCCCGCGAAGAGGGTCATTGCGGCACAGTAATTAACTCGGTATTCCGGAGTACTTTAGAAGCGGGAAAGCGCATCAGAAGTGAAACGGGTATTTCAAAAGAAACTCCATCTGTTTCTCAGGTGGCTGTAGCGATGGCAAACGATCGTGGTGACCTTTCTGAGCAGAATATTCTTGTTCTAGGAGCGGGAGAGATGGCACAAGGTGTTCTAGCGCAATTGACGAAACTAGATGCTAAGAAAGTGACGCTATCAAATCGAAGCTTAGTACGCGCAGAAGCTCTTGCGGATACGAATAACGCTAGAGCTGTCCCTCTGGAAAGATTGTCTGAGGAACTGGTTAAAGCCGATGTCTTCTTTACCTCTACAGGGTCGTCTTCGTTGATGCTCGATCATGATTATCTGGTTGATGTAATGGAACAACGTCGCAACAGACCGCTTCTCGTTGTTGACATTGCAATACCTCGTGACATTGATCCAACAGCAGAGCAAATAGCGGGTATTTCTTTACTTGATATGGATGACCTCAGAGAATATGCAAACAGGGCCAGGACGAGTCAAGAAAAAGAAATCCTGATTGCGAAGAAACTGATAACTGAAGAAGTTAGTCATTACCTTGAGCAACTCTCTGCGCGCCAAGTTGCTCCACTGGTCGCTGGATTCCGAAACAGTGTAGAGGAGATTCGTCTAGCTGAACTTAAACGCTTCGAATCCCGCTTGTCTAGCCTCAATGAAGAAGAACGTGAAGCTGTTGATTTGCTGACGAAGCGACTCCTTGGAAAGATTCTCCATTCGCCCACGATTACGATAAATGAAGCCGCCGATTCACCACGGGGTGAGCGTCTCGCTGAAGCTTTGCAAGAACTGTTCGACCTCTAAAAAGAGATATCAAACAAGAAGGCTAGACACATGTGGGTTTTAAAGTGCTTTACTCTCTTTAAGTGTGAGAGAGGGACTGTTCTCGTTGAAGTCACTTTAGCGATCTAATATGATTATATGAAACTCATAGCAGCAACGCGTGGGAGTCCTTTGGCTCTTTGGCAAACGTATCATGTCGCGTCGTTATTAGAACCATTTGGTGTCAAGGTAGAACCTTTAATTGTTGTCACCTCCGGTGATGAAAACCAGATAACTCCCATTCACGAGATTGGCGGGAGAGGCGCATTTGCGAAAGAAGTCCAAACTGCTGTTTTGGAAGAACGCGCTGACTTTACAGTGCATTCCTTAAAGGATTTACCCTCAAAAACTCCCGAAGGGTTAGAACTGGTTGCAGTTCCGCACCGTGGCGAAGCAAGAGATGCGCTTGTCGGCTGCACCTATGCCGAACTGCCTTCGGGCGGCCATGTTGCAACGGGATCAGTTCGACGTAAAGCACTATTGGCTTCAGTGCGCCCCGACTTGATTTTTCATGAGCTTAGAGGAAATATCGAGACCAGATTAGATAAGGGGAAAGAATACGATGCTATTTTGATGGCAGCGGTTGCACTTGAGCGACTTGAACTTCGGCCAGAAATTGTAGAGATACTTGAACCCGAATTTATGCTTCCCCAAGTCGGGCAGGGAGCTCTAGGTATTGAAACCCGAGCTGGAGATAGCAAAACTAGCGAATCATTAATCCATATCCAAGATTCTGTTTCCCGAGTATTAGTTGAGGCTGAAAGGTCATTTCTTGCAGAAATTGGGGCTGACTGCAGAAGCCCAGTTGCAGCCTATGCAACACAAGAAAATAGTCTGATCCGACTCCGTTGTCTTGTTGCCAGCGAGGATGGGAAAACAATTCTAAGAGATGACCGACGCGGAGATAATGAAATTGAATTAGGGAGGACAGCGGCACAAACTTTAGTAGAGCAGGGAGCAAGAGCCTTATTTCATTTCACAGGTTAGACCCCATCACTTTGCTGTTCGTAATAGGATTTAAAAAATGGATATAGAACCTTTAATAGACTCAGAATTAGCTTTAGCTGGTAAAAAAATAGTTCTTACTCGTGCAAGTCATCAAGCAAAAGAATTCTCCGAGAGGCTAAGAGAAGCGGGAGCAATTCCAATCGGGATTCCGACAATAGAAATTGTTCCGCCATTAGATGGAGGGACAAAAATTCAAGATGCTTTAAACCATTTGGATCTATATAAATGGATTATCTTTACTTCTACCAACGGAGTGGATTGGTTTTTTTCTTCTCAACCACAATTAGAAAAGTTACAACATATTAACATCGCTGCTATTGGACCGAGTACAGCACAAAAGCTTAGACAGCTCGACATAAGTGTTGACCTAGTCCCAGATAATCACGTCATTGAGGGACTTCTGGAGGAGTTCCCTGAAGCACCGCCCGGTGGTCGTGTTCTAATACCACGTGCCGCTGTCGCACGTAATCTTCTTCCTAAGACTTTGAAATCATGTGGGTGGTTAGTAGATGACATAGAGGTATACCGCACTATTATTCCGGTTAAAGAGGATAAGACGGTTGAGCTTCTGAAATCGGCGGATGCTATTATTTTTACTTCATCATCCACAGTTCAGAATTTCATATCAATGTTTGGGTTAGGGAACATTCCCGAGTTGGTTGTTTCTATTGGTCCGATCACTAGCCAGACCATTCGACATGCTGGCCTTGTCCCGCACGTTCAGGCCTCTCCGAGCTCAACAGCAGGAATTATCCAAGCTCTTCAGAGTTACTATTCGATAGATTCATCAAGTTAATCTAAATCATTACGGGAACTCCGATGGTTTTCAACTATGTACCCTTCCGAACGTGCTCTAGTGACTTGTAGACTAAAATCGTGGCTTTCCCAGATAAGAGATTACGCCGATTGCGAAGAACACCAGCCTTACGACGTCTAATCGCTGAAACTAGAATAGGTGTTGATGATCTCATCGCCCCTCTTTTTGTTCGGGAGGGGATCGAAACGCCACAACCCATAGAATCTCTTCCCGGTGTCATTCAACATACACGCCGGTCGCTTGTCGATGAAGTAAAAGAGCTCCAAAGTATCGGCATCCCTGGAGTCATTATTTTTGGTATACCTGAGAAGAAGGACGCGGTTGGTTCTCAAGCTTGGAACCCTCAAGGAATTGTTCAACTCGCCCTTCAAGATTGCAGGGAAGCTATTTCAGATGAGATGGTACTTATTGCTGATCTCTGTATCGATGAATATACCGATCATGGTCACTGTGGGGTACTTCGGGAGAATGGAACGGTAGATAATGATTCAACCTTGGAAATATACGGACGGATAGCACAAGCCCAAGCGTTTGCTGGGGCAGATATTGTTGCACCCAGCGGGATGATGGATGGGCAGGTACGAGCAATCAGGGAATCTTTGGATACCGATGGGTTCGAAGAAATTTCAGTTCTTGCCTACTCCGCTAAGTATTCATCAGGATTATATGGGCCTTTCCGTGAGGCGGCAGAGGTCACGATTGCTGACGGCGGTGACCGGAAAACCTATCAGCAGGATTGGCGAAATGGACGTGAAGCTCTCGCAGAGATTCGTGCTGATCTGGAAGAAGGAGCCGATATGGTCATGATAAAACCTGCTACCCCATACTTGGATATATTATCCAAAGCGAGAGAGATCACTGATGTACCTATTGCCGCCTATCAGGTCTCCGGAGAGTACGCAATGATCAAGGCCGCTGCATCAAATGGATGGATAGACGGCGAAGCCGTAGCTCTTGAGCACTTAACAGCTATTAAACGAGCTGGAGCAGATTTTATTTTGACATATCTAGCGCGAGAAGTTGCACAGATATTGTGAGCAAAGACCTCTTTGATCGGGCAAGTCGGGTTATACCGGGCGGTGTGAATTCCCCTGTGCGTTCGTTTGGGTCAGTTGGAGGAACTCCGTATTTTGTTTCTCGTGCCGAGGGTCCGTATATTTGGGACAGTGAAGGGAAGAGGTACATCGACTACGTGATGAGCTACGGTCCAGCTATTGCAGGCCATTCTCCTCCACAAATCATTGATGCGATCCAACAAGCCTCCGGAAATGGAACTTCCTACGGGGCGCCTACCCTTGGTGAGATTGAAATGGCTGAAGAGCTTTGCGACCGTGTAGATGGAGTCGAGATGGTCCGTCTTGTTTCTAGCGGAACAGAAGCAACGATGACTGCTATTCGCCTAGCGCGTGGTGCTACCGGACGAAATAAGATAATTAAATTTGCTGGTCACTATCATGGGCACGGTGATGCTTTATTAGCAGCTGGCGGGAGTGGAGTCGCTAATCAGGGCTTATCCGGAAGTTCTGGAGTCCCGCCAGGCGCAGTTGCTGATACTGTAGTTGCGCCATGGAACACCATCCCCGAAGTTGACCCTTCGGTCGCTGCGGTGATACTGGAGCCAGTTCCAGCAAACATGGGAATCGTTCCGCCTTCGGAGGGTTACCTTCAAAAGCTACGTGATACATGTTCGGATAATGGGTCGATTCTAATATTTGACGAGGTGATAACAGGCTTCCGCCTGTCTCGTGGAGGTGCATCGCAATGGTTCGGGGTACAACCAGATCTATGGTGTTTTGGCAAGGTGATAGGAGGCGGCCTTCCAATGGGAGCATATGGAGGAAGCGCTGACCTTCTCCGGAACGTTGCTCCATTAGGGGAGGTGTACCAAGCGGGGACACTATCAGGCAATCCAATCGCTACTGCTGCTGGATTGGCCCAACTTGGCCTACTAACTGAAGAAGCATATTCCTCCTTGGAGAAAACAGCAGAACGTTTATCCAAAGGTTTTGAACAGGTTTTTTCTGATACAAATTTTCCAGCGGTGGTCCCCAGAGTCGGTTCGTTATTAAGTGTCTTCTTCACAGAGTCTGCCCCAAGTAACTTTGATGAAGCTAAAAAGGCAGCAGAAAATGGGGTGTATCAAAAATTTTTCCACGGCATGCTCCAAAATGGTGTGGCCTTTCCTCCAGGACCTTACGAAGCGCTATTTCCGAGCTTGGCGCATTCTGATGATGTAATCGATCAAACTATAGAAACAGCGTTGAAAGTAGTGAAAGAGATTAAAAGCAAGTCGTTGACTTAGGTTGATTTTTCGCTACTACTTGGGTTCGTTACGCCGAAAAAGAATACACCAAGGCATGAACCAATAACCCCACCACCTGTGGAAAGCGTTAGATCGCCGATTGTATCTCCATAGGTAAGACCTAGCCCACCTCCAGCTCCTGTTGTATCAACTACCCACTCCATTATTTCCCAAACAACTATTGCAAGCGCTCCAAACCCTGCCCCGAGCAAAATAGCGCTTTGCTTTTCAATGGTCCGGCGGAAATGAAAAGCCTGAAAAGCGCAGACCAAGAAGATCCAATTGATGCAATGAAAAACATCGTCAGTGGCAGTGAAATTTTCATATAGGCCAATGACGTTACCGAACGTATCGATAACGAATGGGACAACAAGGAAACAATCAGCCATATGTGGATAAGGAACACGACGAACACGTCTCATTCTCTCTAATATCGGGATAAGAAGGGCAGATCCAACAAACAAGGGCGCACGCATCCCCATTGCCTTGCCCTCTAAAAAGTCAGTTGGGAAGACAAGTGCAATCACAAACAAAATGATGATTAAACATTTAATTAGATAGTTAAATATTCTTGCCTCTGATGTCGCATCTATGAGTTCAATCTTGGTTCGTGGAACTTCGCTCATCTCACCGATCAACGCTTCCGCCACCTGTGATATTGGGCAATTAATGAATCTGTGGAAGAATCCACAGTGGGTAAGGAAGGGGTGCTTTGCACAAGATTAGGGATAATAGACTCTGCTAGGGCTTTCCCGTACTCGACACCCCACTGATCAAAGCTATTTATCTGCCAAAGTACTCCTTGAACAAATACCTTGTGTTCATATAGGCCTATTAGTTGTCCAAGAGAGTAGGGCGAAAGCGTATTCGCCAAGATCGTAGTACTCGGACGATTTCCATCTACGTTACGAATACTGGAAATATTTTCATTGCTTATTTCGTTGATGCCGCCTTTGTTCGACCCCATAGCCAATGCTTGTGCTTGAGCGAAACAGTTGGCAAGGAGTTGGTCTTGTTGATCCGCTTCGCTTGATTTGGGTAAAGGCTTCACTGGATTACAGAAGGCGATGAAATCAACTGGCGTAATCGTTGTACCTTGATGGAGAAACTGGAAGAAAGAATGCTGAGAATCCGTTCCAACTCCTCCCCAAACGATGGGGCTAGTTTCATGTTCAACATCTGTTCCATCAAGGTGAACACTTTTCCCATTGCTTTCCATTTCAAGTTGTTGAAGATACCCAGGAAACTGCGCAAGCGCTTTAGCATATGGAATCACAGCGAGACTGTTAAATCCCAAGAAGTTCCGGTTCCACATGCCTACTAATGCCATTAGTACGGGAATATTGTTGCGAAAGTTAGCGCTTCGGAAATGGTCATCTATCTCTGAAAAACCATTGAGCATCATGCGGAAGTTCTCAGCTCCTATTCCAATCTGCAAGATAAGACTTGCAGGGGAACAAATCGAGTACCTGCCGCCCACCCAATCCCAGATTGGAAGGATATTTTCATTTGGGAGTCCAAATTCTTTTGCCCCCTGCTTATTTCCAGTAACGGCAAGGACATGTTTCTCGATTACTTCTTTCCCAGTCCCAAGTTTTTTCTGCAACCAATTTCTTGCTACCCCAGCATTACTTAGAGTTTCTTGTGTCGAAAATGATTTTGAATTAATGATAAAGAGAGTTGTTGCTGGCGTGATATCCGATAATTGAT
>JAKMEQ010000007.1 GCA_022425805.1 Acidimicrobiales bacterium
TCACCATATATCTTTAAATTAAGATGAAGGAGAAAACAGTGGCAAATATCTATTACGAAGCCGACGCTGACAGGTCACATATCGACGGGAAAAAAGTCGCTGTCCTCGGGTACGGATCACAAGGACACGCACATGCCCTTAACTTGAAAGAATCCGGCATAGAGGTGTGTGTAGGGTTACGTCCCGAATCATCATCAGTAGGAAAAGCAGAAACAGCAGGCCTCCCCGTTATGAACATAGCGGACGCTTCATCTTGGGCAGATGTGATCATGCTTCTTCTCCCTGATACAGAACAAGCTGATATATATGACGAACACATTGGACCAAACTTGAGCCCCGGAGATACTTTAATGTTCTCCCATGGGTTCAACATTAGGTTTGACCTGATACAACCACCTAGTGACGTTGACGTAGTGATGGTAGCTCCTAAAGGGCCCGGACATCTTGTTCGTCGTACTTACCTCGAAGGAGGAGGAGTCCCTTGTCTCATCGCAGTCGAAAACGACGCATCTGGGTCGGCAAAAGAATTTGCCTTAGCCTACGCTGACGCTATCGGTGGGGCCCGTGCCGGAGTCATCGAAACCACATTCACTGAGGAATGCGAGACAGATCTCTTTGGCGAACAAGTGGTTCTCTGTGGAGGGATTACAGAGTTGGTTCGAAGCGGATTCGATACCCTCGTTACCGCCGGTTACCAACCGGAGATTGCATACTTCGAATGTTTGCATGAATTAAAACTCATCGTTGACCTCATGTACGAAGAGGGGATAGCGGGAATGCGGTATAGCGTGTCGGACACTGCAGAATATGGTGACCTCACACGTGGCCCAAGAGTGATCGATGATCATGTGCGAGAAACAATGCAAACAATCTTACAAGAGATACAAAGCGGACAATTCGCTGATGAATGGGTAGCGGAGGCGCGCGGAGGACGAGAACAGTTTCTCAAGCTCGAAGCTGCAGGACATGAACTTGCCATCGAGAAAGTCGGCGAAGAACTTCGCTCGATGATGCCATGGATATCTTCAGGGAAACAGAGCGTTAAAGACTCCAGCGGTGGTCAAGGTTAATAGCCAAAACTAGCCATCTACAAAAAATATTTTCACTCAGGTTGCTATTAGTCAGTCTTTATGGTTGAATCATAGGAACATTAAGAGCGGTTCACCAGTGGTGGGCCCGGCAACCTAGGACGGACACCCAAGGTGCTTCCCGGTAATTCGGGGATGTGGTGCTAAAGCGCAAGTAATTGTCCCGAGATAAATGCAAAGTAATTATCTCAAGACAAAAGACTGAGCAGCAGCACCGCAAGCTAAAGGGTCCCTTCATAAAGGAAGTGAAACCATGAGTGATTGGCAGTTCGAGACACAGCAGATCCATGCTGGACAGGAACCGGATGCAGCAACTAATGCAAGAGCTGTTCCGATATATCAAACAACTTCATTTACATTCAACAGTACCGAACATGCATCGAACCTGTTTGCGCTTGCAGAAATGGGAAATATCTACACCAGGATAATGAACCCCACGCAAGGAGTTTTTGAAGCGCGGATAGCTGCGCTCGAAGGCGCAACAGAAACCGCTGTGGGTATCCCAGGAGCGCTTGCTGTAGCTTCGGGACAAGCAGCGGAAACTCTTGGAATCTTAACGATCCTAGAATCCGGAGACCATTTAGTTTCTGGTGCATCTTTGTATGGAGGAACTTACAACCTTTTCCATTACACATTGCCCAAATTCGGGATTGAAGTAACGTTTGTTGAAGACCCCGATGACCTAGATGAATGGCAAGCAGCGGTTCGGGACAATACGAAGCTTTTCTATGGGGAAATGAATCCCAACCCGAAAAACAACTGGCTTGATGTCAGTGGGGTGAGTGAAGTAGCCCACAATAACGGTGTCCCCCTCATGGTTGATAGCACAGCGGCAACCCCTTACCTTGTTCGCCCGTTTGAACATGGTGCAGATATCGTCGTGCACTCTGCTACGAAATACATTGGCGGCCATGGCACATCAATAGGTGGCCTCATCGTTGATGGTGGAAGTTTCGACTGGGGTGCTAGCGGAAAATTTCCTACTATGACAGAACCTGATCCCAGCTATGGAGGGCTTGCTTATTGGCCGGCTTTAGGACACGGAAGCTACATAATCAAAGCCCGTGTGCAGATGCTCCGTGACATTGGTGCAGCTACAACTCCGTTCAATTCATTTATGTTCCTACAAGGGCTAGAAACTCTGAGTCTGCGCATGGAACGTCACGTTAGCAACGCTCTTGCAGTTGCACAGTATCTCGAAGGCCACGACCAAGTCGAATCTGTGGCATATGCAGGGCTGGAAAGCAGTCCGTGGCATGCTCGAGCTACTGAGCTAACTGGCGGAAAGGGTTACGGCGCTATTCCTGCCTTTAACATTAAAGGCGGTGTTGACGCCGGAAAGAAATTCGTTGAAGGCCTTGAACTCCACAGTCATGTAGCCAATATTGGAGATGTGCGGAGCTTAGTCATTCATCCGGCTTCAACCACTCACAGTCAACTTACTGAAGAAGAGCAAGCTGATACTGGCGTTTACCCGGGGCTTATCCGATTGTCTGTTGGTATTGAGCATATTGATGACATTATCGCTGACCTTGAAAAAGGCTTCGCTGCAGCTAAAGAATAGAGGATCACAAGTTATAAATAAAAAGTTTTAAAAATCTGCCGGGGTATCGAATCGATACCCCGGTGACCAATCGTGATTTGTCTGCTTGCCGCGATTCTAAATAAAGCGCTAAAAGGGAGAATTGACTCCTAGGGCTACAAAAAATTAAACCCAAAAATAGGAGGTTACAATTATGAGGACATTCTATGTGAATGCCCGATATCTCATCGTCCCGACAATGTCGTTATTAGCCATTGTCGGAATTCTTATAGGCGGTGTGTATGCATGGACAGGCGTATTTCTTTTCGGATTAAACACCGTTATCGATACGCTGACAAGAAATATCCACCATCGGGCAGATTTTGCTCCAGATGGTAATTCGTATGGCATAAAACGGCTCCAATACTCCGTAATGTATTTCATGCTTCCAGTCTTTATTGCATTTCAGATTGTTTTAGCTTGGCGATTGCACCAATACACAACAGATGGAACAGGAGCAATTTCTATAACGAGCCTGGTCGGAGCAACCGTATCCTGTGCTCTTTGGGCAGGACTCGGGATTATTTATGGACATGAACTTTCCCATAACAAAAAGGAAGGATTCCTAGTCTCACGTTTGATCATGGCTTTGAGTGGAGCATCTCACTTCACTTATGCGCATGTTTATAACCATCACCTTGATCTGGGTCATGAAGATGACCCTGCAACCGCACCGAGGGGACGTAATCTATATGCCCATGCGTGGCATTCCCATATGGGACAGTCGAACTACTCCTATGACATGGAGCGGGAAAAAGCCGATAGACAGAATAAGCATTTTCTAAACCTCGATAACCGTTGGATTATCGGCTATCTCTACAGTCTTCCCTCTCTTGTGCTTTTCGTATGGGCTGGCGGCCTTTGGGGAATCGCAGCGATATTGATTGTTTGGGGAGTCTCTAACTTTTTGTTGGAAGCTTTGAACTTCATGGGACACTACGGCCTTATACGGGAACACGGAAAACCTGTGGAGCACAGACACTCTTGGGATAACGACAACGTATTCACAAGCTGGTTTTTCATCGAAATCGGGAGACAATGCGATCACCACGTTCGGGGAGAGACGTACTTTTGGGAATTGGATGATGTGAAAGGCCCCAACTATGGGATTGGCTATTTCTCTCTCTTCGTCATTACCTTATTTCCAAATCTATTCAGAAAGTTTGTTAAGAAACACCTAGACAACTGGGATCAGAACTATGCGACCGATTCAGAACGGGAAATAGCACAGCGGTTTTTAACTAATAGCAATCCCGAATTGCAGCTTTCCGATTAAACGGCAAGTTCTCTAGCTCTCAGAGGAAATTATCATGTTAGGTGTATTTAAAAAAACAGCTGCTACATATGTTGCCAGAATCGAACCCTTTGGAATTGAAATAACAATTCCAAAGGGCCAAAGGCTTCTTTCCTCTGCGCTTACGCAGGGCGTAAAATGGCCTCACCGGTGCAAAGTCGGAAGTTGTGGAACCTGTAAGACTCTGGTTCTTTCTGGAGAGATAAAGCCGCAAATCAACTTTGGATATGTCTTAGACGCAGAAGAAATTGAACAAGGATACATTTTGGCCTGCCAAAGCACTCTCAAGTCAGATGTGCATGTCAGTATCCCACCACGAACAAAAAAATTGAAAGGAAAAATATGAAAACATTTAAAGGAATATCCGGGATGGTAGTTTGGACCGCATTAGTAGCGCTGGGTTTGTTTTTGTCCAATGCCCAAGATAACTACGCACAACTAGGGTGGGCGATACTCATTGGGTTCGTTCTCTTAGTTGCCCATATCGTAAACATGCTGATCTACTTCTGGATTGCTGGGAAAGAGCCATATAAATGGTTCAAGTAGTGAATCTAGCGAGATCGAATCGTACAGAAATGGGTTGGTAGGTCTAGGATTTTTTAGTCATGTTGCGGTCTTTTTGGGAGCGGATTGTGAATTCTTGAATAGTTAGAGACCACTACCCATACGACATACCCAAGGCATATTAGTGCAGTAAGGCCAATGGTGTTTGCTGACCCGAGGCCAAACCCGTACTCGCTAGCCATAAGTCCCATTACGAGACTTCCTATAGGTACTAAACCTGCCCAAGCAATTTGGAACAGAGACATGACTCGACCCCTGAAATTGTCGGATACGACTTCTTGAACGACCACCTGAAGTGTTGTAAACGATGCGATATAGAAAAAACCTACAAAGACCTGGATAAAAAGAGCGATGACAAAATCAGTCACTCTGGAAAAGACTAATAGGCCGAGGCAATAGGGTATGGCAAGAGAAGCGCCACGTAGCAGTGAAGCTTTTTGAGTAAAGCTTCCTGCAGCCAGAGCGCCAATCAATGCTCCGAAACCAGTTGCTGCGCCTAGCCAAGCAAAATCAGCGCTAACACGGTTCAGGGTGTCGCTGGTGAAGGATGGGGTGAGTACAACATGTGAAACGCCGAAAACTGACATTACGCTTACTAGAATAAGAGCGTTCATAGCTGGCTCTCGTTCACGAGCATGATGGACTCCGCCTAGGAGGCGTTTTGTGATCGGGACTGTATCGATATCCGGTTGGTAGGGAAATAAGGTAATACCTGTTCCTATGAGAAGGGCTAGTCCCACCCCAACTCCATAGAGGGACCAAGAGACCTCAAACATATTGTTCCGCACCAAAGGAGCGGCAAGGGCAGGTCCGAGTACTCTGCTAGCATTTGATGCCATAGCCTGAAGAGAAACGGCACTTGATAGGTCTTCCGAAGGCACAGTATTCGCAGTCACTGCTTGGACCACAGGCCCAAGTACAGAGATGACAAGACCCACAAAAAATGAAGTAACCAGTAACAACACCGGCGAAATAACATTTACAGCTACGAGGGTTACTTGGATGACAGAAATTATCATCAAAGCCCCGTAAGTCATGAGTAGCAATTTTTTTCTATCAAGTCTGTCTGCTAACAGCCCTCCAAATGGGCCGATGCAGAGAACAGGGAGAAATGTCACTACGAATAACATTGAAACCCATAATTCATCATTGGTTAGGTCCGCCATCAATGCTTGATACGAAATATGTGAGAACCAGAACCCGAGTTGTGCAGCGATCGAACCGATATAGAACCGACGAAACTCCTTATGGGAGAAAGCCTGAAAAGCCTTCGGAAAAGAATGCAAGTTAGGGTTTGGCACCTAGCAACCTTAGTGAAACAACTAGCCATGTTGAGGTTTTCGATTAATTAGCCCTCTAGGTACTCGTGAAATGTATTACCGCAGAAGAAAATGCCACCTGCATTACTATTGGACAACTCCGTATTAGTCTTGAAGAATGGCCGCTACAGTACGATCGAAATATTTAGTGCTTTTAACGATTTCTCTGTTAATAGCGGGCAGCTGCTCCGATCCGATAGTCCCAACGGTAGCACCGCCTCCCACAGTGACTCCAAATGTCCCAACACCAACACCGGTACCAGTGACGACTACGACAATAACTCCAGAAAAAACTCCAGAAAAGACTGAACCTGGTTTAACTAGTGACACCATGCGAATAGCAGTCATTGCTGACGGAGCGAACGCAGCGATCAATGATGGTGAAGCGGAAAGTATCTGGCAGGCGGTCGAAGCATGGGCGAATTCCATTAATAAAACAACGAAACTAGCAGGGAGAACAGTAATTGTGGACAGAGTTGATTCGGCGGTATCGCGACACTCCGAAGCAATCGAAAAAGTCTGCAATGGAGATTACTTCGCTATTGTCGGCTCAGCATCACTTAATGATTCAGAAGGCATACAAAGACTCATGTCGCCAGATTGTGCTTTACCAGATTTCCCATCATCCATTTATTCTGCGAAACGGCTCAATTCTGAAGTGACCTTTTTATCCAACCCGATCTTTGCCCCAACCATAAACACTGGATGGGGTGCATATTTTTCCCAGAAAAACCCAGAAGCGGTTGAACGGGCAGCAACCCTGTTTCCGGAGCTCTCCAGTCTTGTCGTTGGGGGTAACCAAATAATTGAAGCAGCAACAGCTATGGGCTACCGGTTTATTCATAGCCCGATTTACGGTATTGAAACGGACTTCCAAGGTGAAGCTGATGCCCTTATACAATCAGGTAGCCTTTCGTTGACGTGGCGTAACAGCGGAACTCAACTTCTTGGCCTTCTTGAAGTCGTCGCTGAAATCGACCCAGACTATAGCTTTGAGTTTATTGATTGCGGGCAAAGCTGTTACAACCGGGATTGGGTCGCTAAAGCAGGAGATTTGGGTGAAGGAATATCTGTATGGCTGCCACATCTACCTATCGAAGAAGCTGAATTGGACGATGAATTGCTCCGGTATCTTTTCTATCTCATCTCTACCCACGGAACAGACGGTACTCCATCTGCTGCGGGGGTGGGAGCCTGGAGTGCAGCGCTTTTATTCCAAGAAGCAGTTTCCAGAGCAGTTGGAATTGATTCAGCAGCCTACAAGCCAGAAGCTCTAAGCATGCAAGCAGTCATCGATGCAGCAAAGACAATAAATTTCTGGGATGCCAATGGTCTCCACGGGATAGCAAACCCTTCGCAAGGTATCCCTTCCCCCTGCTTTATGGTTATGACTCTCAGTGACGGTGTATGGAAACGTACCTATCCGGAGCGACCAGGTGAACTCGATTGTGAAGAAAGTAATCTGATTACCCTTGAGGCACTTCGAGGACTTACGCCTATCGAGCCGGACAATAAAAATCCTGAATAACTTGAAGTCTGCTTAACGCATTCTAGGCATTATCAAAATGAAGGAGCTTCAAATTTAGGTACCCCCGTCTCAGCATCCCCAAATAAGAGATCACGATGGCGATCGATGTCATTGAGCGTCCATTTCTCGGCTTCAAGTTTCACACTGTTTTGATGAGACCAATTACGCATCCACCAAATACCGCTACCTCCGACGATGAAAGCTTGCCCATTAATATCTTTCGCCTGGTCTGTGCATAGCCAGACTACGAAAGGCGAAACATTAGCGGGGTCATAGACATCAAAATCTAAAGGGTCTTCTGGAGCTGCCATAGATTGGATGTAGTCGGTTAGACCGGTTCGAGCTCGAGGAGCGACAACATTCGTTGTCACTCCATATTTTGTCAGTTCTCTCCCCAAAGTTATTGAAAGCGCGAGGATGCCACCTTTCGCTGAGGCGTAATTGGCTTGTGCCGGCCCTCCGAAAAGACCCGATTCGCTGGTTGTATGGATCATTCTTCTTGATGCATCGTTCCCAGATTTTGCTTGTTCGCGCCAAAACACTGCAGCAGCGCGTGCACACACGAAATGACCCTTCAGGTGGACGGCGATGACCTGGTCAAACTGTGCTTCAGTCATGGAAAAACTCATAGCATCTCGAAGAATGCCAGCGTTGTTAATCAAGATATGGAAATCACCAAAATTTTCAACAGCCGCATTGACTAAGGTTTCTCCAGTTGCCCAGTCAGCCACATTTGCCTTTATGCAGACGGCGGCTCCTCCACTATCAGTTATTGCAGTGACAGTCTCGTCTCCGCTATCACCTAGGTCATTTACAATGACGTTGGCTCCTTCAGCCGCTAACAACAGGGCATGTTCTTTCCCGACACCGCTACCCGCTCCTGTTACGACAGCTACCTTCCCATCTAAACGACCCACGTTGATAACCTCCATATAGTTTCAAATTCGGATCTTAGCGGCGATCCGGACTCTACCCAAACAGGGGACCGGAGTAGGCTGCCGGTATAAAGTTAACTACCAGCACAGATAGAAGCAGAAATTATGAATCCTTATGATTGTTGATACCCACATTCATCTCATTTCTTCAGATAGAGAGAGATTTCCATTAAATATTTATCCTCACATTGGGCGTGAATGGATCGACTCTGCTCCGGATGCTGACAGTTTTATTGCCAGGATGGAAGCTGCAGGTGTTGACAAGGCAATTCTGGTACAACCTCACGGGGCATATGGCACCGACAATAGTTACATTTGCTTCGCTGCAAGCAAGTATAAGTCATTAGTACCTGTCGCCATTATTGACCCATTTGATGGCCATAGGGTCAATACATTATCTGACCTTGCTCAAAAGAATGTTGTTGGGTTACGCCTTTTTTCCATCCCAACTCCAGAGGATTCATGGCTTGGAGCAAAAGAGATCAGTCAAATATGGGCGGAAGCAAAAGCCCACAACATAGTAATTGAAGTATGCGCGTTACCTGAAGAACTCAAAGCAATAGATCGGTGTGCCGAACAGTACTCCGAGCAAACGATCGTCGTTGACCACTGCTGTTTTGTTCCGTTACATGAAGCGAGCCATCCTTCTACCCAGCTGTTATTAGGGTTAAGCAAGTACCCCAATATTGTCCTCAAGGTCACATCTGTTGTGATTGATAATTGGGTATCGGGTGGAAGAGAGACGCAAAGTCTCTTCCCAGCGCTTGCCGAAAAGTTTGGACCCGACCGTCTTGTCTGGGGCTCTGACTATGCTCAAACCAGCCGTCCTTACGACCAATTAGTTGACTTTGGAATAGAAGCAATGTCTTCGTTAGGTTCTCAATCGTCAGGCCCTGAAGGTTTAAATGCTTTACGTATTTGGAGTGTTATGAAAGCCGTTCAATGATCATCGCCATACCCTGGCCGCCACCAACACACATGGTTTCCAGTCCAAACTGTTTGTCGGAGTCTTGAAGGCCATTGATCAGTGTCGTCATGATACGTGAGCCAGTCATCCCGAAAGGATGTCCCAGAGCAATAGCGCCACCATTCACATTCAGTTGCTCCTCGATATCGATCCCTAGCACATCAGCGGATCCGAGAACCTGCACGGCGAAAGCTTCGTTAATTTCTACCAGACCCATGTCGCTCATTTGCATTCCCGCCCTGTCTAACACCTGACGGCAGGCTCCGATCGGCCCTAACCCCATGATTTCAGGGTTCAACGCGGATACTGCACTAGCCACGATCCGGGCAAGCGGTTGCACGCCGAGTTCTTTTGCCCGAGTATCGCTCATTACTACGACAGCTGCTGCCCCATCGTTCAATGGGCAGGCATTTCCAGCGGTGATAGTTCCGTTCGGCCGGAAGACTGGATTCAATTGTGATAATCCCTCTAGTGTCGTTCCTTCACGGATCCCATCATCTTTTGAAATGACAGTGCCATCCGGAAGTTCATAAGGGGTAATCTCTTTTTCGAAAAATCCTCGATTCAGTGCTGCTTCTGCACGATTCTGAGATCGGACACCAAACTCATCTTGTCGTTCACGTGAGATACCGAGGTGTTCAGCAACATTCTCTGCTGTCTGACCCATAGCAATGTAAACATCGGGGAGTCCATCAGAGGAAGCCCAATCTCCTCCATCGCCAGATGTACGTTCGGCGCTTCTTTGTTCAGCGTTCGTGAAATGCGTATTGTGCGGTCCGGTATCTGCTGCGCCGTTGATGTATCGACTAACGGTTTCAACACCACCGGCGACAAAGCAGTCGCCTTCGTCAGCTTTGATAGCATGAGCTGCCATACGAATTGTTTGTAAGGAAGAGGAACAGTAACGGTTCACGGTCACACCTGGAACCTCCATGTCGTTCATCACGGCGATAATTCGACCGATGTTGAATCCTCCTTCTCCTCCGGGCTGGCCAATTCCCCAAATGATGTCCTCTACTTCGGATGGATCAAGCCCGTCAACCTTGCTCAAAACATCTTTAACAATGAAAGCGGACATGTCATCGGGTCGGATATCAACGAGACTTCCCTTGGCGGCACGACCGATAGGGGTTCTTGCCGTAGCGACTATTACGGGTTCAGCCATTTCTCTCTCCTGTGGTTTGTGTACTTTGCAGAATACTCTCTGTAAACAATGCATGTGAAAGCAGAATTGAAGAAATCATGCCATTATGGGACTCTCTGTATGGGTACCGGATCGTAGGAACGTTCCGGGGCGTTCGTCGGTAAAGCTTCCTTGGTGGACGATCTCTTTCCCATTACAGAACACGCTGTCGATTCCTGTTGCATCTGCGAACAGGCGTTGGGCGTCAAGAGGTAAGTCATTTTGTATAGTAATCGGGTTTGAACCGATCAGGTCTTCGTCGAGTATCAGAATATCCGCGTAGGAGCCCTCAATAAGCATTCCGCGGTCACGAAGCCCGTAGAGTTTCGCGGGAACTTCGGTTAGGAGATGCACAGCTTCCTCAAGGGGCAATAACGACCTTTTCCGCACCGCTTCTCCAAGCATGTAGGTGGTGTAGTTCGAACTTAGGAAAAGGTCAAGGTGGGCGCCAGCATCTGAAGCTCCAATCACTGCCCGATGATCTCTCCATACTTCAACACGTGCTTCCCAATCAGCATCGGGTTCTTCTCCCACTGGATTCCCAAATGAAGTTTCTAAATCATCAGCGAGTGCTATGTCTACCAGCGTATCCCAAGGGCTTTTCCCAGTAGATTCAGCTATTTCATAGATAGTCTTTCCCACATACTCTGCGTTCTCTGGTGCTTTGGTATGAAAAATTGTCTTCGCTCCCCAGTGGGCTACGTTGCGAAGAGGACTATCTTTCTGGGCGTTATCATCCAATGCTTTACGGCCGGAAGGGTCCTTAAGTAAACGTATCTTTTCTTCCTTGGAGAGCAGGATAAAATTCTCCCACTCTGGAAGAGCATCTAGAACGAATCCTCCAATGAAGTTTAAATGTAGGGCAAGGGTCATGGGGACAGTAAGCGCTATCACCTTTCCACCATTTGCAGCGGCGACATCGCCCGCGACAAGTTTAGCCTTCCCTTGATCGAGCGTTCGAGCGTTGATATTGAGAACGTTCCAATTTAGTGGACTGTCCGCAGCAACGGACATGTCGCTCATAAGATCCATAGCCCAAGGTTCAAAAGGGCCTAAAGCGGGTATGAATTCCAATGATGTCCCCTCAAACTCAGAAAGAACCGAGCAGAGGGAGATCATTTCATTCCGGTTAGCGTAGCGACTAGGGACCATATTGCCGAAAGGGTCGTTATGTGTCCGCGACCAAGACGAGGAAAAGCCGATACCACCGGCTGAAAGGCCATCTCTTAATAGCGCTTGCATGGATGTTAACTCTTCTGGGGTGCATTCCCGCTCCGTGGAAGCCTCACCCATGACGACGCGACGCAAAGCACTATGGCCAATTTTGAACCCAGCGTTAATAGAAAGATTTCCATCAATGGCATTAAAATATTCAGCGGAAGATTTCCAATTCCACGGAACTCCTTCCTGAAGGCATTCGAGTGGTATTCCCTCCACCCGTGAAAGCATTCGCATCAGGTAATCACCTACGGAAGGGTCTTCACCAAGAGGAGCAATAGTGAACCCACAGTTTCCGCCGATGATTGTAGTCACCCCATGAAGAGGCGAAGGAGAGAGGGTCTCATCCCAGAACACCTGCGCATCAAGATGCGTATGTACGTCAACGAAACCTGGTGTAACGACCTTGCCAGCAGCATCGATGACCTTTGCAGCCTCTGCTGTTTCAAGATTCCCTATTGCAGAAATACGATCCCCGACAATACCGACATCACCGTGGAAACGTTTTTTGCCAGAGCCGTCGATAACGTCGCCTCCTTTTATGAGTAGATCAAACATTGCTACCTTTCCTTCCTAGCGATACGTTAGTTCATCCGGACCCATATTCTCAATGAGACCGTTAAGGTAGGGAAGAAGGGCTAAACGATAGGAGCATCTAGTGAGTGGAATTGACGTTGAAGAGGAATGGAAAATTCTCATTGGCGGCGAACATGTCTCGACAGAAAACCACTATGACATCATAGATCCGAACACGACGGAAGTTATTGGACATGCCCCCGAAGCGACAGACCAACACGCCATAGAGGCAGCAGCCGCAGCGAAAGAGGCTCTTCGGTCATGGAAAGCACTTTCCATGGATGAAAGATGTGGTTACATCGGGCGTGCAGCCGATGCTATTGAATCAGCATGCGGTGACTGGGTTAATCTTGTACAGGCAGAAACTGGCGCAACCATCCGTGTTGCCCGGACAATGCAAGTAGCGGGAGCGTTTGTAGATCGTTTTCGCTACTATTCACGTCCCCATGAAATGGAGCAACCACTTGCTCCTCTCTATTCGGCAGCGAGTGCCTTGGCACCGGAATCTCTGATTACAGGAAACGTCATCCGCCAACCAGTTGGTGTCGTCGCTTGTATTACCCCATACAATTTCCCGCTGGTTAATGTTGCAGGCAAGCTCGCTCCGGCACTTGCGATGGGGAACACAGCAGTGATCAAACCTGCGCCGCAAGATCCGCTCGCGATTATTAAATTAGGCGAAATCCTAAACGAAGTTCTCCCACCAGGGGTAGTGAACGTCATTGTCGGGTCATCTCCTGACGTCGGTGCTGCTCTAGTCGATACCAAAGATGTAGATATGATTTCTTTCACCGGCAGTTCCACAGTCGGAGCAAAGATTATGGAATCAGGTGGTAAAACAATGAAACGCCTACTCATGGAACTTGGTGGGAAAGGCGCACTAATCATGACAGAAGACTGTGACGTTCAGGCCGCTGTCGGAGGTATAGCAAGCGTTTGGGGCTTTCATAGTGGCCAAATATGTACTGCACCGACGAGAGTGATATGCCATAGGGATATTTATGAACCGACAATAGAGGCGTTGAAGGCAGTGTCAGAATTTATGACGGTGGGTGATGCGCGAGAAGAAGGAACACTGGTAGGGCCAGTTATAACTGAGTCTCACCGAGATCGTGTTGAGGCCTTTATCCAATCAGGAATTGATGATGGAGCTGAAGTTGTCGTAGGTGGAGAGCGTCCAAAACAGGATGGGTTCTTTGTCGCCCCTACCTTGTTGACAGATTGTACGCCAGATATGCATGTGGTGAAGGAAGAAGCATTCGGCCCGGTGGTGGTCGTCATGCCGCACGATGGTGATGATCATGCTGTAGAACTGGCAAACAATAGTGACTATGGATTATTCAGCTATGTTTATGCTGGAAACACTACTCGCGCTTATGAGATCGCTCAAAAACTTGAAAGTGGAAACGTTGCTCTTAACAGCATTGCTCCTCACATGTACGCGCCCTTTGGAGGATTCAAAATGTCTGGGGTAGGCCGAGATCGCGGCCGGTGGGGACTTGAAGCCTATAGTGAGATTCAAGCAATTAACTGGCCAAGTTAAGACGTAGACGATTTCGATCTATTAGTCTATGGAGAGAGTCTTATTGAAGGGATTTGTGAACGATGCTTAAAGAAGGAACTCAAGCTCCAGAATTTACCCTAAAGAATCAACACGGAGAAAATGTCGCCCTTGGTGACTTCTCCGGAAAATGGATAGCAATGTTCTGGTATCCAAAAGCTGCGACCCCTGGCTGAACAATTGAAGCATGTGGGTTCCGTGACCGAACCCAAGAATTTGAAGAAGTAAATGCTGTGATTCTGGGAGCTTCATTTGACACCGTAGAAGAACAATTAGCTTTTGCGGAAGATCAGAGCTTTCCATATGCTTTGCTGGCAGATAATTCAAAAGAAGCAGGCAAAGCCTATCAAGCAGTAAGAACTCCTGATATGCCTTACTATGAGGCTGGGATTCCGAGGAGAATAAGTTACCTTATTAATCCTGACGGCATGATCGTAAAAAGCTATGATCTTGACGTATCAGGAGATGATCTCGCTGAACATGCTTCTAGCGTCCTAGCTGAGATACAAAGCAATAGTTAAGCTGGCCGCTGGCAAAGGTAGTAGTTGTTTCCGGCATCTCCATCTACACGAGCTACTTCTTCAACGTTAAAGCCAGCATCAGTGAATATTTCGCGTGCTTTCTGAGCACCCCACATTGCACCGAGTCCTTCCCCGTCATAGGCCAACGAAACGGACATGCAATGCATACACGAAACCGTGTAGCCAAAAGTTCCTATCGGGTGGTCAAGATTTTCACCCAAGTGGCTGGAAGCGCATAAATCAGCGCATAACCAGTACCCATCTGGTTTCAGACTCGCAAAAATACCAGAGACCATCTTCCTCGGTTGAGCCTGATCATGAACGGCATCAAATGTCGTAATGAAATCAAATTCTTCATCTAGTTTAAGAACAGCGGCATCTTGTTCGATGAATTGAACATTCGATAATCCGAGAGTATCCGCCTCACTTCTCGCAACTGCGATTGCTTCTCCAGAGAAATCGATGCCAACAAAAGAACTTTCAGGGAAAGATTGAGCCATGACATTTATCGCATGACCAGATCCGCAGCCGATGTCAGCGACATTGATGCCGTTTTCCAAACGTTCGATAATGTTTGGCACGAGCGGGAGAATTACTGGAACTAGGAGATTATCAAATCGGGCTGCACTGGCTTCTGCCATTATTTTGTGAAAGGTAGTGTATTCACTGTACGGGACTCCACCCCCTGTTCGGAAATGGTCTACGATCTGGTCTTCCACCTTGGCCAACAAGGGAATGTATTGCATGTAAAGAGATTGATTTCGAGGTCCTGCTGCTCTTGTTAACATCGCTGCATGTTCATTGGGTAACTTGTATAGATCGCGGAGAGCATCATAGGAGACAATCTCTGCTGTTGTCATAGCTCCCAACCATTCTCGGACATATCGTTCATCGAGGTTTGCAGTAGATGCGATCTTCCCACTTGAACTTGGTCCGATGCTAGCCATCGTGTCGAACAGGCCAACTTTGTGGCCAACACTGATCATTAAGGCAGCAGCAGCACCATTAAGGATCCCGCCAATTTTTTTTCCGAATGCCGATAGTTTTTGAGTATCAAGTTCTGAAGCCATTTTCGGTCCTTTACTATTCGTTCTGTTTATCAAACTAGCCATGAGGTTAGCTTGCTGTCAGGAACCAACCCATCTGCGAGCAGAATCCATTACCGTTGGAGCTCAATTTTTTCTTGAGAGGAAAGAATGCCGGGTATGAGCCTTGGCAGTATTGCTACACATATTCCGGCTATGGCCACAACAATAGCGATATAGCCCCATGTTCTTCCATCTACCCATTCCAATTCAAAATATTTCCGACTGGCAGGTAGGGCGATAATGCAGGCTTGTAACCCGGCCATCGCGACAGCTAGCCCTATTTTCCAAATCCGTAAAGGTCGGGAAACAACAACTAAGACAATTAATCCAACAAGGAGAAGTGTGATGGTGGATGCTGTCCGAGCCTCTGCCAACTCATGAGTCTCTATAACAGGTCCAGCCCAGTTTCGAGATTTACAGTAGACAATCCAAGCCGAAAACGCAGCTATCGCTCCTGCTGGGAGCGAAAAACGTATGACACGTTTGAGAAATCCGGGACGGACCAAGTTTGTGTTTGGTGCAAGGGCAAGTATCAAGCCAGGTAGACCTATGCTAAAGGATCCAATCAGCGTCAGTTGTCTTGGCAAGAAAGGGAATTCGACTCCTTGAATCCCGATAATAGCTGTGAGGAGAAGCGCATAAACTGCTTTGGTTACAAAGAGGTTAGCTACTCGTTCAATATTATTTATTACCTTGCGACCTTGCGCTAAGACTTCAGGGAGTGTCGAAAAACTATTATCTAAAAGAACGAGTTGAGCCACACCGCGTGATGCTGAACTTCCGCTTCCCATAGCGATACCCATATCAGCATCTTTTAAAGCTAATACATCGTTTACCCCATCTCCTGTCATGGCCACGACATGGCCTTCACTCTGAAGGGAAGCCACCATCGCTCTTTTTTGATGAGGGGTTACACGTCCGAACACGGCCGATTCTTTAATAGCGGCTGATAGTTCTGCATCATTCGCGAGAGTTCGTGCATCAACGCTCTTATGAGCATTAGGGACCCCAGCACGCGCAGCGACAGTAGATACTGTTGCTGTATTATCTCCAGAGATGACCTTGAGGTCCACACCTTGGTCTGCAAAAAATTTGAGAATTTCTGGAGCATCTTCCCGTACCGTGTCATCTAGAAGGATGAGTGCTAGAGGAGAGGTCATATCGGGCAACTCGGTACCGAAAGGTCCGTCATGATGGCAGAGAGCAAGAACTCGTCTTCCTGTCTCAGCATGTTCTTGAGCTTGTTTGCTCTCTCCAACGAAGGAAGCGTCAATTAGAATATCTGGCGCTCCAATAAAGTAAGTTCCGTGATCTTCGAACTCTGCTGCTGACCATTTACGCGCCGATTTGAAAGGCTCTATCGTGACTACCTTCCAACCTGAAGGGGCTCCATGTGTTAGAGCAATAGCGGCCATTGTTGGGTTGGGGTCGGGGTCGCTGTGTGCAATTGCGCCTAAAGCTTCGAGAGCGAACTCCCTTGGGACTCCTTCGAAAACTTCGAGATCTCCGAAGCTAATTTCACCGGTGGTGATAGTTCCCGTCTTATCGAGACAGAGAGTATCGACGCGTGCTAGGAGTTCAACAGTAGCTAGTTCTTTTGCCAATGCCTTTCGCTTAGCGATAGTCACCACGCCAGCAACAAATGAAAGACTCGTTAGGAGTACTAACCCATCTGGAACCATGGCGACAGCTGCGGCGATAGAACCCTGAAGGGCATTTTGCCACTGGTCTTCTACATCGAGTAAGGCGAAAAGAAGAAGTGCGCAAGCTGGAGGGATCAGGATCATAAGAACTCTTAGGATCGTATTTATACCTTTACGTAATTCGCTATCAACTAACGCAAAGCGCTTAGCTTCTATTGCTAACGTATTGGCGTATGAGTCGGCACCAACGAGTTTTGCTTGGTAAACGCCAGACCCTGCGTTCACAAAGCTTCCTGACAGTAACTGATCTCCGACTTCTTTCACTACTGGGTCTGATTCACCCGTGAGAAGTGACTCATCGATCTCTAACCCTGTGGAGTCTTTTACATCACCATCGACAACTACCTGATCTCCAGCACCTAAGACAAGTAGGTCGTCGACGACGATATCAGTTGCTTCGATTTCTATTTCTTTACGTTCTCGGAGAACCCGAACACTTGGTGCGTTAAGTAATTGGAGTTTCATCAACTCCCGCCGGGCGTATATCTCTTGGGTAACTCCTATGACGCTGTTCCCGATCACAACGCCTACGAAAAGTCCGTCCGCTGGGAATCCAGCTATAAGAATCAAGACGAATAAAGCCAACATGATCGCATTGACAGGATTGAAAACATTTGCGGAGATAATCTCACTGAGCGACCGTGATGTTGTTTCCGGTGCTTTATTTGTTTGTCCATTTTTGACGCGGGTCGAGACTTCTTCGGGGCTCAAGCCATCTAATGACATTGTGCTCACATCACTCTCCTTTGGATAATGAAATCAATCACGCTAAAAAACTCTACCTTTGCTTATCGGTACCCGTTGGGGTTTCGCCAAGTTCGAAACGCCACACAGGCTCCGCCATCACTAGTCTATGTCGTTGGTTCCCTGAACTGATAATAGGGTTTTCGTAGTTCTTGTCACCTTCCCAGATCGCCGCTAGCCCGTTGTCAGTTTCGATAATACGAGTAGCGTATGCTCTTGGCTCTCTTTGTGAGATAGCTCGCATCGCTTCATCTACGGAACTAAACAGGTGAAGATCAAATAGTGTTATCCATGTGGGTGGAAGAATTTCTATTTCTTTATTTTGTGCCAAAGTCAGGGTATCTCTGGGACTCCACCACGCATGGTCAGTGATTTCACCATCGTCAATGATGACCTGGCCTTCTGGTGAGGGCGTGATAAAAAACCATGTAGAGAAACGTTTGGGGGCTTCTATGGGAGGGATCCAATGACTGTAATAAATCAACTTTGACGGATCGACAACCAGACTAGATTCTTCGTGGCATTCACGGACAGCTGCAGCTAAGGCCATGTCGTATTGGTCCGTAGTGGTATCTCCATCATCGTCATCAACTTTTCCACCTGGAAAAACCCACATTCCTTCAGCGAAGGAAAGTCTTGAATTTCGGCGCATCATAAGAGTTTCGAGACCGGCATCGCCATCTCGAAGTAATATCACAGTCGCTGCAGGGATTAAAGGCCGATCTGCTAAGTCATGTTGGTCAAACCATTCTTGAAAGGGCATTTTTCTCTTCATAGTGTATCTAGCTGTAAATATCGGTGAAATTACTTCGATAGGGTAATTTGGATCTATGGTAACCAGTCGAATGAAAAGCAGGAAACTAAAATTGATTAAGTCGACTCTGCTATCTACAGCGTTGGTGATGGTTTTGGCTTTAGTATCTTGTTCAAGAGGAGATGACCCTTCGTTATCTTTAGTTTCTATCCCGCAGCAGACCGTCGCCCCTTCGCCTGTTGAATCTAGCGATGGGCCTATCGAAATAACACAAGAACCTGTTGAACCTGTTGAACCTGTTGAATCTGTTGAACCTACATCTGTTCCTATGCTCGTTGTTGAGCCGTTGACTCGTGGGGTAGATCAAAAGACTGTACAGATCGGGATAATTAAAACTGGCGATGTATTCAAAGACGTGGAAGTCGGTGTCGAAGCCCGAATTCGCCGATTGGAATTAGATCAAGTAACAGATGTTCGTAGGATTGAAATCATCGAGACGATCGATGATGGTGGTAAAAAACAAAATGCATTAGCGGCTGCAAAAACAATGGTTGAGAAGGGCGCCTTCGCTGTCATATTGGCTTCCGTAGCAGCCGACACAGAAGTTACGGACTATTTAGCAGAGCAGAATGTCCCATTCTTCGGGTGGGGTTTCCTTGATGGTTTCTGTTATCCAAACCAATGGGGGTTTAGTTTCAATGGGTGCCTGAAAGGTCATGCCCTAGGTATCTCAGGCACATCCTTAGATACGGGGTCTATACGATTAGCAGAAATTTTTTACGGGCGTGAACCAGAGGTCATCCTTGTCACTACATCCGATGATGCAGGAATAGCGACAGAATTTTTGACTCAACAGGTATGGGGAAACAAACTCCTTTCCGTTGTGAAGATACCGACTGGGCAGGAAATAGATGTAGCAGACTACGTCCTTGCCGAAATCGCTGACCTTGATCCCGATATGCTCTGGTTGTCAATTGGTCTAGAGCAAACTCTGCAGGTGAAAGCTCGACTTGTATCTTCCTTTCAAGGGATGGTTGTCGACGATGTGACCTATTTGCCTGGCATTCTCCGCGAGTACGAGGTATCCAAAAACCTTGAAGGAGGGTATGTTTTTACACAATTTCCGCCTCAGGAAGAATATCGCGAGGCTACAACTCGGCTAGCTACTGATCTCCAGAATATTGGGGGTCCTTTGATTTACAGTCAAGCTGTCTCATTGGGTTACTGGAGCGTTGACCTATTTATGCAAATAGTTGCTGAGGTGGGGGAGAAACTTGATACCCGAACATTTTTTAACGTAGCTAAAGTCCAAGGTATCCTTTATGATCCCAAAGTCTCTGGAGGTCCCTGCCCTATGTCGACTTCCTTTGTGCATCAGAATCCATCTGGCGGTATGGCTTTACTGCAAGTGCGAGGAGGGGTCTATCACCCTGTGGTGAATTTTAATTGCCCTAACCTTGATTAGGGAAGGTCGCAGTAATCCAAATAACCCTTTACTACTGGCTTGAGCGACACAATGAACGTAAAGTGATTTCCCATGGCTATTCGATTTCAGACTTTAGTATTCACCGAACAGGAATTTGGTCATATCGTTGATTTACTTCGAGACAAACAACAAATGGAAACGTTGAACTATTGGGTCAATATTGAACCCGATGTAGAAGAAGGAGAAGTGCATACAGGTTCGTTATTCTGGAAAATGTTTTCAAGTAGGGGACCTATGGTCCCTAAATTCACTTGGGTTCCTTCGTATATGAATAAACAACAAAAAGTCCAAGCTGAGATTGGGATAACGCACCCAGTTGGAGAAAGAGCAATTAAACGCCTCCTTGAGTTCCAAATTGAAATACCATCAAATTGGTATGTGCAACAAGATCACCCAAAACGGGGAATAGTTATTTCTCTCCCTGAAGAATACGAGGCGGAAGAGGTCGTGCTTCTTGCTATACGTGCATTACGGGCTTTAAGCCCCTTCGATTTTAGCAAAGAATATCGTGCGTCTACCCCATTGTTTAAAAACGCGTAAGTATCAATTGAGAACTTCAATGCTGATTACTAGGTCAGAGAAAGTAGCTTGGCCTATTCCGTCACTACATTGAAGAAGCTGTCCAGATGAAGAAGCTTTGGTCACTATCCCACTATTTCCGATCCAAGAAGTATCCACCCCTCCCATTGACCATGCATTCCAGACTTCCAAGACGGAAGCATCCTTACCTCTCACGGTAAATTTAACTTCTTCTGGGCTGGTGTGACTCCATAAAGCGATCACAGGCTCTCTGTATCCGTTAACATCAATCGCTCCCTTGTTGGCAGAGATTTTTATAGCTTGCGGGCGCGGTGAGCTCACGCTTTCTCGCTGCACTGTAACCACTGACCCATCTTTGACTGGTAGACGAACAAGAGCACGAACTACTCTGCCACGGTAGCTGATGGTGTCACTTCCAGATTCATCTAAGAGTTCAGAAATAGTTTGTTTCATTATTTCTCATTCATAAACGGGTCAACCGCTGTAGAGGGCCAATATGGGATCGGAATTTCACCGCTAGATTCTTGAAAGCTAATTGGTGTGATGCGCATCGTTTCAAGCTTCCCAGTGCGGTAATTCTGCCTCTGCGGTGGCTTACCATCACGCATCCGTTCAATGTTGGCGGTCCCAAATATCGCTGAACCTGCTTCTGCACCAACATTCTTCCAATATCGTGTTCGGACAGTCGCTGGGGAAGGCTCTCGTCCATCTTGTGTCAGATTAAAAATATAACCACCTGGAGTCCATCCACTTATGCGGAACGTCTCGGACCCCTTTGTGACTTCCTGAAGGTCTAGAGGTAATAGTTCTTCGGGTTTTCCTGATGCGAGATTTTTTTGTTGATTATCGCTATCGAGTAAAACGGTTTCCATTGGGCTAGTTCCATGGATCAATTTCGCGTCCAGAGTATTTGTTGACGCACGTTCATCTTCTAACTTGCCCGTTGGACTTAATGCGCTATGTAAATTGTGACCTTCCTGTTTTGCGAGAATTCCGTTATCTTGCGAGGAGTACTCTGGTGCCCGCCCCGCTGTGCTTTCCATAGACCCGGTGAAGGTTGAATCATCAGGATTTTTCTGGAAGTTAGTAAGATTTGGATTACGCAGTTTTTCGTTCCGGAAAAGTCTTTCATCAGGGAATCTATAGGCCTTCGGAATAAATTTTCGATGGCGAAGTGGCGTACCGAACCAGTCAATTGCTGCCCCGATGAGAGCGATGACAAACATAATGGCAGCAAAAGCTATAAACGTTTCTGGTGAGGACATGGAAGCTCCAAGATTTGATACTACTACTGAAGATGAAAGCTATGTGGTCACGGAAGGACCAAAAGCAATGGCAGAGCAGGAAACGACGGAGCAGTTAGTTAACTAGCGGTAAGTTTCGATTTACGTTCCCAAAAATCAACTGGAAGTGGGGTTACGTCTGCGTTCGGTTCACTATGGAGGTCCCAGAATGCATGATTTTCTATCCACCCTGAGGGAGCTGTCACTAGGGGGTCAAATGTTTCCTCTGGACGAACCTGCATAGGTGCGAAAATCTCCCGCCAAATTCCAGAGGTTTGAAGGAGATAGGCGCAGAACAGAATCACAACTGAACTACAAGCAAGGGGTATCCATAAAGACATTACAAAAAGATAAATGGAAGAAGGAAACTTCGCAAACTGAATCACCAAAACTTCCATCTCCAGTATTTAAGGTTTCCTCGAAAAGATTCATGCTGTCGAAAGGCAAGAAGCTCTTACGCCTATTAGCCTAAAGGAATCTACGATTGGAGAGAAAAGTGGGAGAACCTGTCATAGTTGAAGCAGCTCGAACCCCCATAGGGAAGCGAGGAGGGTGGTTATCTGGAGTTATAGCTCCGAAACTATTGTCGATCGTTCAGCAAGAGGTCCTTAAGCGAACAGGAATCAATCCTGAATCAGTTGACCAAATTATCGGAGGATGCGTCACTCAAGCCGGTCAACAAGCATCAAATGTGACAAGAAATGCTTGGTTGACAGCTGGAATTGGCTACAGTCCTGGAGCTACAACTATCGATTGCCAATGTGGGTCAGGGGCCCAAGCCAATGCTTTCATCCAGGGGTTGATCGCTACAGGCGGAGCAAGAATTGGTATAGGGTGCGGGGTTGAACAAATGTCACAAGTTCCTCTCGGCACTGCTGCCCGCGGCGGCGGAGGGTATTACAAGGATGCGGAAACGTGGCCTTGGGATGATCCTCCGAATGGTCAATTTGGAGCAGCTCAACGGGTTGCTGAGCGCCGTGGGATAACAAGGAAGCAATTAGATGAATTAGGTGTCCAATCGCAGAAAAAGGCAGCAGTCGCATGGGCTGAAGGAAGATTTGACCGAGAGATAGTTCCTGTTGTCGATGCTCCACAGGTCGATGGAAATGGTGAAATGACCGGTGAGAATATTTGGGTCGAAAAAGATCAAGGCTTGCGTGAAACGACGATTGAGAGCTTATCGAACTTACGGCCTGTCATCGAAGGGGAATTACACACTGCGGGTACATCATCACAGATTTCTGATGGTGCTGCCGCGGTACTGTGGATGGATAGTGACACGGCCAAAGAACGGGACATAAAATCCCGAGCAAAGATTTCTTATCATACGATGGTCGGATCCGACCCGTACTACCTTCTTGACGGACCTGTTGACGCAACTCAAAAGATGCTGGACCAAAGTAAGTATTCGATAAGTGATTTTGACTTATTTGAATGTAACGAAGCATTTGCTTCTGTACTTTTGTCTTGGGCGCAGGTTCATGATGTTCCTCTAGAGAAAGTAAACGTTAACGGAGGAGCTATTGCTCTTGGGCATCCAGTCGGATGTACAGGTAGTCGACTGATAACAACGATTTTGCATGAGCTGGAACGTCAAGACAAAGAATTGGGATTTATCACAATGTGCCAAGGTGGTGCATTGGGAATAGCTATTGTCATTGAAAGAATATGAAATTGCTTCATAAGAAAGTAGAGATTTAAATGACCGATTACCTCGCAGGAAAAAATATAGCAATAACAGGAGCAGGGTCAGGAATAGGAAGAGAGATCGCTCTAGCAGCGGCCAGTGAAGGAGCAAACATAGTCGTCGCTGACTATGGTGTAGCGCTTGACGGTTCAGAACCAACGAACGAAATAGCAAATTCGGTTGTTGCAGAAATAAAGAATCTAGGAGTAGAAGCTGAAGCTGTCACGGGTGACGTTTCCCAGATGCAAACGGGGCACGAAGTTGTTGAAACTGCTGTTAAGAAGTGGGGGAGCATAGATGGCGTAGTATGCGTAGCTGGGATCCTCCGGGAGAGAATGCTCTTCAATATGGACGAGAGCGAGTGGGATGCGGTAATAGCTGTTCACCTCAAAGGCCATTTCACTATTTACCGCCACGCAATGGCTGCTATGCGTAAACAGGTAACAGGAGGCAGCATCGTGGGGATTACCAGCGGAGCGTTTACAGCTTCAACTGCACAACCGAACTATTCAGCGGCAAAAGGCGGCATCGTAAGTTTGACGCGTTCAGCGGCGATGACCGCAGCAAGCATTAGCCTACGCGGTGGTCCTGAAATTAATGCAAATTGTATTGCCCCTACAGCTCGAACCAGAATGAGCGAGAAAGTCCCTTTTGAATTTGAAACAGGTGAAGCCGCTGACATAGCCCCGATGGCTGTTTATCTTCTTTCCGATGTTGGAAGACAAGTAAACGCACAAATTTACAGTGTCGTAGGTCGCCGCATTTCTGTGTGGAATCAACCAAAAGAAGTTAGATCAATGTTTGCCTCTGACGAGAGGTGGACGCCTGAAGAGATTGAAGAACTCCTCCCACGGACAATAAGCCAGGAACCAAACCCTTTCATCGAAGATCTTGAGCGACGCATGAAAGAAATGGCTAACGAGAAAGAAACCTAAACATGAATCCCTCTATTCCTCCATATCCCCCAAGCCGAGATCTTCTGACTGGCAAATCTGTGGTTATTACCGCTGCAGCAGGTTCGGGTATCGGCTTCGCCACTGCAAAACGATGTGCTGAGGAGGGAGCAAAAGTGATGCTCTCTGACTGGCACGAACGTCGCCTTGGTGAAGCAGTAGACCAATTGGTGCAAGAAGGGTTTGACGTTATGGGAACGATTTGTGATGTTACGAAAGAGGATGACGTCCAAGGGCTAATCAACTCGGCAGTAAAAAACTTTGGGAAAATCGATGTCATGATTAACAACGCCGGATTAGGCGGGCAAGACAATCTTGCTGAAATGGAAGATGAACAGTGGTTTCGGGTGATGGACGTAACTCTTAATGGGACAATGAGGTGCAGCAGGGCGGCATTGAAGCACATGATGGGAACTGAGATGGGCGTGATTGTTAACAATGCAAGCGTTGTCGGTTGGCGTGCCCAAGCAGGACAGAGCCACTACGCAGCAGCTAAAGCTGGGGTGATGGCATTGACCCGTTGTTCCGCAATCGAAGCTGCACCGTTCGGGATACGAGTCAATGCGGTTTCCCCTAGTATCGTTAACCACCCGTTTCTTGAGAAAGTGAGTGACCCCGACCTTCTTGCACGCTTGGAGTCCGAGGAAGCATTTGGTCGAGGTGCAGAACCTTGGGAGGTCGCAAATGTTATTATCTTCCTTGCTAGTGATTTAAGCGGGTATATGACCGGCGAATGTGTGAGCGTAAGTTCACAACGCGCATAAATTGATAGAACAATGAGACAGTAGCGAGCATGAGAGGCGCAAATGGGGCCACTTGAAGGAATGCGGATACTTGAACTATCGGGAATAGGACCTGCACCTTTTGCAGGGATGTATCTATCTGACCTAGGAGCAGAAGTTATCCGAGTTGACCGCGTCAGTGAGAATCGTAACCCTCTCGCCTCAAATTCTGGACCTATGGAGCGAGGGAAACGCTCAATAAAAATCGATCTAAAATCAGAAGAAGGAAAAGAGATCATATTTGATCTCGTTACTATTTCTGATGTGCTCCTTGAGGGTTTTCGTCCCGGAGTTGCCGAGAGACTTGGCATAGGGCCTGAAGATTGTTTCGCCCACAATCCAAAATTAGTATTTGCACGAATGACGGGTTGGGGACAGGAAGGGCCTTTATCAAGCGCTGCCGGCCATGACATCAACTACATCGGGATTGCAGGTCCTCTTGCTCATATCGGTAGGACAAAGCAACCCCCAACCGTCCCTTTGAACCTCCTCGGAGATTTTGGCGGCGGGTCGATGTTCATTATTGTCGGAATCTTGAGCGCGTTACTTGCAGTGGGGCAAGGCCGTTCAGGTCAGATCGTTGATGCGGCAATGGTAGATGGGGCGGCGTATCTAGCTTCTCCCTTATTCTCGGCGCATCAGTCAGGTTTCTGGACTGATGACCGAGGTACCAACCTCTTGGACTCAGGAGCGCCGTTTTATGATGTATATGAAACACGTGACAAAGAATACATGGCCGTTGGGGCTATAGAACCCCAATTCTATAAGGCTTTCGTGAGCGGCCTAGGGCTCAACATAGATGAACTCCCACCACAAAATGATCGATCTTGTTGGCCAGAGGTTAAACAAAATATTCAAAAGATTTTTTTAACCCATACTCGTGAGGAGTGGACGAAAATTTTTCAAGGCGTAGATGCTTGTGTTACTCCGGTTCTTTCCATGGGTGAGAGCCCAAAACATAGTCAGGCAAATGCGAGGGAAACATTTTTTACAACATCCGGTATTGTACAGCCGAAACCTCCTCCGATTTTTTCAGAGACTATATCAGAGCCATCTCCTACTTCTGAGGTCCCTGGCCAGAGCACAACAGAGATATTGAAAAAAATTGACATGGATGATTCCGAAATAGAACGACTTCGAACATCCGGAGTTATCGGATGAAATCGATATAGGTTCTACAGGGCTAGTTCAGCCATCGTCCGGAGTACATTGAGATCATTAGCGCTAATGATTAACGTAGTGACCGGAGATTCCTCCCAGAGTAGCAATTTCTCAGCGATACGTTCCTTTGGGCCGACCAGAGATATTTCGTCAGCGAAAGTGTCAGGGACAGTAAGTATTGCTTCAGTGCGCTTCCCATCGAGGAAAAGCTCTTGGATTTCCTTCGCTTCGCTTTCATAGCCCATGCGGCCCATGAGTTCCGTATGAAAGTTGCGTTCTTGAGCTCCCATACCGCCAATATAAAATGCAATGATTGCTTTCTGCGGCAGTAACCCTTCGGTAATATTGTCACAGATATTGACCATCACATTGACGGCTATTTCGAAATGCTCAGGAATCGTGAAAGCTGAGAGGTCAAATAAGTCAGGTCTCTCAGGTGAGAAATACAAGGGAATCCAGCCTTGGCATTGTTCAAAAGCAAGAGCGATATTTTTTGGCCCCTCAGCCCCTAGAAGGATTGGAATCTCCTGCCGGACCGGTTCAGTAATTAGTTTGAGTGGTTTCCCCATACCCCATGAGTTCGGGGATTCAGAAGGATAAGGAAGCGGAAAGTTTGGGCCATCTGCTGTAACAGGACCTTCGCGTCGGCAGATGTCGCGAATGATGGAAATAGTTTCTCGGGTGCGTGCAAGCGGATTCCCAAAGGGTTGTCCATACCATCCCTCAATAACTTGTGGACCCGAGACTCCGATACCTAAGTTGAATCTTCCCCCCGAGAGGCCATCGAGGGTTATTGCCTGCATAGCTAGAGCAGCTGGAGTGCGGGCTCCAAGTTGAGCTATGCCGGTGGCTAGCTTTATCTTGTTAGTATGAGCCCCAACCCATGCAAGTGGGGTAAATGCATCACTGCTGTAGCTTTCCCCGGTCCAGAGTGAGTCATATCCGAGATTCTCAGCTTGGATGGCTGTCGAGACGATGTCAAGTTGGGGCTTCTTTGTCCAGTACCCATATTGTGCTCCTAGTTTCATCTAACGACCTTGAGAGAAAAAAGTACTATCTGCGTTTGCCTCTCCATCTGTAGCGACTTTTCCCTTTTTTGCCATATGGATGAGGTGGCTATAAACGGATTGTCCTGCAGCCATATGGAGGATGTGCGGCGTTTCGGTATACATTGCGGTAACTAGTTCAGGGATAGTCTTGGGCCCGCTCGAAAGGCAATTTATTATTTGCTGCTCTCTGTTCTCACGGTGGGCAATGAGAGCTCGAGTAAATGCGATAGGTTCTGGAATTCTTGGTCCATGCGTCGGGTAGAAAAACATGTCATTCCGGTCAAGCAGCAACCGAAGACTATCCATGTAAGCGTCCATAGCTCCTTCTGGCGATGGAATCACAGAAGTGCTCCAACCCATTACATGATCGCCAGAAAAAAGGCTTTTCTCTTCTTTGAAACCATAACAAAGGTGATTTGAGATATGTCCAGGGGTATGTACTGCTTCAAGCGTCCACGTTCCCCCTCTGATAAGGTCACCATGTCCTATTTCGACGTCGGGGCTAAACGCCATATCACCTGGCTCATCTTGAGCATGTTCTGATCCTTCATCATCTGGAAATGGCATACTCCTCTTTATTTCCTCGATCTCCTCAGGTGTAGGAAATAATGTATCCCATGTTGTTGGTTGTGATCGGAGTACTTCTTCTTTGGGAGCTACGGGGTGGCTACCAAATCCATAGGTTGGTGCACCAGTAGCTGTCTGCAATAACCGACTTGCTGGAGAATGATCTTTGTGGGTGTGGGTCACAACAATATGTGATATTTCCTCCCCGGAAGTTGCCGACAGAATAGCAGCGACATGCTCTTCATTTGCAGGGCCCGGATCGATGATGGCAACTTGGCCTCTCCCGACGATGTATGTTCCCGTTCCGGTATAAGTAAAACGCCCAGGATTGTTCGCAACAACACGTCGGATAGATGAAGATACTTCTACAACATTTCCATAAGAGGGATCGATTTCGGTTACATAGGGAATAGTCATGTTTTGCTACCTTCCATAGGATTGGTTACGGCTAGATATCCTGGTCTTTCTCCACCGCCATGTAGAACGATATTTGAGCCAGTCATCCACCTCGC
>JAKMEQ010000024.1 GCA_022425805.1 Acidimicrobiales bacterium
TAAAAAACCACAGTAAGTAATTATCTTAAAAATGTTCTTTTTCAAGATTAGGTTGTAGTGTTCGCTGATGTTTCAAAAAGGAGTCACAGGTAAAGGAGCGCGCTCACCAGCTGGATTCTACGGATGGCACATGCTCGCATTTGCTTCACTGGTCGGCATTCTCACAGGACCGGGCCAGTCAGCTGCTGTCTCAGTTTTTCGCGAACACCTCTCCTCCGGCCTTGACCTTTCAGATTCTGCTATCGCCACTGCTTACCTACTAGGCACACTGATTTCATCTACCTTTCAGCCCAGAATCGGAACTTGGATAGACAATATTGGAGTGAAAAGAGCCACAATAACCATTGGATTGCTCTTTGCTCTTGCTGTCGCTCACATGTCAATTATCAATGGCGTCATCTGGTTGTCAGTCGGTTTTCTTGGAATTCGACTTCTGGGGCAAGGGGCTTTAAGTCTCACCACGACCGTTGCTGTGGCACATTGGTTTGACCTGCGTCGTGGTTTTGCGATGGGTTTGAAAACGACGGTGGTTTTTAGCGGAATGAGTGCTGTCCCACTTATTCTGGCCCTGACCATTGAAAGTTGGGGTTGGAGGCAAGCCTGGTTGATAGCAGCAGTAACTATTTTCCTGACTGTCGTGCCGATTGCTTTTTTCGGGTATGTGGATCGACCTTCAGATCTGGGACAGGTGCCTGATGGAGGTAACTATGAAACTGAAATTCTCTCAGATCGAAGAGTTAAATCGGTAACTCGTGATGAGGCTATACGTACAAGAACATTTTGGACTCTGGCATCAGTAACTATCTGCAGTTCACTTTTTGGTACTGGTCTGATATTTCATCAGAGTAATATCCTCGGAGAGATCGGTTACACAAACTCTGAAGCTGCAGCTATGTTCTTGCCTGCAGCTGCGGGGTCGGTATTGGGAGGCCTTGGCTTCGGATGGCTCGCAGACCGTCCTATCCGCCCTTGGCTTCCCGCCACTTCTGGTTTTCTGGTAGCTCTGACAACTTTTCTTGGGGGTTCTGTTACTTCTTTAGGAGGAGTTATTAGCTATGTCTTACTTTTTGGTGTGGCTATGGGAGGTGTGGCTTCCATGAACACAGCGTTGTTACCTGCACTGTTTGGGGTTGGACACATTGGTTCAATCACTGGTTCACTTAGTTTTCTGAGTGTTCTCGCCTCTTCAATAGGAGGGCTTGCCTATTCATTAGGAAGTAATATATTCGGCGACTATAGAAGCACCAGCGTCGCGTTCACTATCTTCCCGCTGTTAGTTGCAGGCACCGCTTTAATTAATCGTCGACACTTCCTTACAAGCGAATCGCTTAGAGGTTAGAACTAGAAACAAGAAAACGATATATTGTGCCTATGGCAGATTCCGATATTAAAGCAATGACCGCGCAAATTCCTGCAGTTGAGTTTGATGAAACTTCTTTCACCACTCCAGTGCGACTCAACGAGGCAACAGTAGCAATCGTTACGTCAGCTGCTCTCCATCATCCCGGCGATGAAGAGTTCACAATGCTCGATATTGGATACCGAGTTTTAGAGTCTTCGAAACATGACTATCTGTTACGTCACTGGAGTCCAAACTTTGACACAACTGGTTTCGCATTAGATATTAATACTGTTTTTCCGATTGACCGTCTACAAGAACTGGCTGACCAGAAAGTAATAGGGAAAGTTTCTGATCAGCATCTTTCCTACGCTGGAAATCAATTTGATCTTTCTTCTATTCGCCTTGATAGCGGTCCTGCCGGAGCAAAGTTTCTAAAAGATCAAGGTGTCGATGTAGTACTTCTGACTCCTGTTTGACCGTTGTGTACGCGTACCGTGAGTACGCTCGCTCACATTTTTGAAGCCGCTGGTATGGCAACAATTGTTCTCGGATCGATCAAAGAACAAGTGGAAGCTACTGCTCCCCCGCGTGCTCTTTATTGTGATTTTCCTTTAGGGCGCCCCCTTGGGGAACCCCTGGATCCTGAATTTCAACACCGAGTTCTCGAGTCCGCTTTCCGATTACTGGAAGCTAAAGAACCCACTATTGAAGAATACGACGTGTCAATCCCAGATAACGGAGACGAAATTCTTGCCTGTCCACTTCCACCTAGACATGACCCAGATTTACACCCTGCCTTAGATGAAGTCAGAGGATTAAGACCCGCCTATGAACGTGCGGTTGCGAAATACGGGAATCGTATCGGTATGGGCAGAATAGTTCAGTTGGAAGAT
>JAKMEQ010000043.1 GCA_022425805.1 Acidimicrobiales bacterium
CCAGAAGACGTCCCTGATGTAGTGGCATACGCCAAGGAGAGAAGAGCGTCCTTAGGCGGATTTTGCCCCGAAAGACGCAATCCAAAGCATGATCTGAAACCACCGGGTCAAGAATCCTACTCTACATTCGATGAAGGCACAAAAGGAGAGAGAGAGGTATCCTCTACAATGGCCTTTGTTCAACTTCTGAGAGTTCTCATGAAAGACAAAGATATTGGCAATAGTATCGTTCCAATCGTTCCCGATGAAGCTAGAACTTTTGGTATGGATCCACTATTTGCGCAATTTGGAATATATCATCCTGAAGGCCAACTATATGTCCCAGTAGATCATAAAGTATTAATGAAATACAAAGAAAGTGAAAAGGGCCAATTATTGGAAGAAGGTATTTCTGAAGCAGGGGCAATGTCGACATTTATCGCTAGTGCAACATCTTACTCGACACAAGGCTATCCAACAATCCCATTCTACATTTTTTACAGTATGTTTGGTTTCCAAAGGATTGGAGACCTGGTGTGGTCGGCAGCAGACCAACGAGCTCGTGGCTTCCTAATCGGCGCTACCAGCGGCCGTACAACTCTCAACGGCGAAGGATTACAGCATCAAGACGGACAAAGCCTTCTCATCGCCCATACCAATCCTGCTGTAAGGGCATATGATCCGGCATTCGCATACGAATTAGCCACGATAATAAAACGTGGAATAGATGAAATGTATAAGGAAAATAAGGATGTTATGTATTACATAGCGGTTTACAATGAAAATTATCCTATGCCGGCTAAACCAAATGATTGCGAAGAAGGAATACTTCGTGGACTATACAAATTACGTAATGCTCCTAAAGGGGATACGCCAATAGTTCGTTTAATTGGCTCTGGGCCAATAATGCTTCAACTATTAGCGGCGGTAGAGAAATTGGAAAACTACGGTGTCCGTTCCGAGATTTGGTCCGCAACTTCCTATGGTGAATTACGCCGAGATGGACTTGATTGTGAGCGAACTAACCGGCTTAATCCTAGCAAGGAAAGACTGGTGCCATATGTTGAGCAACAACTCGGTGCAGGAGAGAATCCTACGATTGCAGTTAGTGACAACCAAATCGCAGTCCCTGATATGATTAGGCAATGGGTTGGAGGCGACTATACTGTTCTAGGCACAGATGGCTTCGGTCGTTCTGACCTACGTCCTGCGTTACGCCGCCATTTTGAAATAGATTCCGAACACATTGTTCTAGCATCTCTTTCCTCTCTTGTCAAATCGGGTAGAATCGAAAATGAAGTATACGAAAAAGCGGTCAAAGATCTCGTAGTTAATCTCGAGAGAGACGACATTACCGATATCTGACGGCCCAATTTACAGATAACCCCCGCACTTTTTATCAAATAAGTGCAATTTTCGTAGGAAAGTACGTAAAACCATTCGTAATTGGGGTAAAATCAGCATTAATATTGCATTCTGGAACAGTAAAAAAACTTTGAACATAGGGAAAAACAGTCAAAATCAACAGCATTGTATATGAACGGCCGACGATGCCCGGCGGCTATGTCAGTAGCAGACATGGTACAAGGAATGATTGACGAGTTGACAGAAGCCCTAGCAGATGCTGGTAAGCATGACCGCGGCAACAGCGCCGCTGGCACCAGAGTACGCAAGGCTATGCAGAACATTAAGTCTGCAGCCCAAGGTGTTCGCACCCAGGTTCAGAGCGACAAGTCAAGCCGCTGAATTAGCGGAATAGAATAATGACTACACGATTAGTGAACTGTGGATGATAGGACTTAGGCCCTATCATCCACTCATTCATTTCTTATCAAAATCTTCCACTGGCCTCCGCCGTTTAGGAAGTCAACTTTACCTGAAGCAGATTCACTCCAGCCGGTAGGAATATCAGTTATTTCCGGTGCTAATACTACAATATTTACTTGTGAAAGACTACTATTCAGATCATCAACCCAAGAAGACTGATCACTACGCCAATGACCAGTGATATTATTTTCATCAGCATTCAAAGGAGCATGGAATGTATAGAGCCAATGCATTCCCAAATCGGAATCCGAGACAAATAGGAAATGTTCGCCCGAATCAAGTTCCATTGCACCTGCTGCCTCGTCAGTCCACATGGTTTGTCCATGCAGGGCAGTAATTGTAGAAAGTGGTAAAATCAACAATATGGCGATGAGTAATGGCT
>JAKMEQ010000074.1 GCA_022425805.1 Acidimicrobiales bacterium
TGGAGAAGGTTGGGCGGCTGCACATACAACGCTTGCTTTTGAACGAGGGTTCGCAACCTTGAAAAAACCAAACTATGCCACTAAGGGTGGGAAAGCCTTCGAAGAAGCACAAGCGGAATCTGAAGAGTATTTCAAAGTCTATTCCTGGTATCCGCAACGAGCAGGACGCGCTGACCTCATTGAGGCTCACGCTATCGAACGCGGACAAAGCTCTAATCCGGTTACCCGACAGGAAATGATCCGTTTGTACTCCATCCACCTAATAGGTCAGTGGACCGCTGCGCGTGCTAAAGAAGCAAGAAAGTTAGGAAGAGCTCCCGGGCCGGAAGGTTCTCTAGGGAAACTCATGAGTAGCAATGTTGCAAGACTTGCAAATAAAGTTCATACCAGCATCGCTGGTGCAACGGGGATGCTTACCGGTTCATCTTCGCCTTTTAGTGGAGTTATTGCGGAAATTCTGATTTCGACTCCAGCACAGTCAATTGCTGGAGGAACCGATGAAATCCAACGCAACATCGTCGGGGAACGTGTATTAGGACTTCCTCGAGAACCATCAGTTGATAAGGACATACCCTTCCGCGACGTTCAACGTAATTAGTAACAGTCATGATTTTCTTTGTTGGCGGTTACGGTGGTGAAAACGAAAGAAAGAAATATGCCTTCTCATACGAATAATAATCGTCCTACATTCGCCGTCATTGGCGCAGGGATGTCAGGTGTTTTAGCAGGTATTAAATTAAAAGAAGCTGGCTATGACTTTAAAATATTTGAAAAAGCAGATCGGGTCGGGGGGACGTGGAGAGAGAACACTTACCCTGGCATAGCCTGTGACGTGCCCTCCCACATATACAGCTATTCGTTTGAACTAAATCCTGATTGGACTGAGTTCACTTCTCCCGGTTCTGAAATTCAAGACTATTTCGAAGGGGTAGCGAAACGGTATGGGGTTGAACCATTTATCCGGTTCAATGAAGCCGTCGTGCGCTGTACGTGGATGGATAACCAGTGGGAAATTGAAACCGAGAAAGGTCATATTGAACGGTTTTCATGGGTAATTGCAGCTACAGGAATTCTTCATCATCCGAAATTGCCAGATATAGAAGGCTTAAGAAGTTTCAATGGCCCTATGTTCCATACCGCACAATGGGACCATGACGTGCAAATTACTGGTCAGAAGGTTGGCCTTATCGGGACAGGTTCCAGTGGAGTACAAATAACCGCCGCTATAGCTCCAGAAGTCGAAAAACTTACTATCTTCCAACGCACCCCGCAATGGATCGTTCCCAATGAACGAGTCGTCTATACAGAAGAAGAAAAGGAATCATTCCGAACAGATGCTGATCTACTAAGAAATCTTCACACGGAAATGGCTACAGCGTTTAATGATGGTTTCGCTACCTCTGTTATTGATGGAAATTCCGAACTGATTGATGATATACAAAAACGCTGCCTTGAGGCCCTTGAAAAAGTTCAAGACCCCGAGCTTAAGAAAAAACTTCAACCCACATACACAGCGGCCTGCAAAAGACTCGTTGTGTCGCATAATTTCTATGATGCTGTGCAACGCCCCAATGTCGATATCGTGACCGCGGACATTGAACAAATAGAAAGAAACGGAGTTCGCGCCGGTGCGAAGTTACACGAACTTGATGTTCTCGTACTTGCTACCGGTTTTCATGTTGACGCGTTTATGAGGCCAATGAACATCACTGGAAGGAATGGGATAGTCCTTGATGAGGTGTGGAAAGATTGGCCTTCGGCTTATCTCTCGATAGCTGTTCCAGATTTCCCCAATTTTTTCATGCTGAACGGGCCCAATAGCCCTGTCGGCAATTTCTCTCTTATCCAGACAGCTGAAATGCAGTTCGATTATGTCTTAAAGGTCGTTGGTCATGTAAATCAAGGTGATCTCGATGTAGCTGTGATATCTCAGGAAGCCTACGAGCGTTTTGATGCTGAACGATACGAAGCGGCAAAAGGAACCGTATGGGCAACTGGTTGTAACAGTTGGTATTTAGATAACAATGGTGTTCCGTTCGCATGGCCATTTCCATTTTCCAGATTTCGGGCAGAAATGGAAGGACCAAAACTCGTAGATTACGAACCAGCGAACAGTTGATCAGGTTCCAGTCCACTTCGGATCGCGGCGTTCAACAAAAGCTGCGATTCCTTCCTGGCCGTCGTTGGTTCCAGCAGCCCGAACAATGTTTAATACTTCAAAGTCTCCAGCATCTTCCAAAGCGCTTTCATACCCACGGTAAATAACGCTCTTTGCTTTCCCGGCGGCACCAGGGGCACCTGAAGCTAGGTCCTGCGCCAAAGACCCCGCTGCTGAAGCGATATCTTCATCAGCGACAATACGGTTTACTAGCCCCCATGCTTCAGCTTCAGAAGCTGAGAGCACTCGATTCGTTAATGTGAGATCAAGCATTCGCCGAAGACCAATATGGCGGGCTAGGAAGTAACTTGAAGTTCCGTCTGGGGTAAGCCCAACCTTTGTGTATGCCATTGTGAACTTCGCTGATTCACCAGATACGACTAGATCAAAAGCGCTCACCAATGACATTCCAGCTCCTCCTGCTGCACCTTGAACCCCGGCAACGAAAGGCTTCTGTATTTCGTTCATTTTGTAAATAGCGGGATGGAGGTCCGCAAGCATGGCAGCTGTTACTTCTGGAAGGTCAGTACCTGCGGCGTGAAATTCCTTTAGGTCACCTCCAGCGCAAAAAACCTTACCCTCAGCTGTTACCGCAATGGAGCGGACATCATCATCTAATTCAATTTCTAGCATCACGTTCTTCAAATCCCTGCAGAAAGCAGGGTTCACAGCGTTCGCTCCTTCTGGTCGGGAGAAATGTATATAACCGACATTGTCTTTTACTTCATAGTTCATTGTTGAAAGTTCCATGATCAGTTTCCTTTGCTTTCGTTATGCGTCAGGTTTCCGGTTGGGCGTTGAGACCGGTACACCTCAGGGGCATTCTTTGATAACCAAGATGTAAGATCTGCTTCTTCCCAGTCATCCGGACCATAGACAGTACCGGGAAGTGGGGTCATGACATGAGTATAACCACTCACTGTAAAGGTGGCAGCAGTAGCATCCCACTGAAGAAGACGATCATCGGCTTCGCCAGTATCGTCAAGGCCTCGAGTTGCATCATGATTCTTTTGGTACTGGGCCCAAGCTTCAACTGTTGTTGCCCAGACCATGACAATTTCATTATTATTATTGATAACCTCCCACAATCCAGTAGCCGTTATCCCATGATCTTCCATTATCGGAGCCCGTTCATTAGCTACATGATTAAGGTATTCAATCTGAGATCCGGGCTTAACAGATATCACTTCATTTACAAATAGAGATCCTTTAATTCCCCGGTCTTTGATTTGCTGTGTTGTTGGTGATTGAGGAATGCCGGCACAAACTCGATCGAATCCGCCGGTACGCCATTGAGCTGCTTCATCCCACCAGTCGCCATAAAATGCGTTACGTCGCTTGAGATTTAATCGGTCAAGATTTCGCGCCCACCCATCCCAACCTTGGTCTCCGCAGTCCCAAATGTTGATTACTTGAGGCCATTGACCACCACCGAAACCCAAGATGTAAAAAGTTCCCTGTAGTTTTGCCATCTCCGGCATGTGTTGGACCGGTTCACGGGAAATCATTTCCATATAGTCATATTGGCCCTGGCCGACAATATCGATGGTTTCGTGGATGAATACTGAACGTGGCACAGTTTAAAATTCCTATAATTCGTGATGTTGTGTCAGGGGAAGCAGATAGTACCAGAAGTAGCGGTTCTCCCCACTTTCCTTCATAGCAATACGGGCCCGTTGGATTATCTGCCCTGCTTGGGTGTGGTCAACGAACCAAGTTTCCGCTTGTCGTGCGTCGGGAATGCCACCTGTAAGTGAGAGAGATGCCTCTTCATAGAAATTTCGGATATCTGCAGCAATTTTGGTGGGATCACCGGGTAGCCCGACTGTTTTCCAATCTTCCCCCTCAGCTACGCGTAGGAATAGATCCACCATGTCCGGCACCTGTTCAGGTGTGGCGACCTTCCCAACTGTAGTTCTGTCGTATCTTTCGTATGTACGGCGCCATGCTGGGAGCAAGCCAAGCGCTTCAGCAGCTCCAAGGTGACGATCAGCAGTGTCCGCAGGGGGGATCACACAGGAAATGGGAGTATCAGATTCATCGGTTATTATCTCTGGGTAGTCGACCAGTACAGGGCCGGAGTCTTCTCCGAGGAGGATAAAAGCGGCATTAAGTACACTGCGTTGGAAACTTGGATCTTCAGGTTTCCCAAGCGGTCGACCGAGTGGGAATTCACAGTGCAAAACTCGGGGTGGTCGAGTTGTTTCGGCCTGTTTACGTATGTTGGAAAGCGCTACAGTGCTTAACCCTGCTTGTTCAAGAACAGATGCGAGCGTACCCACGGTGCGCGTGCATAAGGGTCAGACAGGTGTGAGTAGGACAACATCGACTTGATCGTCGTTAAGTACCTTCGCAGCGGCGGGCCCAGTGTCCAATCTGATTGTTTCGAGCGTATGGTCCACTTGAGCTCCCATGAACGAGATATGGACGTCAGCAACAGATCCGATTTCTCCAGCTTCGGCCATTTCATCGAGCCGATCAAGCGGTAGGACAACATTAGGATCAACTATCCAACCGGTCCGGTCAAAGTTCGGACTGTAATGGGCAAGTGTGAAATCCCGATGATTATTTGGAAGCACCTTAAAGCTCTGATCTCCGGGATTCCAATCAGTATCACCGTCGACGGTCAATCCAGCTGTGGTAACGATAGCGACACGACATTCTGATAGGGGCTTCGGAAGAGTCCATGGAACGTCATCAAATAGATGCCCCTTTAAATCACTGAGTAGGTCTCTTAGTTGTTGATCGGCCATACCGTAACCTTAGTGTCGGTCTCGTTATGATCGAAAATGTTAATGACGATTAATGCTTTAAACAGCTCAAGTTCGGTTAAAAGGTAGACTTCCATAATGCGTTTGATCCGAACCTCCGCCTTTCCCATTGTCTTGTCTTTGACTTTTCTGCTTTTCGTTGGTTGTGCTCAGTCGGAGAACGAAGCACCTTCCTCTGATGCTATTTCTTCACCGGAACCGACGAGTGTCCCAACTCAACCAGAACCGAGAACTCCGACCGCTACTGAGGTAATACCATCTACTCCAGCTAATGAGGATAGGCCCACTTACAAAACAGGTGACGCCTCGTACATATTTGATCAGGACAAACTTCATACCTTTGAACTATCACTTTCCGAGAAAGACCTTGCTTTTTTAGATGAGCAACCAGGTCGAGAAGAATACGTGGAAGGAACACTGACGTTTGAGGGCGAAACGATTGGAACGGTCGGTGTCCGTTATAAAGGCTCAGTCGGAGCATGGGTTTTTTGTCTTTCTGGTGATTTTTTCTCTGCAGAAGGTGAGAAAACATGTACTAAACTTTCTATGAAGGTCAAGGTCAACTGGAAAGACTCTGACGATACTTTTTTTGGACTCAAGAAACTTCAGTTTCACTCGCAGAACCTTGACCCCACCAAAATGCATGAACGCCTCGGTTATTGGCTTTTCCGAGAAATGGGAGTTCCTGCTCCCCGTTCGGTGCACGCTCGCCTTGTCATCAATGGCAAGTACAACGGGATCTTTGCACTAACCGAGCAGATTGATGGCCGGTTCACCCGTGAAAATTTTGATGATGGAACGGGCAACCTTTACAAGGAAGTGTGGCCCATCCACTTTGACGGTCGCACAAAAACGGACGATGAGTACCAACGGGCACTGAAAACGAATGAAGATGAAGACCCAAGCTTTGACCTTATACGGGCCTTCGGTACAGAGATCGCTTCTGCAGAAGAACAGAATCGTCAATCAATAATGGATACATGGGTAAATATGGATCAGGTTCTTGCCTATGCCGTCGTAGATCGAGTAATCGCAAACGACGATGGGGTCTTCCATTGGTATTGCGATGAGGGAAGTGGGATTGACGTCGAAGCGTATGGATGTAATCCCCATAACTACTACTGGTACGAGGACCCGACAGCTAAAACCATGCATTTAATCCCATGGGATCTCGACAACGCTTTTGAAGTGATTAAGGATCAATCAAACCCTGTCATTCCTATTAAAGACGGTTGGGGAGAAATGACCAATGAATGTAGACCCTTTGTCTATGGTGCATGGGGTTTAGCTCAACAATCAGCTGCCTGCGACATAATCATTGGAACGTGGGCGGGGTACAAAGAGCAGCATGAATCTATACTCAAAGAATTTATGGAGGGTCCGTTCTCCAAAGAGGTTATTGAGAATCTTCTCGACACATGGGCGGATCAGATCGAAGATGCCGTTACTCAAGCAGCTATGGTGCATGATGATCAGCCTGACGTCACTGACTGGCGACGAGCTCTAGATAATTTTAAGGGCGATTTAGAATATGCCCGAAAACAATAGAGACGGTGTGCTTTCTTGAACGTTTCTTAATTCCTCTCGAAAAGAGTCAGTACACTTATACCAACAAACTTGGACATGGAATGGAAAAAAACAATGTCAGATGGATTACTCGTACTTTTTGATGCTCTAGCAATTCTTCTCATGGTCTTCGGTCTTTATTTTCCAAGGCATCGTCGTAAAGACATGATTGTCTCTCTTTTTGGTATCAACGTTGGAGTCCTTGGGGTTTCTTTCACTCTGGCTGACGCTGCAGTTAGCGCCGGATTGGGTCTTGGCCTCTTTGGGGTGCTCTCAATCATTCGTTTACGTTCGCGTGAATTGGGACAGGAGGAGATCGCGTACTATTTTGCTGCGTTAGCTTTAGGGTTGGTCGGAGGAGTCAATGTTGATTCATGGATATCGCCAGTGCTCATGGGAACAATCCTCGTTGCTCTCTTTATTGGGGATCATCCAAAGCTCTTCCCAAGAAACAAGCAGCAGGTGATGCGGTTAGATAAGGCATATACCGATGAAGCACAGCTCCGTAACGACCTTGAAACAATGATGAAGTGCACAATACGTCGTTTACGTATTCAGCGTGTAGATCTGGTTAACAACAGCACAGTTGTCGATGTTCGATACGTACAGGACCCTTTGGTTCCCGACGTTGATCTCTAGGTTATGGGATCCAACGAAAAAAAAGTATCTCAGATTCTCTCAGAGAGATTTCCCCCTACAGATTTAGATTCCCTCAATAGGATCGCGAAACTTCAAGACCGTATCGATAGAAAATATGTTTTGCCGTACGAGATCGTAAACTCTCTTGTGAAGACAATCAGTGTTGACGGTGCTGTTTTGGAGATCGATGGAGAACGAAGCACACGATATCAATCGACATATTTTGATACTCCAGAACTGAAGTTACACAGGGACGCAGCCTATAAAAAGCGACCCCGATTTAAAGCAAGAACTCGTCATTACATTTCTAACAACACTGGCATGTTAGAAGTAAAGCTGAAGGATGGTCGAGGGAAAACAATCAAACACCGTTGTAATTACGACATAAAAAATTTACAGACACTGACCGAAGACGCAAAGCAATTCATTGATAATTGCACGAAACAAAAAAGGATTTCAGAGTATATGAATCCAACGTTGACTTCTCGGTATCAGAGAATGACGATTGTGGATAGGTCTTCGTCGACGCGTCTGACCTGCGATGAATACCTTACATGCACCGATTGGCTAGGTAGTTCTGTTTCCCTCGATTTAGTCATTCTTGAAACGAAGTCCTCTGGCCATGCAAGTCCCTTTGATAAGTGGTTGTGGGAACACCATCATCGTCCCGTGAGGATAAGCAAATATTGTACTTCTCTCGCTGTTCTTCATCCTGAGCTTCCTGCCAATAGGTGGCACCGTACAATCAAAGATTTCTTCATTGGTACTGGGAAGACGGATCTAGTAACTTAAAAATTTTGTGTAAAGTGTAACGTGAAGGTACGTAAACAGGAGGAAATATGGACTTAGGACTTTCAGGGAAAAAAGCACTCGTTACAGGAGCAACGAAAGGTCTCGGACGGGCAATAACGGAGACTTTGCTGGCCGAAGGGGCTTCCGTAGCTATCTGTGCTCGTGATACTCAAGGCGTTGAAACGGCGATTTCAGAACTCGGATCCAAAGGCGAAGTCTACGGATCAGCTGTAGATGCTGGGGACCTTGAATCCCTCACGGGTTGGATTAACTCCTCATGTGAAAACCTTGGCGGCATCGATATTTATGTTCATAACACATCTGGTAAGCCGCAACGCAAACTTGAAGGATGGGTTAATAACTTTCAGATTGACCTTATGTCGCTTGTCGGTGGTGTCGGTGCAGCTCAGGAAGCTCTCGCTGACGGAGGCGGGTCCCTGATTAGTATTGGGACAACAGCAACCGCTGAACATTTTGCATCTGGTTCAAGTAGTTATAGTGCTTTTAAAGCTGCGGTTACGAACTGGACTCTCGGCCAAGCTCAGGTTCTTGGGGCAAAAGGTATTCGTTGTAATGTCGTTTCTCCAGGCCCAATTATGGTTGAGGGTGGCGATTGGGATGGTATCCAACAAAGAATGCCCGACTTTTTCGAAGCTACACAGAGCACGCATCCTCAAGGTCAACTCGGAGTGCCTGAAGATGTAGCGAATGCTGTAGCTTTTCTTGCTGGTAACGCAGCGAAGCATATAAACGGGGTGAATTTGACCGTAGATGGTGGATTTTTAAAGCGCGTTAACTTCTAGAAGAACGGATAGAGTTACCGGTTCGGGGCTGTAGCTCAGTTGGCTAGAGCACCTGCTTTGCAAGCAGGGGGTCGCGGGTTCGATTCCCGCCAGCTCCACACTTAAAGTCCCTGTTCAGAGAGTTATTCTTCTTTGATTCTTAGAGTAGGGGTAGGTCTAATTTCCTTCAGGGGCACCATAGGGGCACCAGAGAAAAGAAATAAACCCTACCGGGGTGGGTCTTACAGTGTTTTACAAGACCCCTAACCACTCCTTTAACAGCATTATGTAGCGCTGATAGTGGGGTGATGTGCCGTGCCACCCCCCATAACTAGTCATGTTATGTGTCTGGGCTGTGTTTTGGTTATGTTGTTATATTCTCAGGGACTCTAGACACTCTAGAGCCCTTTACTTCTAAGGGATTTTCTTGCAAAAGCTAGAGCCTCGTTCATGTGAGCCATCGAATCATCATGTTCATTCTTTGATACATCAAGCTCTACAACATTCACTTTATCCTCTTGGAACCATTCCAATACATGAGGAGCGTAGGCTGTCCATGCTTTTATGAACTGATCATAGCTATAGCCATATTTATTAGGCTTGGGATCGTCTGGTCCATCTGGTCTGTGTATCTGCTTTGCTTTTATTTCAAATGACTTCACCATTCTTATGAATTCATAATGTTCTAGAACTGGTATTCCTTCGTTCTTTAGATAACTATTCGTGGAACTTTTAACTTCATCGGTTGTAAGTTTCAATCCCTTTTCTTTGAAGCTCTTACCTACACCTTCTAAAAGCACCAGCGTCATATTGTGCATATCATCTTGAGGACTTTCTTTCTGGGACCATTCAAGAGCTGTGTCCCTAATAGCTTTAGACCATTCTTCTCTAAAGCAATCTGCGACCGCCACAAACGGTAACCATTTATCCTCGTCTCTATTTGTGAGACCTGTATCCGCTATGTCCGTGTAATTTTCAAATGAATTACCCGGAGTGGCTTTAAGTTTTTCTATGAAAGGCTTTAAGTATTCCTTAGCCTTTCTTTCATTCAGAGTTGGACGCTTATTTTCATCTGCCCACATATCTACTTTTATGCACCTACTAACTACGGCAGACGGAATAGTGGCGTAGGGATTCATGGCAAGAACAGTCGGAACAAAGGCATCTGTTTCTATGGTTTCCCATCTTCCCTTCTCCGTAGA
>JAKMEQ010000086.1 GCA_022425805.1 Acidimicrobiales bacterium
CATTTGGTAGGACTTCATTAAGCCATTTACTGGTGATTTCTTTTACCGTTGATGGAATCATTTCAAGTACCAGACTTTAGTCGAGGCTAAAGATTCATACGTTCTTTAAGGCTTCCATAACCCCTCGCCATTGTTCGGGGTTTGCCTGCCCTGGAGCGTAGAAACTTACCCTATCGATGACGTCCCCATACCTTTGGCCAAGTTCTGAGGCTACTTTGTTTGGTTCTGCAACTACAGCGAAAGTGTTCAAGATATCGTCATCTATAAGTGTGCCCATCTCTTCCCATTTGCCTTGTTTGGAAAGTTGATTAAGCTCATCTTGTAAACCTCCCCATCCATGTAATTCAAGGACGCTCCTATAAGCAGGAGTAGAACCATAAAAAGCTATTTGTTGCTTTGTAGCAGTTTCTGCGAGCTTCATTTCTTCCTCGCTTTGTCCAGTGACGACGAAGAACGGGCCAGAAATTGAGAACCCTTCAAGAGATTTACCGATTTTTTTTCGCCCTTTTATAATGTTTGGGACTGTTACCTCGCGGAGGTACTTCTCGGTTGTGAAGGCATGGCAGATAATCCCATCGCAGACTTCTCCTGCAACTTGAGTCATTAACTCACCCACTGCAGCGAGGTAAATATTTGGCGGGCCAAAATCACCTAGATCCTCCTTGCTTGGAATGAAGAAAGGAGTCATAAGCGTATGGGTGTAGAAATCCCCGCGAAAATCTAGCTTCGTGCCGTTCAACCAAGAATCCCATATGGCCCGCATTGCTAAAATCATTTCACGCATCCGAGCGGCAGGCTGAGACCATTCCATACTGAAACGTTTGGTAATGTGTGGTTTTATTTGGCTTCCAAGTCCCAGGTTGAATCTACCATGGCTTAACGCCTGAAGATCCCAACCGATATTTGCGAGAACCATAGGATTTCTCGCAAAAGCTACAGCGATGCCTGTCCCCAGTTCGAGTGTCTGGGTATGTTCTGCAGCAATTGTTAAAGGTAGAAACGGATCATGGCTTGTTTCCGCAGTCCATATACCGTCATAACCCCGCTCTTCTTGCGCTTTCGCTTCGCGAGCAATCTCCTTAATATTTGGTGAAAAGCCCATGCCTAGTCCACCATCGACTTTCATACGTCTACTCCTTCTATGTTTCGCTCACGTAATTTCTCTGCAGAACATAAGAATTCTGCAGATAGATCACAAGGGCCTGCATAATGTGGTTGAAGAAACCGCCGAGTAAATTTCCAACCATCTTCAGTTCTCCTGAACTCGTCATCGTAATGGGCAAGAAGGAGTTGCCGATCCCCATTTGAGCGCACAACATATTCTTGTATGTACCACCTTCCTGTAGCGGTATTTCCTGATGCATCTACTTGGACTTCACCATTCAAGACATTTTGGATAGCAGCTGGTGCTGCTGCCATCGCTCCATACCAGAGCTCCTTAATTGATTCTAAGCCTTCGACTAGACGTCCTCCGCCGAGGTCCCAGACTGCATCAGAAGCCCACGTAGAACACCATTTCTCCCCATTTCTGTGAACCACAGCATCGGCGTATCGGTTGACCAACATAGCAATCTCGTTGTATGCGTTTTCGTTAGTTGTCATGAATTTCTCCTCTTTACTTAGTAATGGGTCTAGCACCTATAGGATTGTTTCGCCTATCGTGGCGCTTGATAGTCTAAGAATGGTTTCTATGATGCATCGCTTACGTAGGGTCGAATAGGCAAAGTCAAGGAGAAAAAAAGAATGAAACTTGGATATAACACCGGATATTGGAGTGCAGGTCCGCCAGAAGGCGTTGAAAATGCTATCGCTGAATGTGACAGGCTTGGCTTTGAACACATTTGGACTGCGGAGGCTTATGGATCCGACGCTTTGAGCCCTTTAGCTTGGTGGGGAGCAACTACTAAAAATGTAAAATTAGGTACAGCAATAATGCAGATGTCTGCGAGAACTCCTGCTGCGACAGCTATGGCGGCTATCACCATGGACCACTTGAGCAAAGGACGTTTTATTCTCGGGCTAGGAGTATCTGGTCCACAGGTAGTGGAAGGATGGTACGGGCAGCCCTACCCTCGTCCACTCGGTAGAACCCGAGAGTTCATCGAAATTGTGCGTTCGATAGTTGCGCGGAAAGAACCAGTTGAGTTCGAAGGCGATCATTATTCGATGCCTTTCCACGAAGGCACAGGTTTAGGTAAGCCGCTTAAATCAACAGTGCATCCACTACGAAACGAAATCCCGATCTATTTAGCGGCGGAAGGGCCGAAAAATGTGGCTCTTTCAGCGGAGATCTGCGATGGCTGGCTACCTCTCTTTTTTGCTCCTAAAGACAATGACTTTTACAAGACAGCCTTGCAAAGCGGTTTTGATACTGCCGGCCGAAACGGGTGGGGGGAATTCGAAGTTGCTTGCACGGTGACAGTCATTCCTGGCGAAGACGTTGACTCATGTGCGGACATGTTGCGCCCAATGATCGCACTCTACGCAGGTGGGATGGGAGCTAAAGGCCAAAATTTTCATTATGACGTGTTCGCTAGAATGGGGTTTGAAGCTGAATGCGAGAAGATACAGGAACTTTACTTAGCTGGAAATAAGAAGGATGCCATTGCTGCAGTACCAACAGCTATGGTCGAAGCGATTTCGTTGATAGGTCCCCCTGACAAAATCAAAGATGAACTCAACATGTGGGAAGAATCTGTCGTCGATACCATGTTGATAGCGGGTGGGGTTGACCTTATACGGTTCGTTAGTGAGTTAGTGAATTGAGATGAGCCTCGATGACCGATTGCCGGTGATAGTGGGAGTAGGCCAGTACAAGCAACAACTCGACGACGTAACCGTAGCGCAGGAACAATACCTCCTGATGGAAGAAGCAGTTCGGTTAGCAGCAGATGATGCTGGCTGTCCGGCTCTTCTTAACGATATCGACCGGATGCTAGTGATCGGCGGGATGTGGCGCTACCCCGATCCAGGTCGGCTCATTGCGAACTCGGTCGGTTCCTTACAAGCAGAAACTTTTTTGACAGCAATGGGTGGGAACATGCCGCAAACATGTGTGAGCGAAGTATGTGAACGCATTTTGGCTAACGAAATGGACGTTGCTGTGATTACTGGAGGAGAGGCAGTCTATAGCAAGAATAAACTCCGTAAATTGGGTTTGGATATCGCGCAAACTGGACATGATTTAGATCCAGCCAAATCTTTCGGTGAGAATATTTCAATGTCATCTGAATATGAACGTGAGTGCGGCTTTTTCATGCCCACACAAATATACGCATTGTTTGAATCGGCAATAAGGGCTTCGTTAGAGGAGTCCCATGAAGATCACCGGAATCGCATCGCTTCCCTCTGGGAGGGCTTTAACGAAGTGGCAGTGGAGAATCCGTATGCTTGGGTACGGTCCCCAATGACCGCTACAGAGATAAGGACAGCGACTCCGTCAAATCGAATGGTTGGTTATCCATACACAAAGTCTATGAATGCGAATTCTTTCGTTGATTATGGAGGGGCGGTCATTGTTTGTTCGGTGAGCAAGGCTCAAGCTCTCGGGATAGATAGAGACAAATGGGTTTTCCCTCATTCCGCAACAGATGGCCATGCATCGTATCTTTTCTCTGAAAGAGAAAACTTTCACCAATCACCAGCTATCCGGATTACGGGGAAGCGCTGTCTCGAGCTTTCTGGAGTAACAATAGATGATATTGGTCCAATGGACCTGTATTCCTGCTTCCCATCATGTGTGCAGCTGACCATGATGGAACTTGGGATTTCTTCTGATCGGACGGTGACCACTACAGGTGGGCTTCCTTTTTTCGGTGGCCCTATGAATAGCTATGTGATTCACGCCATAGCGAGCACTATTGATGCAATCCGAGAAAGTGGCGAACGGGGATTGGTCCATGCGAATGGAGGATATGCCACTAAGCAGGCCTGTGCGGTCTATGGCCCGACCCCACCTAAGGACACTTTTAAGAGAATGAATGTTCAGGATGAAATTGATGCTCATCCGACGAGAGAAGTTAACTGTTCTCCTGACGGTGAAGCAACTATTGAGGCTTACACAGTCATGCATGGCCATGAAGGCCCTGAATATGCGCTGATTACGACGTTGATGGCAGACGGGAGAAGAGCTTTGTCTAAGACAGACGATAATACACTCATGGAATCAATGATGGAAGAAGAGTATGTAGGTCTAAGAGCGAGCGTTAACCCTGAAGGCAAGGTAAATGTTTTTAGCGCCTAAGAGGTTGATCGGAAAATTCTGGAAATAACAACTAAGGTCATGTCATGGACCTTCAAGAAATCATTGATGAATCGAAGCTTTTGGGTGAATGGGCGCATATAGCCACCGTTAGCCCTTCGGGTATTCCGTATGTGACTCCAGTCCATCCATGCTGGGAGGGTCAAACCTTATGGTCGATGGTAGGGACCGATTCTGTCAAGGCCAAAAACATAGGGTCATCGCCTCTTGTCTCATGTCATTGGCAGGTAAGCCCAGAAACAAATTTCGATAGTCTCATCATCTGGGGTCGCGCTGCACTCCATGCTGATATCGAAACAAAGCAGCGACTTTGGGAAGGGGTCTTCGATTATGACCTCAATGAATTTGCTCCAGGAGGGCCTACTGAATCTGTCGGGACCGGTTTTATGGCGATTATTCCTACCAAAGCACTTGTTTTGCGGGCCTTTGGAATGGGTGGACGATTCGAGTGGAAAGCAACGTGATTAAGGCCCTGATTTGGTAACAAAAAATAATTATGACCCTATAGGTAAAAAAGTTCTCGAAGATCCGATACCTGCATATGCGCAACTCCGTGAACAGTGCCCAGTTCATCACTATGAAGGGTTGGAGAACCCTATGTACACCTTCTCACAGTATGAGGACGTGCAATCTGTTCTACTCGATCAGACTACTTGGTCCAACAGGTATGGTCCCGGTATTTCCTATGAACGTAACGTTGGCGATTTGCAGCGATATGACCCACCAGACCACCAGATTCGCCGAAGGTTCCTTCGGGCCGAATTTCTTCCTCGCACTGTTGCGGCTTCTGAACCAGCGATAAGAGATCTTGCCAATGAACTGATTGATGGATTTCAAGAAGATGGAAAGGTAGAACTTCACGACAATTTTGCCCTTCCACTCCCTGTTAAAGCTTTTACAGAGCTAATGGGGATTAACGATGTGGACTCTGCGGAATTCAAAAAGTGGGCTGATGAACTTACCCTTGGGATGACTTATCCTGAACGTGCCCGAGAGGCACGAAAGGCTCTCTCCTCATACACTCGTGATCAAGTAATTGTGAGAAGAGAAGCTGTAGCTAGAGCGGGTTATGGTCCAGATCAGGACCCCGTGGGCGAAATTGTTCCTGAAGGATTGATAAGTCACTTAGCTTGCCGCCCACTACAAGATGGCACATTCATGCCAGATGAGGAAGTCGCCGGCATGGTAGGACAATTACTTGTGGCCGGTCATGAAACTACGACATCCCTAATCACCAATACATTGTGGCGTCTCTTCTTGAATCCGACTCAGATGGAACTTATCCGAAAAAAACCAGATTTAATTCCAAATGCAATCGAAGAAAGCCTTCGTTTCGACCCCCCCGTTCTTGGCTTATGTAAAACCAACAACACGCCTGTTACCTATCACAATGTTGACATCCCGCAAGATTCAAAGGTCATGATTCTGTATGCATCAGCAAACCGAGATCCAAATGTATTTGATGATCCAGATGAATTTAGAGTTGATAGGCCACTGATCGAAACCAAACGCCATCTATCTTTTGGATGGGGGTCCCATTTTTGTTTGGGCGCGCATCTTGCTCGCCAGACAGGGCGTATAGCCGTATCAACTTTTTTGGAACGGTTCGACGATCTACACCTAGTTGACCCAACGGAACGAGTGAGCCCTCCATTTCTATGGGGGCGTCGAGAACTTACTGTGACTTGGGAATGACCTTTTTTAGAAGAAAGATCTGATCGGAAGCAACTGATCCTTACCCCTGCGAAGTCGCTAAGCCCTTAAGCGCAAATGGTTCTATCAGCATGTTCTAGCTACCGTTGATCTTATCGATTATGAATGTTTACCTGCTAAGAATCGTAACGCCGCTTATTCCCGGTGCTCCATAGACATGGGTATACGCAACCTTAGGGTCGTTAGGCACTTGCCGCTTTCCGGCCCCGCCACGGAGTTGGAGCACGTTCTCGTGAACTTGGCGTAAACCAGAAGCTCCGACGGGCTCGCCATTAGCGAGACATCCTCCATCGGTATTGATTGGAAGGCGACCGCTAATTTCTGTTTCACCCTGCTGTATCATCCGTTCCTGTTCTCCATGGACACAAAATCCATTTTCAGCCATGTGCATGATTTCAGCACCCGCTTCAGTGTCTTGCAGTTGAGCAACATCGATATCATCTGGCCCAATACCTGCCATCTCGAAAGCAGCTTTAGACGTATCAACCGTGGGCCCAACGGAATCTTCAAGAGCGATCCATGGTGCCATCACTTCGAATGAACCCCATCGTCGGCTACGGACAACTGCAGCATTGAGGTACACAGGTGTATCCGTGTACTTATGAGCTTGGTCAGCCTTCGCAAGGATAAGAGCGACTCCACCTTCAGCTGGTGAACAGAACATAAATTTCGTTAGAGGGTAGCTAAGCATGTCTGATTCAAGGATTTGTTCCTCACTTATCGGCTGCCTTCTCCAGGCATTCTCATTGTGTTCTGCATTGCGGAACGCTTTCGCGGATATTTTCGCAAGAGTATTGTGGCTGATGTCATGGTTTTCCATGTACCTATTGATTTTCATTCCAAAAAATTGTGTGGTGAGCGCAAGTCCTTGCTTTCCATACCAGTCACCAAGACCTTGTTCCTTAGTCTTGATGCGGAAAGCTCCTCGTTCATGTTTGTCATAGCCAATCGCAATGCCAAGGTCAAATGCTCCGGATGCGATCGTATTAGCTGCGGAGAATAAGGCAGAACCTCCAGTAGCACATCCATTTGCGACATTTATGAACTGGAGTCCTGTGAGTCCGAGCTTAGAAACCATCGTGTCAGGGTGCCCAGCAGCTTGGCTTCCACCAAAAGCAAACTGGATGTCTTTCCACTCAACTCCGGCATCTTTCAAAGCTTCCCGGACAGCGTAGACGCCTTGGTCTTGCCCGCTCACACCGGGAGTTCGCCCAAATGGATGCATCCCGATTCCAACAATCGCTACTTCAGGTTTACTCATAGTTATCCTCTCTCGTCGCTTAAGCTTCGCATGGAGCGAAAGCGAATGTGATTACGTCGTTACCGTCTGAATCTTGGTAAAGGGGTACAAAAGAAAGCTCCATTTCCATCCCAATCTGCAATTCATCGAGATTTGCGGTTGTTAATCGTGTCTCAACTTTTACTTCGTCATGGATTTCAACATATCCAACACCAAATGGTTCAAAGTTGTCAATATCTCCTTCGAACGGAGGTGACTTGGGTGGGTAGCCTTGAATAGTCCAAGTCCAGAGGGTTCCTCTAGTACCTAATTCTTTTACTTGAGTATTATCCCCTGCGCATCGTGGGCATCCTGATTGAGCGGGGAAGACCACTGCATTACAGTCCAGACATCTAGAACCAATCAATCGCGGGTCTTCTGATGGCCAAGTAAACAAGCCTTTCTCAATAGGAACTTGATCAGCCATGTAACACTCCTCGTTAATTATTACTTCAATTATCTAATCTACAGGTCATTAAAAGTATAACAAGAATTAATTTACTATAAAGTTTTCAATATGCGAGTAGCAACATGGAATATAAACTCCATACGGGCAAGAGTTGGTTTAGTAGCTACATGGTTAGCGGATCAGAGTCCAGACGTGTGCTGCCTTCAGGAAACTAAATGCAAGGATGCGGATTTCCCTACAGAAATATTCGAAAACCTTGGGTATGAAGTAGCTCATCATGGGTTGAATCATTGGAATGGAGTAGCTATCTTGTCACGAGTCGGCCTCCGGAAAATACAGCGAGGTTTTAGCGGCCACCAAGACGAGCCCTTTAATGAAGCAAGGAGCATTTCTGCAGATTGTGGTAGTACACGTGTGTGGTCAATCTACGCACCGAATGGTAGAGCGCTTGATGATCCTCACTATCTATTTAAGCTAGTTTGGTTTGAACGCTTACGGTCCGAACTTTCCCTCAAAAGAGCAGCGAAAGGTTCGACTCTCGTAGTTGGTGATTTCAATGTTGCTCCAGCTGATATAGACATCTATGACCCTCGTCGATGGAAATACCGAACCCATGCCAGCATTCCTGAAAGAGACGCCATAAAAGCGCTTCTCTCATTAGGTTTTTTTGATCTCGCCCGTGAATGGGATGCCGAAGACCCTTCATTTACATGGTGGAATTACCGGTCAAAATTGGATGAGAACAAGGGTTTACGTATTGACCTAGCCTTGGGGTCTGAAGATGTTTTTCAGAGTCTACGCGGAGTCACTGTAGATCGTATGGCTCGACGTGCAGAACGACCGAGCGACCACGGACCCCTTATTGTGGATTTTGCCTAGGTTGGGCAATCTCATTGAGTACGTAGCCCCGCATGAACTATTCCCTCTTTCATCTTCTCATTTGTTCGGGGGTCACGTTTCCCAATCCGTTCGAGGATGACTTCAATGATGTCTCCTGAGAAAGGGAATCCATCCTGATAGGGTCCAACCGGAGCTCCAGTGTCTATACCGACGTCAAATGTTTCTCCGCTTATTGAGTAAACCAATGGTACCGTTCTGCTAATACGTGCTTTATCGACAATTTTGTTATCAACGGTGAGAGTAGCTTCGCCTCCTGTACCAAATCCGCCATCATGTTCGTATTTGAGAAGGATCTTATGGGTACCCATATCTAGAGGTGAAGCAGCTGAAAGGGTTGTTAAGTACTGACCAAAGCAGTTGTAGTGGTATGAAACTTTTCCAGTTTCATCAATGTATAAAGTCCAACCGGACATGTTCCCTCCCTGGCACGCAATTACTCCTGAAGCTCCTCCGGAGGGAATCACAACCTTTGCAGAGATCTCGTGGCTAGCATTTTTTAAATTCACTACGGAGCTTTCGGGCATGCGCACGTGTGCGGTTGTATAGCGCATTTTGCGTCGGCCACCCAAAGAAGAAGGAACACCAAGTTCGCCTCTTCTCATTAAACCAGCGTCTCGTAAGGGGTAGACTCCATTCCTTCTCGCCTCTTTGTCAAACAGTTCCTTCAGGTATTTAAGCTTTTCTGGTTCTTCTTCGGCTAAATCAATACTTTGGGAAAAATCATTTTCTATGTTGTACAGTTCCCAGACTTCCTGTTTCCCGTCGAATTCCAGTCCTTGTAAACGTATCCATGGAAGACGTCCGTGGAAGCAAGAAGCGATCCATCCTTCATGGTAGATAGCTCTATTGCCTAGAATTTCAAAATATTGTGTTAATCGACGGCTCGACCCATTTGGGTCATCGAATGTGTACTGCATCGGGATGCCTTCAACGGCTGCTTGCTTGATTCCGTTTACCTGATCTGGCCATTCGATACCAGCAGCTTTAAGGATAGTTGGTCCGATATCGATGACATGGTGGAACTGGTTTCGTAACTCTCCAGTTTGAGCGATACCATTTGGCCAGCTCATTACCATAGCGTTTCGTGTGCCTCCGAAGTGTGAAGCGACCTGCTTCATCCATTTGAAAGGAGCGTCTAATGCCCAAGCCCACCCAACATTAAAATGGTTTTCGCATCGCCGTGTCCCGAAATCGTCGATGTGTTCAAGAAGCCACTCTGGGTCTTCGTGTACGCCATTTTGGAAAGAAGGGGCTGACCAGGCTCCGTTGATTGTGCCTTCGGCGGAAGCGCCGTTGTCACCAGTTATGTAGATGATGAGAGTGTCATCGCTACAGCCAAGTTCATCGATTGCATCCAGTAATCGGTTTACTTGGGCATCGGTATGAGCTAAGAAAGCAGCGAATACTTCCATCAGGCGAGAGGCGACAGGTTTGTAGCGGTCTGGGTAGGAGTCCCAACTTGGGATTTCATCAGGGCGAGCCGTTAGTTGCGTTTCTGCTGGGATAACTCCGAGTTCGATTTGACGATCAAAGATATCTTCTCGTAGATGATCCCATCCGTCATCAAACATGCCAGAAAATTTCTGAATCCATTCATTTGGGACATGATGCGGAGCATGGACCGCTGGGGGAGAGAAATAGCAAAAGAATGGGTTAGCGGGTGCTGAAGCTTTTTGCAGTTGGATCCATTTAATAGCCTGATCAGCTAAGTCTTCGCTCAGATGGTAATGATCCTTTCCTATATGAGGTTCGATCGGTGTCGTCTGATCGATTGCTGCGGGTTCCCATTGTGACGCTTCTGCGCCAAGAATTCCATAGAACCGGTCGAATCCCATTCCAGTTGGCCACCGATCAAATGGCCCCACTGGGCTTTGTTCCCATGACGGAGTTAGGTGCCATTTTCCAAAGCAACTGGTGGAATACCCATTTTCTTTTAGAACCTTCGCTATAGAGGCTGTTTCCGGAGGTATCGCACTGTCGTATGCGGGGAAGCTGTTAGCGATCTCAGTGATACCTCCCATGTGTACAGAATGGTGATTTCTTCCTGTAAGTAAAGCGGCACGAGTAGGAGAACAAAGCGCAGTGGTGTGGAATTGGTTAAAACGTAGTCCTTCTCTAGCTATTCTCTCAACAGCTGGCATTGGGACCGGTCCGCCAAAAGTTGCGGGACTGCCGAAACCCACATCATCAAGCATGATCAGCAATACATTCGGAGCTTTCTTAGGGCCTTCAGACCTTTCTAATCGTACTGGAGTCGAATCTTCTATGAGACGCTCTATCTTTCCCTGAAACTCTGGAGTCGCAAAGGGGAGGTTAGTCATTGGTTTAAACCAAGGTGGTCGAACATTGCAAAGAAGGCTAGCACTTCGTGTGTGTCTGCATTGGAGGATAGCAACTCGGATTCGATGGCCTCGGTAAGAGGTATTTTCCGAGCTAGAATTTTTGCCCAAGTCTGGAAGGTTAATGAGATACTGATATTAGCATTTACTCCTACTGTTGGAATAGCGACCTGGTTTCGGATACTTAAACCGGTTCTTGTTCCATCAGAGAACTCCCAGCGCATTTCAGCGTTGTAGCTCTCTGCGAACTCTGGAACGAGAAGGACCTTAAGGGCGTGCACCGAAGATGAAGGCGGGTTGTTCAGGACTACATGTTCGGAAAATCGGTGAATGTGGTGTCGACTAAGGTCTAGAGTTCCTTCTCGCACCATTGCCCGAGTAAGGCACCAGTTACGAATATTGGCCGACGTTGTTTGCTGGGCGACTTTTCGTAGACAGTTTGCGAGCAAGAGTTCATCCTCCGATGGTGAGCCTTCGAAAGCATTTGGAGTTGCCCCTCTCAATCGGATAAGCCAGGAGCAGAGTTCGATTGCCCAGCGTAGGTCGTTACTCTCGAGAGCTGTCGTTACTTGTGCTCGGACTTTCTCTACCCCGCCAAAACCGTTGATTAGTTTCTTGACGCGGCTATCTGGTTCAGATGGGAAAAGGTTTCCTTCGTCCCCGTCAAACCAACCCCGTAGCCCTGAGTAGATTTGCCGGACATGGTGTTCTACTACGCCATAGAGTTGTGATGTCAAATACGAATGTCGGAAGTGGTCAGGAAGTTGGACAAAACTTGTGAGTTCATCAGCAGTAAGACCTTGGTTTATCCCACGTACCGACTGGTCCCAGAGGTATTGGATACTGTCTCGGTAGTTCGTGACTTCGTGTTGGATTTTTTTTGTTCCAGAAATAGGTGGACCATGCGTGCCGACTAAATAAGTGGGGTTCAGCTCTAGGAGGTGGTCAAGCCCATTTAATAGGGTACGGGGGTCGCGATACTCCTCTCCTCGAATAGCAAAAATATTGAAGAAGGCTGGCCATACAAGATTATTTACACATAAGTCTAGTTCTGGAAACCAGATCGTTACGGAGTCGTCCGCGTCCGAAGGAGCAGGTATAAGCTCTACTTCTAGCCCAGCTAGCTGAGTTGTAGTTTGTTGGGAGAATGTATTTGTAGGTTCAAGAAATCCGGGGGTAAATGGGGTATGAACCTGATTGCGGTATGAAAGACCCAGCCCCACGTTCACGACACTGTCTGGCCCGTCTGGCGGTAGGGCTATTCCAAATTGATAAATAAGGCCCCTGGCTGCAACTGCACTCATTTCCATTCCATAATTCCGACGGTTCTGAATAATTTTTTCATGTCCCCAGATAGGAATAGAAGTCAGCCGCTCTGCTTCGGAGATCGCTTTTGTTCCATCGACATAATGGAAATGGGTATAAATGACAGCAACAATTGGTTCTTTGGTTTTTGCGCGAAGCAGGCGTAAGGCAGTCTCCATTTCTTCATAGCATTCGCCAGTATCTATAGCGATTAGCCCTTCTGGGCCGCGAATAAAAGTCTGATTTGATAGTCCATTACCGACCAAACACCATACACCGTCAGTCACTTCCCAAAGTTTTTGTTCAAGGCGATTGCTATGAGCGATAAGGTCTTTATGGGCGATTTGCCCTTTCGGGCCAATTCCTATTGATGTTCCATCGGCGAAGCTTGACGGAATGAAATGGGGGGGAATGTTTGCCACTGGAGTTAGTCTATTCTCAAATGCTTCGTTCGTACCCTTCCCAATAGGGTTCACGGAGCTTCCGTTTCAGGATTTTTCCCGTCCCTGTTCTTGGGAGTTCATCAACGAAATCGATAGACCTTGGGCGTTTGTAACCGGCGAGTTTTTTTGTGCACAACTGTAAAAGTTCTTTCAAGAAGTCAGCATTCTCCAGGAAAACATCTGAGCATTCGACAATTGCCTTTACTTCTTCTCCAAATTCTTCGTTCGGTACACCGATAACAGAAACATCGGCAACCCCTTCATGCTCTGCTATAACAGCTTCAATCTCAGCTGGGTATATATTCACTCCACCTGAAATGATCATGTCGATTTTCCTATCAGATAGCCATAGGTAACCATCTTCATCCAGATAGCCAATATCACCTGTAGTAAAGACACCGGGCTCGAGGTGAGCGGCTGCAGTTTTTTCTGGGGCCTTATGGTATTCGAATCCCATACCTAAAAGATTCCTGAAGTAAAGCACTCCTGGTTCGTTTGGTCTCTCGATCCTTTCACCGCTGTCATCAATTATGATGACCTCGACAGTTTCCACGGGCTTTCCTACCGACCCTCCTTTCTTGATCCAGTCTTCAGCAAGGATGTTGGAAATGAAGGCTCCTTCTGTTGATCCGTAATACTCATGTACTTTTGGTCCGAACCATTCCAGCATTGCTTTTTTCCACGGTGGAGGGCATGGAGCGGCGCCATGCCAAACCGATTGAAGGGTTGATCCGTCGAAGTTCTCTTTAATATTTTTCTCAACATCAAGCATTCGCTTGAATTGAGTGGGGACTAAATGGACATTGGTAATGTCTTCTTCGTCGATGAGCCGGATAGTTTCGGAAGCATCAAATTTGTGCCTCATCACAACAGATGACCCATTTATCATTGGCATAAAAGTAAACGCCCACTGTGCCGAGTGGTAGACCGGTCCAACGAGAAGAGAACGACCCCCTGCCGGTACATATGCTCCCATGCTCCCTGCGATCAACTGCATGACCTCAGTCGGTATTTCTTCTCCACCAGATAATGCTCCACGGACACCTTTAGGGCGGCCTGTCGTTCCAGATGTATAGAACATAGGTCCACCAAGGATCTGTTGATCTTCTGGGAGGTCAGTTGTTGACCCGCTGGTAAGAAATTCTTCATAATCATCCAACGGTCCAACGGGTGGACCACCAATGATAAGTGAGAGCTGGACCTGTCGAGAGCGCTCATCTCGCAAAGCCTCTTCAGCGATATTTACGAAGCGGTGGCCGGCGAAGACCGCCTTCGCATCAGCATCAGCGATCACGTAGGCCAATTCATCTGCAACCCAATGCCAATTCACCGGTACGTATGTGACACCAAGATGCGCAGCAGCCTGAAAAATTTCAAAACATTCGCGCCGGTTGCCTATCATCATTACAATGGTGTCACCAGGGCCGATGGATGCATCTTTGAGTGCATTGATTAGGCGTCGCGTTCGCTCATCAAGCTCTAACCAAGTTGTTTGTCCGAACTCATCTGCAACTGCAACTTCCTGTCCATGTGAGGCGACAATTTCATCCAATAATTTAGGCACTTACTCTCCCCCTAATAAATTCCTTGTTACTTGAAGCGTATCCTTCCAATCCCTAGCGTGCTAATGGGAAGAATTGTCTATTCAGCTATCTAACCAATTCAGCGCAGGAGTGTTTTCATAGCTTCGATAGTTATAGCCGCTGCTTCTTTGATGGGCATTTCCCAAAGCTCCACGGAAGGGACTTCTAAACCGACAGGAGCTTGTGAACCAGTCAAACGGAGTGCTGAAATCATTTCGCTAAGGCGAAATTCTCCCTCTCCAGGCGGGACACGGGTACTTAAGGTATCCGTTCGGTAATCATCAATTATTTTATTGAGAGGCCCGTCATTCCATTGGGTAGCAAAGATACGATCACCGGGAATATCTGAAAGGTCACTAATATCGTTGGTCGATCGGGTCAGATGCCAACTATCGAAACACAGCCCGCCATTAGTTCTATTCGCACGTTCTACAATTTCGTAAGCTAGCCCGAGTGAATCGATATTAGTCATCTCAGGAACTGCTTCTAGGCCGACAAGCAGTCCATGTTCTGCTGCCCTATCACATAGACTACCGAAACCTTCTGCTGCCTGAATAATTGTTCCGGTGTAGTTACCAATAACTTGAACATAACGAGATTCATAACGTTCTGCTATATTCCAAACAGCTTCCTCTAGACGGAGGCATTCAGTATTGGGTAGGTTCGGCTCTGCCCACCCTCGGAGGGTTTCAATGTTTGCTACGGATAAGCCAGTTTTCTCAAGTGCATGGTCAAACCTTTCGAGTTCCTGTGGATTGTTTTCAAAAGATAACCAGGCGCCTAGATAAAGACCGACAGCATCGTAACCAGTTGCTTTTGCTGCGTAGACCCTATCGGACATGGAGTCCCGTGGACTTCTTGAGAAGTAGTCCCAGATGAAGTGTTCGGGCCCTAGTTCTTGGGCCTTAGGGATTGTGGTGCTCATATAAGCAGATTAGAAGCAGGCCCACCTCATAGCAACATCACCTAACCGATAGCTCCCCTGGACCATGCCTATTGCGATTTTGTAGTTGCGTTTGACATGATTAAATGTTCGGTAAAGCTTTCTATTTCTTCAGCAATATCTTTTCGGAATGGTCCGCGGACTTTGAATCCTTGTTTGCCGACAAGGTCAGCACCACGGTCAAGGGCCCAGTGCTCAAACTGTTGGAGCGACTTCGTTGGGTCGATTTCGTATGTAACGAATAAAGCTGTTTTCCTATGAGAAATATTTGGTAGGGTATTCAATTTTCCAATTTGGGCTGGTTTTGCGCCAAGACCAAAAAAGCCATCTGTCCATGTCCCAATAACCAGTAAATCGGCACTTAGAACGAACTGGGCATCAATATCCGTCACGGGGTATATACCAACGATTACCCCTTTATCTTGAAAATTTTTTGCGATAGCGTGAGCGGCTCGTTTCGTTCCCCCACGAACGGACTGGTACAATACTGCAATTTTCATGTTCTCACTTTCTATCTATTCTTTTGAAATAAATTAGCATTTCAACTGACCAATAATCCGCATTTTGTTATACAGAGCAATAAGTAAGTTTTTAAATATCCAGTTCTGCCGCTAATCAGGAAGAGAGTATTGTGTCAAAGAGGTCTTCAACACTACTTGTAGAAGGCGGTTCTTCGAGTTGAAGTCGGCTTAGCCAAGAAAGTGAAATGTACCCTCTCGATACAGCCCCTACATCAGATTCAGGAGGTGGGTTTGAAAGCCGATCCCCCCAATTCATCTTGAGGTGAAATGCTCCTTCATGCCCTACCTTTGGCTCCAGAGTGACTTTTGACATGGGGCGCCTTAAATTTAGATCTACTTCAGTAGATTTCCATCCTTTGATTTCGGACATTTCTAAATTGGGGACATTTATGTTAAGTACTCCCGGTTCTTCTAGCGGGCTTGATGTTAGGGCAGAGACAGCTAAGGCTGCTATCTCTGCTGCACTATGCCATTTCTGATTTTTTAACATTTCTTCAAGACCTTGCCCAAAGTAACTACCTTCGTCAACGGCTTGGCTGATGGCTATTCCAGTTATCCCTCCATTGCGCGCTGTTAATGCCGCTCCGATAGTTCCTGAATGATAAACGGACTGTCCAACGTTAGCGCCAGGGTTTATGCCTGAAACAACCAAATCGAAGGGAGGGCCGAAAGCTCCAAGCCTTGCATACATTACACACAGCGCCGGCGGGCCGGTAATGGCCCATGCTTCCTCGATTCCTTCGATGTGGGCCTTCTGCATTTCGGGGCGTATTAGAAGAAGGGCGCCAAAGCTTGAAGAAGCGCCTGAATATTCTGAGTCTGGGGCAGCAACTACTACCTCGCCGAAGGGCACCATCGAACGGGCAAGAACATGGAGGCCATCCGAGTCAATCCCATCATCGTTTGTCACAAGAATTCGCATAGAGAGACAATACCTGTCGAAGCGGTAAAAAATGTCGACAAGAACTAAATTGACCAATAGAAATAATAAACGGAAAATGCATTATGGCTATTCCATTGGAGTGTCTTTAAGTGCTCGATAGCAGCATGTCCGCCTAGAACCACATATTCTAGAAATATGAATGCAAGCGAGCCGTTCTATCGCTCTATCCCTGATGCAGAACTGGAAGTACGATTCACCCCTTCCGGCGGACCCGGCGGACAGCACGCTAATAAGTCCAATACTCGTGTGGAACTAATATGGGATGTCCAAGCTTCTAAGACTCTTATAGAATCTGATCGAAAAATTATTTTAGAAAAGTTAGGGGGAATTGTGCGTGTCGTAGTTGATGAGACAAGGTCACAAGCTCGAAATCGAGATATTGCTCAAGAGCGTCTACGAGCTCGAGTCGCCTCAGCGTTGCATACGCAGAAAAAACGTGTCTCGACTAGGCCAAGTAGATCAGCGAAAGCTCGTCGTGTTGATTCAAAAAAGCGCCGAGGTCAACTTAAACGGTTACGAAGAGCGCCACGCCTTGGAGAAAGAAGCTAAACCGTTTCAGTTCTTGTCCTTTTCTGAACTTCTGTAAGGTCTTAGTTAGAAACGGCGGTTTTCAAACAAGGCACGCCAAAGGTTGTTTGCTATGTATTTGTAAGCTCGATCATTAGGGTGGAACCGATCTTCGGCCCACATTTCTTTACCGGTTGGCCAATCCCATGCGCTAAAGAGGTTAATGTCTTTAGCTGTAGATGATTCTTCGAAAACTGAATTTATCTGAGCCCGACGTCCCTTCTTCTGTGATCCAGAAACCCTACTGAGGAAAGTACCTGAAGGAAGGTCTTGGACCATCCTTTCAGCATCCGTACAGATATCTGGACTGTTGCGACGCCACATGACGTCGTTGCTACCAATGATCGCTGTTACCAGATCTGGCTTGAGTAGCGCCTGTTCCATCGTTGGAAGTTGATAATTCGTAACATCTGCGAACCGGCCTCCACTCATTGATAAATTTACCAGTCTCCATTTCAAACCTGTACGCATATTTAGCCTATTAAGAACAATAGAGACGTAGCTTGTCGAAGGGTTTGTTGAACCGATTCCTTGGGTTACTGAATCTCCTAAGGCTACCCAGAGGGGCCCTTCCGCGGAAAGGGTCTCTCTGTTCCACTCATCCCAATACTGTGCCCTCGGTTCAATAGTTGAGTTCACGGCAGCTATGCCATCGGAAACGACTCCCCCTAGTTTGGAAAGACTAAAAAACCTTTGTTCTCGGCGCAAAGGAGGGATTGTCATTTGAAGTCAGTAAAGGGGTAATGCTGCATATCATTTTGGTGCTATTCGGTTATACCGAACCGGTCAAGTCCCCACCCTCTAATCGCATTCCCCCGTAAAAGCTTGTATATCTCTTCATCGTCGAGTCCCGCATTTTGAGTGATTTCGGTTGCTATTTGTTTCGTATTCGGGAAGGTAGAATCGGCATGTGGGTAATCAACTTCAAAGCAAATTTGATCCATGCCTATAAGATTTCTGTTTTGTAGTCCGACTTGGTCATCAAAGATACAACCATAAATGTGATCTGGGATATATGTCGATGGAGGTTTCGGAAGTTGGATACCAAAATCAGCACTATTCCCTCTCTCATCCCATAGTTTGTCCATACGTTCAATTACATAGGGCATCCACCCAACTTGGCCTTCAGCGTAGGCAATTGCCAGTTTAGGAAATCGCTCAAAGACACCTGAGAGAATATAGTCGCAGAATGATCCCATAGCATTCGAAAAAGTAATCGTTGAGCTTACAGCAAAAGGTGCATCAGGCGAGGTCGCAGGCATTTTTGAACTTGAACCTATGTGCATATTTAGAATAGTCTCCGTTTCCTCACAAGCTTGAAAAACTGGGTCCCAATGCCGGTCAGGTGAATGAATCGAAGGCAGGCCGAGTGGGTATGGGTTCTCACTGAAAGCGATAGCATGACTCCCTTTATCAGCGCACCGGCGGATTTCTTCTGCAGCAAGAATCGGATCCCACAAAGGAACCAAAGTCATTGGTATCAATCTACCTTTCCCAGCACCGCTACACCATTCATCGATCATCCAGTCGTTGTAGGCCTTGACACAGAGTAAAGCCAGATCCTTGTCTTCACGTTCAAGGAATGCTTGACCGCAGAAACGTGGGAGCACGTTAGGGAAACAGACAGATGCTTCCACATGGTTCTGATCCATGTCTTCTAGACGTTCTTTCTGTTTCCAACATCCGGGCTTTATTTCATCGAAAGTCACTGGGGTCACATCAAGGTCATCAAAACCAACTGCTGCCGAAAGTTTTGGGAAAGGATAAACGAGGTCGTCATACAACCACCAGTCGCACTCCTCGCCTCCGGCAGCAGCATCCTTACCTTTTTCATAGGAAAATACGCCACCTTCAAAGTGGAAAATTGCTAAATCGCGTTCGACCCGTGGTCCTATGTTCTTATATTTGTTTGGTAACCGGTCGGTCCACAAGGTGGGAGGTTCAACAACATGGTCGTCGACAGAGATGATTCGTGGAATTTCAGCCATTAAGGACTCCTGTTCGTAGGATCAGGGTATCGAAGAAATGAGAAAGTGCGAAATTATGCGTTTAGGTTTCCGGAGCATCCTGGGTAGACAACTTCTTTAAGTCGTCGACTAGCTTCTCAACGTCGGTGGCAGTAGCAATATCATTTAGCCTTAATCGAATTGCTGCTAATTCTCGAGTAAGAAATCCACTATCAGAGAGGATCCGATCATTAATTTCTCGGTCTCGTTCAGCAAGAACCCGATCTCGTGTTTCCTGTCGAGTCTGCGCTAATAGAATCAACGGTGCTGCATATGCTGCTTGGATGCTGAAAAGTAGATTTAATAGAATAAATGGGTATTCATCCCATAGTCCGTTCGCTCCAGCGACAGCGTTTACTGTGATCCACGCAATAACTACTAAAGTCTGCCCGATGAGGTATCTTCCTGTGCCTAAAACCCGAGCTATCCGCTCTGACCACATTCCTACGACGTCTTTGTCTTGGTTTGAGTTGACAGACCCTCCTATTTTACCAGGGGTGGTTACGGCGCTGTCACGTACTTTCATGATGGTGACCTTTCGGTTAAGCGTATGATCACATCATCGACAGTTATAACCCCAACGAGTCTTTCTAGAGGGTCGACCACAGCAACTGCGAGGAGGTCATAGCGGGCCAAAAGACTAGCAACCTCATTTTCTGATGCATTGGGCGACAAAGTGGCTTCTTCTCGATTGATGCAGTTCCCAACCTTGTTCGCAGGAGGCTCTTGTAGAAGACGGGGGAGTGTCACACTTCCCAGGTATTTCCCTGTAGGTGCCTGCGTAGGTGATTCTGTTACGAACAACCTCACTGATATGGCCGGTGGGAGGTCCGTATCTCGAAGGTGGGCGATCGCTTCAGCGACTGTTGCGTCGGGTGAAAGAACGATGGCTTCCGGGGTCATCATTCCGCCAGCGGTGTCTTCGTTGTAGCGAAGAAGTGTTCGTATCTGGTTAACTTGCTGGGGGTCCATTCCAGATAGCAAGGATTCCCGTTGGTCAGGGTCTAGTTCTTTGAGCAGGTCTATTTCATCATCAATTTCCATTTCGCCTAGGACTTCTCTGGCATCTTCGATATTAAGGTGCTTAAGGATTTCAGCTTGATCTCGTTCGGGTAGTTCTTCGAGAAGGTCGGCTAGACGGCTTGCTTCGAGTGCAGCTGTTAGCTCCGCACGTCGCGCGAGAGGAATAGCTTGGATCTCCTCAGCAGCATCTGCTTTATGTAGGTCGCGAAGTCGGGCTAAGTCTCCTGACATCGCATCAGGTTGGAATTGGTCAGCAACCATATCCCAGTCGATTACATCAATTTGTTTTTTCCGTAAACGTCCTCCGGAATTGGTGGTGATTTGGTGGGTATACCATTTCCCAGTATTTAAGTCGTCAGCTTTAAACCCGATATCCCCGATCGTCCCGTGTGCGGTAGAGATACCGATCAAGTCTTCCGTAGCTTTGACCTCTCCTGCTCTCCGTTTGAAAAGACGAAGGTCCACGGTTCCTCCTCGTAAGTGAACTCCATCTCTATCGACTGCTTCGACACGGCTTTCATGAATAAAAATTTTTCTCTTGTCTACAGAAGCGACAAAACCTCTGAGGTTAAGTCGCTTTCCGGACATCTCTGGTGTCAAAATTATGTCATCTACTGACCCTAAGGTTCCCCCATCCGCATCAAAAAGTGAACGCTTTATTAGCCGGGTTGCCCACAACTCGCTTAAATCATTTGTATTGGTTATCAAATTGTCATTGATGCTCATCGGGTTCTCCCTTCTAATAGAGTAGGAGAATCAGACCCTTAGATCAGACATTTAAATAGCTTTCATGAGGAAGAGTGGAAAATAGTTGAAACGCTAGGTGATCGATTGGGCCCTTTAGGGCTAGAAGGCAGCAGAATTAGAGCTGAGAATGAGATATCGATGATGTAGAGTGACCTCTCGAGAGATCACAGAATTCTATTAAATTTCTTAGGGTCAAGTGCTTTCGGTAACATGGTTGTGGTACAGGGATTATTTGGGAGTATGTCCATGGCATCTTGGGTGACAAAAGCCCGGCAACTGGTTGCCCACAGAGGTAACTCGTGGGACCATCCGGAGAACTCTCGCGCTTCGATTCTTTCAGCTATCGAAATAGGATCTGACGTTATTGAGTTTGATATTTCTTTCACGTTGGATGGTGTCCCCATCGTTTTACATGGTCCGACGTTACAAAAAACGACGAACGGGCGAGGGAAAGCCGGAGCGTTGCAATGGACTGAAGTTCGAGAGATGGTCTTGGTTGATAGAAAAGGTCGAGAAACACAAGAGACCGTGCCATCTGTGGAAAGTATCCTTCGTGAGTTTGGCTCAGATTCATTCTGGAATTTAGATATCAAAGACTCCCGATCGCTTCCTGGCCTTGTTCTTCTTATAGATGAGCTAGAACTCTCTAACAGAATTGTTCTTTCAGGTTTGAACTCAAAAGAGGTGAGAGGTTTTCTTAGACTTCACGCGAACACCAATGTGCTTGTGAATCTATCCCGTTTGGATAAGGTCATTCTGAGATTTGGCTTCCTAGTTAAACAGTGGTTTATCTATCGTTATAGACAGATCGCTTCCGACCCATCTGTCATCGCTATTAACGTGCATCATAGGTACGTGAGCAATACCTTGGTCAAGGCTATCCATAGTTTGGGTATTGAGGTATGGGCATATACCGTTGATGACCTTCAAGCTATGAATACGTTGTTTGAGACGGGAGTAAATTCCGTGACAACGAATAGGCCGAAGATACGAAAGCTTTAAGTTCTCTTGGTCTAGAGATACCTTTGGTAGTTCGACTAAGCTCATGGTCCGTGATCCGTTAGCAGAAGAGGAAATTATGGGAGAATTTGTCCGTCTTGAAAGTGATAAGGCCAGTGGAGTAGCAACTATTCGCATCGAACGACCACCGATGAACGCAATTAGTAAACAGTTGGCTGCAGAACTTAGCGAAGTTGCTGGAGAGTTGTCTAGCTCTTCAGAGATAGGAGCTGTTGTTCTTTGGGGTGGTCCGAAGATTTTCGCAGCAGGTGCTGATATTAAAGAATTTCCAGCGATACAGGATAAACCAGAAGCGATTGAGTTTTCGACGCATTTACATAATGCTCTCTTATCTCTTGAGAATCTTCCACAAATCACTATTAGTGCAGTGAATGGATACGCACTGGGTGGAGGGTGTGAGCTTTCGATGGCAACAGATTTTCGATTTGCCGGTGAGAATGCTGTTTTTGGCCAACCAGAAGTGCTTCTAGGTATCCTTCCTGGAGCCGGCGGGACGCAGCGCTTAATGCGTCTTATAGGAATTACAAAAGCAAAAGAAATTAATTACAGCGGCCGTCAGGTTAAAGCAGCTGAAGCGCTAAAGATAGGTCTAGTCTCCGAGGTATTCTCAGATGAAGATTGCTATCCAGAGGCAATTAAAGCAGCAGAAATTTATGCAAAAGGTCCGAAATCACTGCAATACATTAAACGATCAATGATGGAAGGGTTAGCCCTCCCATTGCAAGATGCTATCAAAGTGGAAGCGGAAGCTTTTGGAGACTGTTTCGAAACCGAAGATCGCCTGATTGGGGTCCAAAGCTTTCTAGAGCATGGCCCTGGTAAAGCAGGCTTCAATCGGAAATGAAAAATGTCACTACACCCTAAACCTCGAGAATTAAACGAGATGAAGACAGTGGATCCAGTTGAATTGTCTTCAAGGGTAATTGATCAAGAAGTAGCGTCAGAACCTACTAACCGTGTCACAAACGAACTGAGCGAGATCGCAGATGGGGTGGCACTTGTAGAATCATTCAGTCACATGGTGGTTTTCGACACCGACGAAGGTTTAGTTAGTTTCGATGCGAGTGGAGCTCAAAGCGGCAAGGCAGTTACGGAAGCTTTACGTGGATGGAGAACTAAGCGTGTTCATTCTCTCGTCTACACGCATGGGCATTTAGATCATGTTGGCGGCTCTGGGGCGATTATCGCTGACGCTGAAAATCGGGGTTATAAACCCCCCACGGTCTTTGGTCATGAGAACATCCCCCGGCGTCTAGACCGGTATCAGGATACGAATGATTGGAACCTTCTAATTAATCGTCGTCAATTTGGGGGAGTGTCACCTAAACATCGACTCGGACTTATTACAGACAAAACAGATAAACCACTTTTCGTTCCCAAGAGCACTGTTTGGCCTGACGTTGTGTATGCAGATCAGATGAAATTACGAGTCGGCGAATTGGAAATGGAGCTCCATCATGGAAAGGGAGAAACCGATGACCATACATGGGCATGGATACCTTCGCACAAAGCTCTTATCACCGGTGATTTCGTTATATGGGTTTTCCCAAATGCGGGGAACCCGCAAAAAGTTCAACGGTACCCTCTGGAGTGGGCAGCGACGCTTCGCAAGATGATGTCATATGATGCTGAGTTGTTACTTCCTGCGCATGGCCTTCCCATTGTGGGAAATGTTCGGATTAATCGCGTCCTAAAAGATATGGCTGATGCGTTGGAATTCTTGGTACAGGAGACACTTGAATTAATGAATCAGGGAGTTCCATTAAATGAGATTATACATCAGGTAAAAATTGATGAGGAAAAACTTAGTCTGCCATGGCTCCTCCCCGCTTATGATGAACCGGAATTTGTTATCCGAAATATCTGGCGTATGTATGGAGGCTGGTGGGACGCAGACCCAGCATCTCTCAAACCATCTGCTACAAGTGCACTAGCCCATGAAGTCGTTTCATTAGTTGGCGGGCTTGAAGTGCTACTAAAGCGAGCAGAGTCAGTAGCTGCGGAAGGTGACTTTCGTCTGGCTAGTCATTTGATCGAATTCGCAGCTAACGCTGCGCCAAAAGATGCTACTGTTCACGGCGTGCGTTCAGCGATTTACAAGGAGAGGCGACGAAATGAAAAGAGCCTCATGAGTAAGGGAGTCTTCGCTGCTGCAATGCGAGAATCAGAAGCAATTGTTGAACAGGTAGATGATGAATGACTAGTAAGCCAGATACATCTCTGGACTACGGGAAAATACCTAAACAAGTTAAAATTCTGCTTACAGCGTCTTTTTTTGCTGCGTTTGCAACAGTCGGACAGATCACCATTATAGGTAAACAGGTTTTTGACATGACTGGTAACGCACTTGACCTTGGGCTCTTAGGGCTAGCTGAGTTTATCCCAGTAGCTATTTTAGCGCCCTTCACTGGGCCTCTAGCTGACCGGAAAGACAGGCGAAAAATTTTCGGTTGTGCCCTATTATGCGAAGCAATAATTTCTTTTTTGATTTTTCTCTACATCGCTACAAATCCGACTTCTGTTTTACCTATTTTTGGTCTGATGCTTCTTTTCGGAGTAGCACGAGCATTCGCTACCCCTGCAAGTCGAGCATTACCCATCGATTGGGCACCGGATGATGTAGTTGAACGTGTTGTAGCTTTAAAATCTGTTGCTTTTCAGGCAGGGATAATAGCCGGACCCGCTACTTTCGGTTTCGTTTTTGTTGCCGGACGTTCGTTACCTTACCTTACCGCTGTTAGTGCATATCTCGTAGCGGCATGTTTGTTGTTAACTGTTGGTTCGTTCCCTATCAAGCATCTAGAGACATCAGGTGCGCGCCAAGCATTTCATGATGCTTTAGAGGGGCTTCGCTTTGTGCGACAGAAGCCTGTATTGTTCGGAGCTATTTCATTGGACCTCATAGCTGTTCTGTTAGGAGGAGCTGTTGCATTATTGCCAGCTATAGCTGAGGAACGTTTGGGTGTTGGCGCAATAGGTTTGGGTTGGCTCCGTGCGGGAGTAGGAATCGGGGCAACGCTAGTAGCAGTAAATCTTTCTTTCCGCCCTTTACGAACGCACATAGGTAGGTCTTTACTGGTAGCCGTGGGAGTTTTTGGGTGCGGCACCATTGTGCTTGGTTTGACAAAAAATTTCATTGTTGCTTTCTTAGCACTGGTTGTACTTTCCGGAGCTGATGCAGTGTCCGTGTATATCCGTACCAGTCTGGTACCTCTTGCGACTCCGGAACGGATGCGAGGGCGTGTTCTTGCTGTCGAAGGGGTTTTTATAGGAGCATCAAACGAACTCGGGGCAGTGGAATCAGGCTTGACCGCTGCAGCATTCGGTCTTGTGGGGTCGATTCTTTTCGGAGGAGTTGGGACACTTGCGGTTGTCGTAATCTGGTGGCGATTTTTTCCTGATTTACGTAATGTGGAGCGACTTACTGATGTCAAACCTGATACCAGTTAGTATCAAATAACTAGTTGTTGATAGAACCTCGTCAAATCATTGTCACGGTATTTTATTGCGTTAACTCTAGGAGTTGTAGATAAATCCGTATCTTGCTGTGCCTATCTCAAAAATTGGCACATGGAAGTGACACAATGGGTGGATGGACAACCTATCTCCTTCAGGCTCGGGTGAGTTATCTGATGTTGAAATGTGGTCCTTTTTTGTAAACGAATTAGCTGATAAAGAACTCAGTATGTTGGGGGCTGCAATCCAAAGTGAGCAGCGGCAACGAGCAATCGATTCTGGCGATCATGACGCAATAATTTCACAGGCATTCGAGGTTGGGTTCGAACGTTCAGGACTTGGCGTAATGCCCTGGGTCGAAGGTTCCCTTATCATCTGCCCAGGTTCTCTTGTCTCAAAAAGCCAAGGAAATCATCGATGTCGTTTTGTTAGCATTGACCAAGAGTGGGTCTGGCAGTCGCGATACTTGATCACAGAAATTAAACGGCCAAGCCCAGGAAGCGACAAGGGGTTTCGTGCAATTGCTCTTATCCCTCTTATTGAGGGAATGGCCGTGGACGTTGTTAGCGGGAAACTTCAAGCTGGCAATCATCGAGCAGAACGTGTCGTTTCATATGAAATTAAGGAAGGCCAAGTCAGGGAAGTAGGCCAGCGCAACGTTTCTATACAAGGGATACATCCCTAGTCTGATATCTGATTTCTTGGAATTCCATGATAGGGAGACCCAGCATTTAAGTATTTTTCATACAGTTCGAAAAATTCCTCTCCGAACGGGTCTCGTCCACGAAGAGGCATACTGGCGCGCACAATCGTAAAATCGAGAGGGGCAAGTTCAGCAGCGAGATCGAAATGCGTTTCAGCGTCGTTTGTTTGTCCTGTCCTTTGGAGGTGAGCTGCGAGGCGAAAATGCAATCGTGCGAGAACTTCTTCTTCTGTTAGGTCTGAAACAGTGAATGTCGCATCCTCTGGAACGATTTGATCATGAACCCAATTCCGGACTTGTTGCATGTGGGTCTCACGACTAATTCCTGTGATTTCAGTAAATGTATTTGTTCCGAATTCGGCTGCAGCGGGTCGAACGATTTTGTCATTTTCGTCAATCCATACGACTGATGGGACGTTGCTAATAGCGTACATCTCAGTCAGAATATGATTCGGGTCCATCAGTACCGGATACGATATCCCTTCAGAGAGTTCAGTAATCGCCTGTACGTTCTCATCAATTGCAACAGCAATGACCATGAAATCCTGTTCGGAGAGTTCATCATGGAGTTCTTGCCACCCGGGCAAGTCAAATGCGCATCCTCACCAGCTAGAAAAAGCGACCAAAAGCCTTTTCTTTCCTGCCCATGATGATAGTGAACGTGACTCTCCATCTAGATCCTCAAGCGTGAAGTCCGGAGCTTCCCTTTCAGAAAGAGCTCGAGAACGGATGATGGAAGGTTGACCTATAGTCACCGTATTTGTACTAGAGGACACTAGAGAAGGTCGACCTAAGATCTTGGCTACTTCTGCTATATCGATTCCGTCGCCGCTTTTGATACGTTCCCTGTCTTCCACGGGGACGCATATACCTTCTCGGCAAAGACCCTCGGGTTTGAGTTCCCACCCAATCGCATCGTTGAGTGATGCTGGATCAATACAAGCGGTGCCACCGATCCAGTTTCCCTGTGTAGGGGTGGCGGATTCGGAAATAATAGTTATCTCACTCATGGAACTCCTCTGTTCTTTATCGAAAATTTTCGGCATCAATGTTGTAGAGGGTATCTGCGCCAGACGTAACCATAGGAAGTAATCCATGTACTTGGGGAAGGAGTTGTTCTACATAGAAACGGGTTGTCGTGATTTTGGCTTCCATAAAAGCGGTGTTCTCTGTCCCTTGTATAAGATTTCGATGGGCAGTAAGCGCAGATTTTGCTAACAACCATCCGCCTACCGTCGTACCAAACATCCGCATGTATGGAGTAGCTCCGGCCAAGCCGTCATCGGTGCTTCCAGCACCGTTATCTAATAGCCATGTGCTCGCAATCTTCAGGTCATTAACAGCGGCATTTAAAGGCTTAGCGATATTATCATGGCCTTCATCGGACAGTTCTCGAACAGTGTTTTCTATTTCGGATATCAGTTCAAAAACGACGTTTCCATCCCGCATAGGTAGTTTTCTTCCGACGAGGTCAATAGCTTGTATTCCGTTGGTTCCTTCGTATATTGCTGCAATGCGTATGTCCCGATAGTGCTGTGCAGCTCCGGTTTCCTCGATGAAACCCATGCCACCATGTACCTGAATACCGAGGCTGGTAAGTTCATTCCCAAGATCCGTGCCCCACCCTTTTGAGAGGGGGGTAAGCAGGTCGGTTAGTTCTTGGCCACGTTGACGTTCAGTTTCATCAGGATGGTTAAGTGCGATATCTATAGTCTTAGCATTTAGGTACATAAGGCAACGCATGGCTTCCACATAGGCCTTCATTGTCATAAGCATTCTTCTCACATCGGGGTGTTCAATGATTGCGACGGATTGTCCTTTTGCAGTGTCATGTCGCCGTCCCTGTTGCCGTTCTAAGGCATACTCGAATGCTTGCTGGAATGAGCGGTCAGCAACAGCAAGGCCTTCGAGTCCAACAGCAAGGCGCGCCTGATTCATCATGGTGAACATGTAGCGCATTCCAGAATTTTCTTCGCCGACCAGATATCCGGTTGCTCCTCCGTTATCTCCAAATTGAAGGACACACGTAGGAGATGCATTAATTCCTAGCTTGTGTTCTATTGAGATACATTTAACGTCATTGTGGTCGCCGGTAGCCCCGTCATCCTCTGTTAGGAACTTGGGGACAATGAAGAGGCTGATACCCCTTGTGCCCGGAGGGGCGCCAGGGGTGCGGGCAAGGACGAGATGAATGATATTTTCTGTCAAGTCATGCTCCCCCCAAGTGATGTATATCTTCTGCCCTGTGATTAGGTATGTTCCATCTTCTTGTATTTCGGCCTTCGCTGTGAGAGCGCCAACGTCAGAACCAGCTTGAGGTTCAGTGAGGTTCATTGTTCCAGCCCATTCACCCGTTATCAGTTTCGGTAACCATTTTAATTTCAGATCACTGTCACCATGAGCGTGGAGCGCATGGATTGATCCTTGGGTTAACATCGGATTAAGCGACATGGCCATATTAGCAGCTGTCAACATTTCGGTGATAGCGATTCCCACAAGCCAAGGGAACCCTCCCCCTCCATATTCTGGGTCAAAGCTAATGGCCCCCCACCCTGCTTCAACATACTGGGCATAAGCTTGCTTGAAACCATCGGGAGTAGTGACGCTTCCATCATCGTTGAGAGAACTTCCCTGAAGGTCTCCTGTTCGATTGGTGGGAGAAATAACTTGAGTAAAGAAACGGCCAGCTTCTTCAAGAAGGTCTGGTAATGAATCTAAACCCACAGCAGAGAATGCTGGTATCTCAGCCAAGGAGTAAACGTCGATCACTTCCTCGAGAGTGAAGCGCATATCCTGAATGGGAGGAATATATTCACCCATCGTTACCCTTTCATGCTAACTGGCGTAATTGACTTGAAAGTTCTGCAATCGATATTAGCCATGGGCTGGAGACCACCGAATATTTCAAGTATCACTCCACTCTATCGGGCTCAAAAGGTGATTTTATTACCTTTTCTTCTATAAAGACATTTTCATCAAATTCGTAATGTACTAATTTATCAGAACTCTTTCAGGGTGGTAGAACCGAATAATGACGATGTAATGGGGTTAATGGAAAAGAATATACGCACGTACCATTATTATGTCGAAGTTATAGACGGTGATCAGATGTTGGGTTATGTCTCAATCGCTGCAGAGTCAGAGATCGTTATCGACTCTGCGAATTGGGAAGGGCGAATATTGGGTTCAGACTATTTAGTATGGGGCCTGAATCATAGAAAAATTCAACTACGCTTCCAAGATGGGACCATAGCGGAAGTGGTTGTAAGGTCAGGTGGAAAGATTATTTGCAGGACTCCATAAAGAACTACTTTATTTGAGTACCTTAGCTGCTAGTTGTTTTGCCGCTTCAGATGGAGAGATCTCTCGAGATGCCACTGACTTTAGTAGTTCTCGTCCTGCTTTTGTCTCGAGGACAGATGAAGCGACCTCACCAATTACCCTATTGAGCCGATTCGTAATCTCAAGGTGAATCCGGTTACTTTGCCGTTGCTCTAACTGCCCTGATGAATGCAGATGCTCTCCATGTTCTTTAATGTTTTTCCATACTTCATTGGTGCCTTCCCCATGAAGTGCGTTTGTCATAATGATCGGAGGCCGGAATTCATTCTGGTCATTTAATCCAGAAATGTGGCCGAGGTCGAGCATCAACTCGAGATCTCGGCGAGCATCCTTTGCGCCAGGGCGATCAGCTTTGTTGACGACAAAGATGTCAGCCACCTCTAATAAGCCAGCTTTATTTGCTTGAACGGCATCTCCCCATCCCGGCGTCACTACTACCACGGTGGTATCTGCGGTTCCTGCTACATCTACCTCGACTTGACCCACACCGACGGTTTCGATAATGACTGGATCGTACCCGACAGCATCGAATAGGCGTATTGCCGCTGGAACAGCAAGAGCCAATCCTCCTGAATGCCCGCGTGTAGCCATTGATCGGATAAATGTCTCTTCACCAGCGAGATCATCCATTCGGATCCTGTCGCCGAGTATCGCACCGCCTGTTAAGGGAGATGAAGGGTCTACCGCTAAAACAGCTGTCTTCCATCCAGCTTCAGAACTTATTCTCGTGAGTTGTCCCGTAAGTGTTGATTTCCCTGAGCCAGGAGCGCCCGTTATACCAACGATATGCGCTTTCCCAGTGAAGGTATGCGCCATTTCGGTTACTGAATCGGCTTGATCGCCTCCTTGTTCAATAACAGAAAGTAACTGCCCTATACTTCGGCGTTCTCCGGCGAAAGCTTTTTCAAAAAGAGCATGTACTGGTTCGCCGTGGGATTTCACTTGCGTTCTCGAGTAGCGATAGCGCCATTCACAATAGCGACTACCTCTTCAGCTGAGGCCCCAGGCCCAATTACCGAAGTGACCCCAGATGAGAGAAGGTCCGCAACATCTTCATCAGGAACTATCCCCCCAATTACAAGCGGAATATCAAGACCAGCACCTGAAATAGCATCAACCATTTTTGGTCCAAGGGTGAGGTGCCCAGCATTATGCATAGAAAGGCCTATGGCATCCGCATCTTCCTCTTCGGCAGCAGCAACGATACTCCCTGTTGTCTGTCTAAGGCCAAGATAAATAACCTCCATGCCAGCATCTCGGAGGATCCGAGCGACTATTTTGATCCCGCGGTCATGCCCATCTAATCCTAGTTTTGCAAGTAATATTCGAATTTTTTTATCAGCCATAATGTGTGGGTCTCCTTGGGGCAACTAAAATAGAATTTAGACAATTGCCTTTTCGACGTAAGTTCCAAATTCTTTTGTCATTGAGTCTGAGATTTCTTCTTCTGTAGCATAAACCTTTACGGCGTCGATGATTGCTGGCATAAGGTTTCTAGCCGGGTCTGAAGCGACTTCGGTTATTTCTTTGAGTGAGAGATCAACATCTTTCTGGTTGCGGCGTAATTTGATGTCTTGGAGCCTTTTTAGTTGGTAATCCTCTGTTTCGGCTGAGATTCTCAGAAGATTACGGCCGTCGGGGTCGTCTCCTTCAGTGAATTCGTTCACACCAACGATAATTCTTTGACCAGCGTTTACTTCGCGTTCAAATCGGTAGGCAGCATCAGCTATTTCACCAACGAAATACCCATTTTCGATTCCTTCATATGTCCCTTCGAGTATGCTGCCATTTCCTAAGTCCTCAAGGTGACTGAAGATTTCTTCGGCTTGCCTTTCCATCTCGTCGGTCATCCACTCGACATAAGGGGCACCGCCGAGAGGGTCGGCGACATTGGTAGCTCCCGTTTCGTGAGCGACGATTTGTTGAGTTCGCAAAGCGATACGAGCAGCGTCTTCTGTCGGGAGTGCTAACGCCTCATCGAAACTATCAGTATGTAGCGATTGGGTTCCGCCAAGAGCTGCAGCGAGCGCTTGAATGCCAACGCGAGCAATATTGATCTCGGGTTGTTGGGCGGTTAATGAAACTCCTGCAGTCTGGGTATGGAAACGACATAGCATTGCTCGTTCATCTGATGCACCATATCGTTCTTTCATCCAACGGGCCCAGATACGGCGGGCAGCACGAAACTTACCTATCTCCTCAAAAAAGTCGCTGTGGCTATTAAAGAAGAAACTGAGGCGTCTTCCGAACTCGTCCACATTTTGCCCAGCGGCTATCGCTGCTTCGACATATGCAAATCCATTCGCCAAGGTGAAAGCCAGCTCTTGGGCTGCAGTGCTGCCTGCCTCGCGGATGTGATAACCAGAAATAGAGACTGGGTGCCATTTTGGCATTTCAGCTGTCGTGTATTTCACCATGTCGGTGATTATTCTCATCGAAGGGCGCGGGGGGTATATGTATTCTTTTTGAGCTTGGTATTCTTTGAGGATGTCATTTTGGATAGTTCCAGCAAGTTGAGAAGCGCTAACGCCATCTTTTTCAGCAACAGCTACGTACATGGCAAGTAAGGTTGCGGCCGGACCATTGATAGTCATTGATGTAGAAACTTTTGCAAGGTCAATGCCAGCAAAAAGGTCTTCCATGTCTGCAAGGGTGTCTATCGCTACACCTGCTCGTCCAACTTCCCCTAAAGCCCATTCGCTGTCAGAGTCTCTACCCATAAGCGTTGGCATATCGAATGCTGTAGACAAACCAGTCCCACCATTTCTGAGCAGCTCTTTAAAACGCAGATTCGTATCTTCTGCGGTTCCGAAACCGGCAAACATACGCATTGTCCAAAGCCGAGACCGATACATCGATGGGTATATACCTCGAGTGTATGGGTACTGTCCAGGGTAGGGGCCATCTCCGTAAACGGGATCGACTGGGACTCCTGACATAGTTTCAAATGGGACGTCACGTAAATTTGCAGAGTTATACTGTTCACTCCATGCGGCCTTGAGTTTTTCGTTTGGAGATTTTTCTTCAGTCACGGTTTAAACAGGTCCTTCTCTTCTATCCAATGTTACGGCGGGGTGCAGCAAAGTCATCTCTCGACTCTATCTCAGGTTATCTTGTCCAAATGGTTGTTGCCGAGGTGTATGTAAATCGAATAAATGTAACCTATACAAGGAGACACGGTTTAGAGGAGGAACATAAATGAAATTAGGTATCTTTGGGTCAGCTAACACAGTTCAAGACTTGCAATCCCAAGTTGAAATCGCAGAAAAGAGTGGATTCCGATCTTTTTGGGTCCCGCAGATCTTTGACCTGGATGCATTAACAGCTCTGGCAGTTATCGCATCAAAGGTCCCCAGAATTCGGTTGGGTACGTCTGTGGTCCCAACGTATCCGCGTCATCCAATGATGCTTGCTCAGCAAGCTCTCACCGTGAATCAGATTGCAGAAGGGCGATTAGATTTGGGGATAGGACTTTCGCACAAACCGGTTGTAGAGGGCATGTGGGGTATTTCATTTGACGCCCCCATCGGTCACATGAGCGACTATCTGACTATTCTAATGGCATTACTTCATGAGGGAAGTATTTCTCACTCTGGAAAACAAATAACAAGCCGAGGAGGAATTGGTGTATCAGCGGAGGCACCGCCGGTCCTGGTTGCCGCACTTGGGCCACAAATGTTAAAGCTGGTCGGGAAAATTGCTGATGGGACTGCTACCTGGATGACAGGTGTAGAAACGATTCGAGGCCATGTCTGTCCAACAATTAACGCTGCTGCAGAAACTGCGGATCGTCCACCTCCACAAGTCGTTACCGCTGTTCCCGTGTGTATCACTAATGACACTAAAGCTGCCCGTGAGAGAGCTGCTCAGGATTTTGGTTTTTATGGCCAGTTGCCATCTTACCGAGCGATGCTTGATCGTGAAGGATTGGAGAATTCTTGGGATATAGCTTTGGTTGGGTCTTTCGAACAAGTCTCGGAAGGCCTGCAAGGTTATGTTGATGCTGGCGCTTCACAAGTCGTTGCAACGGTTTTTGGCTCAGGTGATGAAAAAGTACACACGATAGATCAATTGTCTAGGCTCTTGTAACATCTCGTTAGGTCGCTACTCTGATCCTTCGATGGCTTCTTGTGGTGGCCAGATAATTTCATCTTGTTTGTTGTCGCCGTCTATATGTGGGAAATGGCAGGCTACCCAATGGTCACTGTTTCCTATTTGTTGAAATTCTGGCTCTTCGACTGTGCATTTTTCGGTGGCTCTTGGACATCGCGTTCTGAACCTGCATCCGCTTGGCGGATTTATAGGAGAGGGGAGTTCGCCTTCAAGGATGTCCTGATTTCCACTATGTTTATTGTTGGGGTCAGGTATAGCTGCGAGCAACAGTCGAGTATAAGGATGCGCAGGTTCTTCGTAGAGTAGGTCTCCGTCCCCTATTTCGCAGAGTTTTCCAAGATACATCACGGCAACCCTATCACTGACATTTTTTACTACAGACAGGTCGTGGCTAATAAATAATAGGGTTAGTCCATAACGCTCTTTCATATCTTCAAGCATGTTTAAAATACGCGCTTGTACGGATACGTCCAGAGCAGAGACAGGCTCATCGCAAATAATGATCTTAGGGTCAAGGACAAGCGCACGGGCAATAGAAATACGTTGACATTGCCCTCCGGAGTATTCATGAGGGCGTTTCACCAATGCCTCTTGAACATCCAGCCCTACGTCCTTAATGATTTCAATGACACGATCTTCGCTTGAGTCATCGTTAGTTTCATTCCAAATGTTGACGCCTTCACTAACGATATTAAAAACAGATCTGCGTGGGTTTAGAGAGCTGATGGGGTCCTGAAAAATCATTTGAATATCTGGACGGATATTTCGTAAACTTTCGCCTTTGAGATTGGTCAGGTCTTTTTGTTCGAATTCAACGACTCCTGAGGTTGGCTTGGGTAATTGAATTACTGCTCTAGCGGTGGTTGATTTCCCACAACCGGACTCACCGACGATGCCCAGAGTTTCGCCTTCGGCTATATCAAAACTCAAGTTGGTGACAGCATGAACTTTCTTCCTCAGGCCAACAGGGAATTCAACAACAAGATTTTGAACAGAAAGAAGGATATTTGGGTCATCCTTTCGGAGATGGGCGGTTCCTGAACCTGCCATCAGATTGCCTCAGCTTTTTTTTGGATTTGTAGACCAGAAGCGGTGTGACCACGTTGCTGGTTTGTTGTTAGCGCTTCCTGTCCTTGTTGGATCCCTATAGGGAAGAAGCACGCGTATCGGTGGTTGCCTTCCTGTGTCATGGGAGGACTTTCCAATAAACATATTTCTTGGGCGTATGTACAACGCGGGGCGAACCTACAACCGGTGGGTGGCTCAACAATGTCTGGAGGAGTGCCTGGGATAGGGGTAAGTCGAGTGTGTTTCTTGTGGTGCAGGTGGGGGATAGAGGAAAACAATGCAGATGTATAAGGATGAGACATTTTCTCGAAAAGATCTTCAGTAGGTGCATGCTCCATTACTCGCCCTCCGTACATCACGAGTATTTCGTCAGCGCGTCCACGAGCGACACCAAGGTCATGGGTGATCAGGACCATGGACATTCCCTGTTCTTTCTGGACACGGGTGAGAAGATCCAGAATGTATTTTTGTACGGTCACATCCAGTGAAGTGGTCGGTTCGTCGGCAATGAGAAGGTCAGGTTCAATAGCTAGAGCAATTGAGATCATGACACGTTGCCGCATTCCTCCAGAGAGTTCATGGGGGTACTGATCAAGTCGTTTAATTGGTTCGGGGATGCCAACCAGAGTGAAAATATCCGCAACACGCTTTTTTGCTTCAGATTTGGAGAGTTTTTGGTGCTGTCTCAGAGGTTCCATCACCTGATTGCCAACTTTCATGACAGGATTAAGGGAGGTCATGGGGTCTTGAAAGATCATGGCCATTTTAGTCCCCCAGAAGGCTTGCCGATTCTCTCCGACGAGTTCTTCTCCCTCGAACTTTGCCGACCCGCTCTCAACCGTATTCCTAGCGGCGAGTAATCCTATGACTCCGCGATTAAGAACAGTTTTTCCTGATCCAGACTCGCCGACTATACCCAGAGTCTGCCCGCGCTTAAGGGTAAGAGAAACTCCATCTACTGCTTTCGCTAGTCCACGTTCTGTGTTAAACCCAATTCGGTAGTCTTCAAGGACTAGAAGTGGGTGTTCTTCGTCAGTCGGATAAGTCATAAATCTCTCTAACATCAAAATAGTCGCGCAGCCGGTCACTCATGTAGTTGAGCGCTGCAACAGTGAAAAAAAGGAAGATAATCGGCCCAAAGGCAATCCAAGGCGCGTTTTCTAATGAATTCATGTCCGACCCGGTCAGGATCAACTTTCCCCACGTCGCTGTTTGCTGAACTGATAACCCTAGGAAAGCCAGAGCTCCTTCTGCGACAATAGCAATAGCTACCACGAGCATGGAAAGAGTAGCCATAGGGATAAGAACGTTAGGGAGCATTTCTCGAAGAATTATACGAGAACGCTTCGCTCCGAGTGTCTCTGCGGCAATTACAAATTCTCTTTCAGCGAACGTAATTGTTTGAGCGCGGGCGAGCCGCCCTACCGGAGCTATCGCCAACATGCCGATTGTGATGGAAATTGTCCAAAGGGAGCGGTCGAGTAGTGAGACTACTAGAATCGCGAGTATCAGTCCCGGAAATGAAAGGCTGACTAGGAAAAAAGCGCTAATTATTTTATCCAGCCAGCCTTTGAAGTATCCGGCAAGCATCCCAAGCGCCCCTCCAATAGCTAACCCCAATATGGCGGTTATGAACCCTACTGCCAAAGATATACGGGCGCCAAAGATAGTTCTGCTAAGCATGTCACGCGCATCCTTATCAGTTCCGAGTAAATGTTTTCCGCTAAGTGAATAAGGAGGCTGAACGGGTTTTTCAACGAGATCTCCGCGAAGATTTTCAGCTTTTTCGGTAACGACGTAATTTTCACTGGGGTCTTTAATGGGGAGAATTGGTGCAAGGACTGCAAGAAGGGTAATCAGGACAACCCAAAATGCTGATATCCAAAAGCCAAGCCCGAGTTTCTTTTTTGGTGCCAGCCCAATAGCTAAGGCATCGTCGGAACCCAGAAGAGGGGCATAGTCAATTTCTTCTTCATGCGTTGTCATGATGATACCTCTACGGTTTCATCATTAATTTTTTCTTCCGCTTCAAGGTTTGTCTGTGATTTCCAGAGGGATCGGAATATAGGCGTGCTCTCTTTTTCGTTAGTGCGAACTCTTGGGTCAATTACCCCGTAGAGAAGATCAGCGAGGTAATTGAAGACCATGAAGGCCGTAGCAACAATCATGACAATTGCGAGAACTACAGGGAAGTCCTCTCTTAATACCGCCTCAACAACTGCAGTTCCTAGACCCGGTATACGGAAGAAAGTTTCAACAACTAATGCCCCGCCGATCATGTAACTGATATTGATTGCTAGCACTGTAATTAATGAGAACAAAGATGGCCGGAGAGCGTGCTTGTACAGGACCTTTCTTCGCGACACGCCTTTTGATCGAGCCATAAGGATAAAGTCTTCCTGAAGTGTCGTAATCAGGTCCGTGCGGAGAAGACGTTGATATGCAGCTGCTCCACCAAGTCCTAAAGTCAATGCCGGTAGGAGATTTTGTATAAGTCGATGGTTATGGGTGAATCCCCAAAATGGGTCGGTAGCCGTATACACGTCAGGCAACCAGTCCAGTCGAATTGAGAACACGTAAAAAAGGATTACGGCAAGAGCGAAATTTGGAAGTGATACAAAAGCAAAAGCAGTAACGGTTGATGTCTTATCAGTTTTTGAGTTAGCGCGCGACGCAGCAGTAACAGCCCATGGGATTGCAAGCCCAACAGCGATAAGTTGCGCCATGATCATTAGTTGCAGCGTTCGAGGGAAACGTTCCTTTATAAGGTCGGTTACGGGAGGTTGTCCAGTTGCGCTAAATCGGACACCGAAATCACCAGTCACGAAGTCGCCTGCCCAACGGGCGTAGCGTTCAGGCAATGATTTGTCCAGATAGTACTGTTCTTTTGCTTCCTCTATAATTTTTACGCTTTCGGGGTTATCTACGTCTCCAGCGATAGGTCCGAGAATATTGAAAAGAGGATCACCAAGAATATTCATGGCGGCAAAAGTAACCATGGAGATAACCGTTAGAAGTAGCCCTAAACCTAAAAGACGTTTGATAGCTCTTCGCAAGGTGCAACTCCGTTCTGTGTGTCCCCGATAATAACAAACCCAGATCTAAAACTCGCGAGGAAATAAAGAACTCTGCGTGCCCAAAACGGGCACGCAGAGTTCAAAATCAAATTAACCCGTTATTCGGAAATCCATACGGTGTCAAACCAGCTTCGACCATTAACGATGCATTTCATACTTCCAAAGCCGCTGGGGCTCACCTTGTCACATAAACCATGGACGTTCTTAGCGAGAGCCATATCCCACATAGTGTGGTTGAAGAAAATGTAAGTGTAAGCCTCATTGATCATGACTGAGAGTTCTTTCAATGCTGCTATACGGACACTTTCATCGGTGGTTTGTTCTGCAGTGAAGATGAGCTGGTCGCGTTCCTCGTCGCAGTACCTTGGCCAGTTGAGGGAAATCCCACCAACTGTCCTACAGAGGAGCCAGACTTTGTCACGTGTCATTTCAACTGCGCCAAACTGTCTCCAAGTAAGAGCATTGTAAAGTCCGAATGCGGTTTGTTGGATGTGTTGATCCTGAGGAAGTTCTTGGATAGTTACGTTAAAGAAAGGTTCCCACCCTTCAACAAGAAGTTCTGAAATCCGTGTTTGGATAACGGAAGGGCCAGAGAACTGGAGTTCCATGTCGATATTTCCGTTAGAGCAATTATCCGGATTATCCGCACAATAGGATTCGACGAGTGGCCCAGCAAGGGCTGGTTTGTCCGACAACTGGACGATATCCGGATTGTAGTACGGGCTATCTGGTGTGAAGATTTGATTAGCTACACGTGCTTCGCCCAGATTGATCAAGAGGTTGTAGTTATCCACTGGCGTAGCATGTGTCAATGCCTGACGGGCACGAAGATCGTCGAACGGTGCACTTGCGGTATTGAGCATAACAAAGGATTCCTCACCATTATCGTCAATGAAATTTTGGACCCCACCATCTTCAACCATTTGTATTATGGATTCGATATTAGTGGTCGCTAGGCCACCGAGTTCTCCCTCTAGGAGCAAAGCTGTTCGAACAGCAGGGTCTGTAATAGGAAGGAATTCAATAGCATCCAAATAAGCCGCACCGTTCCACCAGTTTTCGTTTCGTACGAATTTGGTAACAGAATCTTCACTTCGAGAATCAAACGCAAACGGACCGGTACCTACAGGTTTTTGATCCAGGGTGGGATCGTCCTTCGCTGCAGCAAGCCAGGTTGGTGAAGCAACATACCCAAGCTGTCCCGTAAGAGATGTTGGGAACCAAGCGTCAGGGTCAGAGAGATTGAACGCAATCGTGAGATCATCAATAATTGTGGTGGCATCCTCTTTGGGGAAGAACGGTTTGACCGCTAACCCGACTAGCGGGTCAGATCTTTGGGCTTCAAAGTTAACTCTGATCGCTTCCGCATTCAATGGAGTTCCATCATGGAACGTCACTCCTGACCGGAGCTTCATAGTCCACGTGCGTAGGTCATCGCTAGAAGTAAAGGTTTCGCAGAGGTAGCATGCCCAGTCGCCATCTTTGGTGTAGACGACTAGCGAATCAAAGACCGCTTGAGACATGGTTAAGCCGGGTGCTGAAAGCGCAGATGCCGTAGGGTTGATGCCATCTACGTCAGCTTCAAGTCCCCAACGTAATGTGCCGCCAGAGACAGGCTCCGGAGCACTTTCTTCTTC
>JAKMEQ010000020.1 GCA_022425805.1 Acidimicrobiales bacterium
ATCAAGGATCTCCGTGAAGAGAATGGTCCATATCCGGTCGTTACTCCCGAAGAAGCTATTCTGCTCATTGACCGCCAAACTCGGCTATCACATCAGCCTCTATCCGGCGGATAGCCAGACGAACTCGCTTGGCAATCACTGCACCTTATAGAAAAAAAAGTTTTACCAAATCTGTAAGCAGTCCTATGGAATCTTTTCACTGTTCCACCCATTAGATTTTGCTAATTTTGGTCTAAGTATTCTTGACTCAGAAAGCGGTTTGAAACTATCTCAACTTTTACCCACATCTTTGGTAAATTGACTGTTGGTTGAAGAGAAAGTGCTTCCGCAGTCTAGAAGATCATCGGTAGTTCGAAACGTTGGTATCATCTATCTCTTGGAGGGATTATGAAAAAGATATTCTGTTTACTTGTACCAGTATGTGTGATTCTAGCAGCGTGTGGAGGAAGTGATGAAGCTGCACCAGTAGAGACAGCGAATGATTCCTCCTCCACTTCAACCTCAAGTTCAGTAACTGAGTCTGATCAAGCCGACACAGGAGAACTTAGCGCCGGGGAGCAGGCAATAGCTGATGTACTCTCAGCAGAGTTGCTAACTGATTTAGAATTCCCATTCCCAGATGAGGCAACGTGCATCTCTGAAACTGCCGTAAGCGAAGTCGGACTTGATAAACTCATCGAGCTTGGATACAGCGAAACATCACCTGAAAGCTCTCTAGATGAACCACCACTAGAACTTCAGGATGCTTTTATAAATGCCATACTTGACTGCATCGGAACTACTGGATTAGCTGCCTTGATTGTGGAAGGTTCAAGTGAAGGTGATGACGGCCCACCTTTGAGAATGGAAGACGCAGAATGCATAGCAGATGAACTTGGCCGTGAGCAATGGTTCAGTTTTATCGAGTCAAGTTTTGCAGGGGATGATACTGATGAAGCATTCGGGCCAGAGTTCTTTGCAGAAATCTTAAAAGCATGTCCACAAATATTGGTTAGTTTCATTCAGGATGATCTCGGTCTTGATCAAGCTCAAGCTGAATGTGTGGTTGATGCTTTGGCTGACACCCTAATAGATGCCTTTGCTTCTGGAGCGCTTGAAGGCGACGCATCGTCCGAAGTTTTTGAAGAAATTCTCCTAACCTTCATCGGCTGCGGTATTGACATGTCGCAATTACAGTAAGTGAGGGGCTAGGCGGTTAAAGCTAGCATCATCGAACGGACTTAACTGGGCGCGTGAAATTCCCTGTTCTGCAAGCCAACCTAGCCCATCAGCAACTTTTTCTGGACTTCCAAAAAAGCGGCCAAATAGACGGTCTCCCATATTTGCTGCGAGGTTTTTTGTAAACTCATCTGTTCCCGCATTGCAGAGCACAAACATCCCAATCTCGATATCAGGACGGATTTCTCGAACTCTTTCAATCATGGAAAGAAGATGCTCTTCGGGGATTTCTGCCATAACTGAAAGGTCGAGATTCCCTCCACGCGTAGAAGCGCTTGAGGCTTTAATTTCGACACGGTCAAGGTGCGGTGTGACTTCACGCACTGTTCTTGGCCCTCCGACAGAACCCACTAGAAGCGGTGGTAAATCTGAGACCGGTCCGAGCTTCGGAACACTTACCTGGTAATAATCACCGTGGAAGTCACACGTGCCATCAGTAATTAAAGACCGAATAATCTGAATCGCTTCGATGAAACCTCCAGCACGGTCTCGCGGTAGCGGATAGTCCATACCTGAATCAACGATCTCATCCTTCGCCCATCCAGCTCCTAAACCCAGCTCGAAACGTCCATTGCTTACCTTTTGAAGAAGAAGGGCGGCCTGTGCTACTTCAACCGGAGACCGAAGAAGATTATTGACAAAAGATGTCGTGATTTTCACATGGGAAGTAGAGGTAGCAATGCTACTAATAGCCACCCAAACATGAGGAAACGGTCGTGTCCCTGTGTAAAGATGATCAGCAACAGATAGAACATGCCAACCTTCATCTTCACGTTGACGGGCCCATTCACTTGGATTCGCATCGACATCCATGAGATTGATTACATACTCCATGAGGGTCTTCCCATTCGATAGTTATATAAAAATTTACTATAGGAGATTAATCCCTCTCTCTATCAGTCTCAATTATAAAGTTTATTCTCATATGAGTCTGCATATTGCAGCTTCTAACTATCGTCTTTCTATCAGCCAACGTATGGTTGAATCAAAGGATGGAGAAACACGTGAAAAAAAAGATACTGTTTCTGTGCTTCTCTTGTTTGCTGATACTGGGAATTGGAGTTCAGCAACTACATGCACATACGTCGTTAATGGGGTCTTCGCCTGAAGCAGGAAAATCTACCTCGCAGCTTTCCGAAATAGAATTGACGTTCTCTAGCGAACTCTTTAACGATGGAAACGCAAAAATCAATTTAGCTACGATACGAGATGGTGTAGATATATCCATAGGAGAGACCATTTTCGTCTCTGAATATGTTATACGTGCCGAGATACCTACCTTGCCAGAACCAGGACAATACGTGATTCGATATCATGTCACCTCTTACGATGGGGACCTCAATGACGGTGGATACGCATTTGAACTCCTCGCCCCAAAAGGAACTAGCAACACGTGGATTCTCCTTGGAATAGGGGTCGGTTTCCTCGCACTTGTAGCATTTCTCCTACGACCAAAAGCAGAAAGAAACAACTGATGACGACACCGAGAATTCCTCCACTAAACGTTGATAATCTCAAAGATGAAGAGCAAAAAGTTCTTCAACCTATCCTCGATGCTGGGAGGCCATGGAATATTTTCCTTACTTTGGCACATCACCCTGATCTCGCAAAACGATGGCTTGTATTTTCCAATCATGTCTTGTTTAAATCCACAATTCCCGCGCGCGAAAGAGAAATCGCGATACTTCGAACAGGGTGGCTATGCCAGTCTGAATACGAATGGGCCCAGCATGAAGTGATCGGAACCGCAGCCGGGCTAACCGGAGGTGAGATTCAACGTATCAAGGAAGGCCCGGAAGCAGAATGGAGCGAGCTTGACAGGCTTATCCTTCTTGCAACGGATGAGCTCTACCACGATAAAAAAATCAGCGATGCTACATGGGTCGCACTAACATCACACTGGAATGACCAGCAGATGATGGATCTTGTTTTTGCAATCGGACAGTACACGCTCGTATCTATGGCACTCCGTACCTTTGGTGTGCCTCTTGATGACTTTCTCACAGGTTGGGACCGAACCTAATGCTCCCCGAACGCTAAGAGGTCAAAATGAAGTACATCCTAGGTTTACCAACTGACCATGTTGAATCCGTAGAGCAGTTCGGAACGGCTTCGGCGATCAAAGAGATGGCTATAGCAGCAGAGAATCTCGGCTATTTCGGAATATTCGTCACAGATCATCCCGCACCTCCTGCTTCGTTTCTGAAGGCAGGTGGACATCACACTCTCGATCCCATGGTGACGTTGGCAGCGGCAGCTACCGTCACTTCACGATTGAGGGTTTTGACGAACTTATACATTGTCGCTTACAGGAATCCGCTATTAGCAGCAAAAGCAGTGGCCACTCTTGACAACTTGTCAGAAGGGCGGTTGATACTTGGAGTCGGTGCTGGATATCTGAAAGGAGAATTCGCAGCTACTGGGGTCACGTTTGATGAACGCGGTGACATTCTTAATCAACATCTTGAAGTCATGCGCCAAGCATGGACGGGGGAGCCCATAACCGCTACAGGGAAAAACTACTATGCAGAAGATATTGTGTCTCTGCCCCAGCCGATACAACGATCTGATTCACTTTCTCCACCGGTGTGGGTAGGAGGTAATTCAAAAAATGCTCTTGAACGCGTAGCACTATTTGGTGAAGGGTGGATTCCCATGGCTACGCCGAAAGGCATCGACAAATTTGTTCAAACTAGCCCTATTACTAATTTAGATTCTCTGGCAAGGAAGATCAACGTACTGCTAGAGATGTGGGATAGGCATGGGCGAAGCGGGAAGCCCAGTATCGCTATTGAACCGTGGGATGCAGGGCGTTACGGTGCGAAAAACTGGGACCCTGAAACATATTTGGAACGCCTTACCCAACTCTCCGAACTTGGAGTGACGCATGTTCCTGCCATGCTTAGCGATATCGGCCGCGACTTTACTGCATCCCGAGTTAAATTCCTTGAGACTGTAGAGAGTTATGCCCAATTTGTAACTCTTTAGCAGGTAGAACTATCCGGGAGTAACCCCAGTTCGGAAGCGATGTCTTGGAGTTGAATCATTGAACCTGCTGAGAACTCCTTAGCGTTTCTAGCAACATGGGCAACCACAGCACCGATAATTGAAGGTTCTACACCGGCGGCAGCGATATTAGCAACCGGCCCCTGAACTAGTTTAACTCGTTCCGTAGCGACAAAGCCTGGCTGGAGATTCAACGCCGTAATACCATCTTGCCCATATTCGTATGCTAATTGAATGGCGAGACGGTGGAATCCTCCCTTAGAAACCGTATACGCTAGGCCCCAACCACCTTCTCCGGGCATAGCGAACGGTGGACTGTAAGCAGCAGCAGAAGACATGAATAGCATTGTCCCTGACCCTTGCTCCACCATTGTGGAAAGGACAGGTTGCATAAAGAATAACTGGGCGGTTATGTTACCAAAAATGCGGTTAGAGACATCCTCAAGGTCACCATCAAGAAAACGGCTGTAATTACCTGGCCCGCTATACACGGCATTGTTTACAAGCACGTCAACGTGACCTAACTTACTGATCGCTTCTTCAGCTGCTGGGATTAGTCGTTCTTGTTCTAAAAGATCCATGTAAATGGGGTAAGCGTTCACCCCATGCGAACTGATAATATCAGCAGTTTCCTCAAGCGAACCCGGCAGCCTCTCCGCAACCGTTCCCGATGGTTCCATTGCACGGTCGTTCTTCCAACGGGTCCTAGCAGTGATCGCAACGTCATACCCCGCTGCAGCGAGAGCTATCGCAGATGCCTTACCAATTCCCCTACTTGCACCAGTGACTATCGCCGTACGCCGATCCTCTCCTTCCATAATCAAAGTCCAGAAACTAGCATGAACAGGTTCTTATACCGCAACGGCATTTTCATCAAACAGGTCCCACAAAGCTTCAATATGGCGACGCTCGGTCCATGTCGACCCGATGGAGACACGAATAAAATCAGTTCCTTCAATCACTGAAGGTGTCAGATAGGAAGTTCCGCTTGCATTCACCGCCTTTGCAAGCTGTTTCGTAGCTTCATTACCGCCAACATGGCGAAAACAGACTAGCGCAAGAGTTCGCGGTGCTACGATCTCGAACCGGGGATCGGTCATTAACCGCCCTTCGAGATCTTTCGCCCAATCCACATGAGATCTCACGAAAGAACGCAGATTCTCCGCCCCATACGAACGCAGTACAAACCACAACTTCAAGGCTCGAAACCGACGGCCAAGTGGTACATGCCAATCCCGATAATCTACAGCAGATGGGTTTTCCGACGATTCGTTCTTCAGATAAGCCGGCAGAATACTAAGAGCATTAATGAGCTTGGAACGATCAGCAACCCAAAAAACCGAACAGTCAAAATTCGTTAATAACCACTTGTGCGGATTGAACGTATAACTGTCTACAAGCTCAACTCCATCCTGAAGTTCGCGGAATTCAGGGCAGATCATGGCGCTACCCGCATACGCAGCATCAGCGTGATGCCACATACCGTATTTCTTTGCAATTGCGGCGATTGGACGGATTGGGTCCATCGCTGTGGTACTCGTAGTTCCCACCGCTGAACATACCCACGTTGGTATTAAACCTTCTGCTAAATCTAAATCAATCTGCTGTTGAAGAGCATCAACATCTAAGGAAAAAAAAGTATCTACAGGAACAGAGCGGATATGTCGGAAACCTGCAATGCGTGCACCTTTCTCAATCGAAGAGTGCGCCTGAGAAGACCCATAAGCTACCAATGAATCAGTAGGATGGCCCGCTTCAGAGCTATGGTAACGGGCAACAGCCAGCGAAAGATGCGTTGAATCTGAAGCGCTCATTTGTAGAACCCCACCACCAGGACCCGTATCTAACCTCCATGAAGAAGGTAGGCCTAGAAGTTCAACAAGCCAGTCAAGTACAGTATTCTCGATTTCTGTCGCTGCAGGTGCCGTTGACCACATCATGCCCTGAGTTGCTAGACCAGCAGCGACGAATTCTCCAAGAACGGAAACCGGAGATACACCTGAAGGAAAAAAAGCAAACCACCCTGGATGCTGCCAATGTGCCATGCCCGGCATTACTACTCGGTCAAGGTCAGCAATGATGTCTTCCATGTCTTCCGCTGTTTCTGGCGCTTGCTCAGGAAGCATCGAGCGGATCTCGCCAGGTTCTACATCAGGTATAACCTTCATCTCATCGATTCCAGAAAAATACTCTGCTAGCCAATCGACCAGCTGGTAACCGTATTTGCGGAACTCTTCACTCGAAAGGTGAGGAAATGGTTCAGGAGTACTCATATGATCCTTCCAGTTAACGGAGCGTATGTTGCTCCTAGAACATGTTCAAAACTATTAGGAGAAACAACTACTTCAAGCCCACGCTTTCCACCACTAACATATATTTCTTCAAAATTGCAGGCGGAAATATCCACAAATGTTCTGTGCGGGCGAGCTTGTCCGAAAGGAGAAATGCCACCGACAACATACCCTGTTCGCCTTTCAGCGACTGAAGTTTCAGCCATTATGGCTTTTTTTGAACCTGTTACTTTTGCCAATGCTTTTAAATCTAATAAAGAAACCACTGGAACGATACTGACAACGACTTCTCCATCGTGCAACTCAGCGAGAAGAGTCTTAAAGACCTGCGAAGGGTTTACCCCCAACTCTGCAGCAGCTTCCTCCCCGTATGCCGCCCGTTGGGAACTATATTCGTACTCAATCTTCCGAAAAGACAGTTGGGCTTCTTCGAGAGCGAGTATTGCTGGAGTCACAGCAAGATTCTACGCTGAATTTTTCCCAGAGCCGAATTGTCTACGCCGTATTGGATTATCTACTCAGTCTCCGGCTAATCTCATGTATCACATAGCCGGGGAGGTTATATGTCACTTGTAGGTGCACGGGTTATTCGTAAAGAAGATCCAAATCTAATTACCGGGCGGGGCCAGTTCGTCGATGATGTCCAACTTGCAGGGACAGCTCACATGGCCTTTGTGCGAAGCATAGAAGCACACGCAACGATAAAAAGTATTGATAGCACCGCAGCGTTGGAATGTGACGGAGTGATTGGTGTGTGGACAGCTCAAGATCTCAACCTAGCCGCCCTTCCAGGTGTTCCGGGGTTACAACGGCCGCCACTAGCAATGGGGAAAGTCCGATTTGTCGGTGAAGCAGTAGCAGTCGTTGTTGCTGAAGATCGGTACGTTGCAGCCGATGCAGCAGAACTGGTATTTGTTGACTACGAACCTCTGCCAGTGGTAACGAATATTAACGATGCGTTGCAACCCGAAGCCTCTCTTCTGTTCGAGGAAGTAGGATCAAACACAGTATTCGAGATGCCAACTCCTGACGACTTCCAATCGGTATTCGACGATGCACCTCACACAAGTTCAGTGCACATAGTAAATAATCGGTGCGCTCCCGCACCAATGGAAACGCACGCGTGCCTAGCCGATCACGGTCCATCAGGCCTAACACTCTGGGCAAGTTTCCAAGCTCCCCACCATCTTCGAAACACGGTTAGTGGATGGCTCGGCATAGCTCAGGATCAATGTCGAGTAATTACACCAGATGTAGGAGGTGGCTTCGGAGCAAAAGTCAATTGGACTCCCGATCTCTTTGTTGCCCCGATCTTGTCAAAACTCCTCGGACGACCAGTTAAGTACACACAAACTCGAAGTGAATGCATGACACAGATGTACCATGGCCGGGCCCAAGAACAAGATGTCGATATCGCTTATGACGCTGATGGCCAAATTCTCGCTCTTCGAGTCTTGGTCTATCAGGACTGCGGTGGCTATCCGGACCCTACTGGAATGGGCCTACCTGCATTAACCACGACGATGGCAGCAGGTTGCTATGTGATTCCAAATGTTTCAGTCGCATGGAAAAATATTGTCACAAATACAACCCCTGTTGCCGCATATCGTGGTGCAGGACGCCCTGAAGCGAGTTACCTTATCGAGCGAGCTATTGACCTTATCGCCTACGACTTGGAGATTGACCCATTAGTTGTCCGTCGAAAAAACTTTATTCCGCCGGAAAGTTTTCCTTATGCAACTCACTCTGAGATCGCTGTCTATGACAGTGGAAACTTCGCTGGTGCTCTTGACGAACTCCTTAACATCATGGATAACGATGCCATTAGGGCCGAACAACAAGAGAATCTAGCAGATCCTGCGAAACCACTTCTTGGAGTCGGGTTTGCTAGCTGGCTTGAAATAGCTGGATTTGGCCCCCCAGGTTCGCTCGAAGGCTTTGGACATCTTGGTTCATGGGAGTCAGTTCAGATCCGAATACAACCAGATGGATCAGCGATCGTGTATACCGGAGCCTCTCCCCATGGGCAGGGGACGGTTACGACCTTCGCTCAAATTGCAGCCGATTACCTTGGCATTGACTTTGATAAAATATCTGTTCGCCATGGAGATACTGCAACGATCCCCCAAGGAATAGGTACTTTAGGCTCACGGTCTGTTGCTGTAGGTGGCGAAGGAGTAAAAACAGCTTCCGTGAGAATAGCGGATCGGGCGAAACGAATAGCAGCACACCTGCTCGAAGCAAACCCTGATGACATAGAAGTTGCGAATGGAAACTTCTCGGTTAAGGGAACTCCAGCCCAAAATGTCAGTTGGGGTGAAGTCGCTTGGGCAAGTTTTCGACCATTAGAAATCCCAGAGGACATGGAACCTGGTTCACTGGACAACACCGTGCTCCAGCAAGTTCCCAATTTCAGCTTCCCCTCCGGAGCATACGCATGTGTAGTAGAAATCGATAAGGAAACAGGAGATACTCGGGTGCGTGACATGTACCTCGTTGACGACTGTGGCACGGTCATTAGCCCCATGCTTGCTGAAGGGCAAGTTCATGGAGGGGTGGCTCAAGGAATAGCACAAGCTTTGTATGAAGAGGTGCGTTATGACGAAAACGGCCAACCCACAACAGCAACGTTCATGGATTATTTGATACCAGCTGCGCCCGAGTTACCTAACTTCACTTCAGGCCGTACGAATACCCCCACCCCAAACAATACTCTTGGGGCGAAAGGAATTGGCGAGTCAGGATCGGTAGGTGCACCACCAGCAGTTATTAACGCGGTTGTAGATGGCCTCCACCACCTCGGTGTCACCCATGTCGATATGCCAGCGAACCCACAAAAAATTTGGAGAATACTTCAAGGAGGTGTCACATGACTTTCCCTATTTCAGTCAATGTCAATGGCCAGACCATGGAACAAGAAATTGACCCTCGAACATTACTTGTGCATTTCATACGCGATGATTGCCGGTTGACCGGAACCCATGTTGGTTGCGACACATCAAACTGCGGAGCGTGTACGGTTCTTCTTGATGGGGAAGCAGTCAAGTCATGCACCGTACTGGCAGTCCAAGCATCCGGTCATGACATCACGACCGTTGAAGGGCTTGCCCCACCTGACGGGCCATTTACGCCTATCCAAGAAGGATTTCGTCAAGAGCACGGCTTGCAGTGCGGGTACTGTACGCCCGGAATGCTTATGGCTGGAACTGCGCTACTCAATGAGATAGAAAACCCGACGGAAGAACAAATCAGAAGCCACCTAGAAGGAAATCTCTGCCGATGCACTGGATATGAGATGATTGTCCGTTCTGTGCAATGGGCAGCCGAACATCCAGATGGGATACCAGTGGAAATTGGAGAAGGATCATGATCCCTGCAAAGTTTGATTATAAACCGGCATCATCCGCTGAAGAAGCCATCTTACTTTTACAAGAGTACGGGGATGAAGCAAAAGTCATAGCAGGGGGTCACTCCTTGCTCCCTCTCATGAAGCTTCGTTTAGCAAACCCGGAGGTCATTATTGACATAGGGGAAATACAAGACCTTTCTTTTATCGAAGAACGTGACGATCACATAGCTGTTGGAGCGTTAACAAGGCACCGACTTGTTGAACATTCAGATCTCCTACGTGAGAATGTTCCGCTACTCGCCCATGCTGCTAGCCATGTAGGGGACCCACAAGTTCGTAACCGTGGAACTATTGGAGGTTCATTGTGTCATGGGGATCCTGCCTCTGATCTACCAGCAGTTGTTTTAGCAACTAGAGCAACACTTATCATTCGAAGCCAAACAGGAGAACGAGAAGTAGCAGCCGATGACTTCTTTACTGACTTTTGGGAGACAGCTGTCAATCCCGCTGAACTTTTGATGGAAATACGATTTCCTAAAGTTGGGGATCAGCCTTGGGCTTTCCAAAAATTCAGTCGACGTGCCCAAGACTGGGCGATAGTGGGGTGCGCCGTCCAGCATGGCAGTAATCCCGGTATAGGAATGATCAATATGGGGAGCATCCCTGTGCGCTCTTCCGTGGCCGAAGAGGCCCTCCGTTCTGGGAATGCTGTTATAGATGTTGCATCTGTAGCTGATGAAGGCCTTTCGCCACCAAGTGACATCCATGCCGAAGTTGACTATCGTCGCCACCTAGCAAGAGTCCTACTCGGACGCGCCCTTTCATAACAACGGTATACGCCTTCGGAGTCTAGAAAACTTGTTAAAGCAATAAGGGAACGATCACTGAAGCGATCATCATGATCACTACGACCGCTGAAATTATCCTTAAAGTTTTCCGTTGCATCACCATAGGTAAAGCATAGAAGAAAGAAAGCTCAAGAACGAGGCAGAGAATCGAATGCTTTTTCCAGTCTTCGAAATTACACAAATGGCTACCACGGAGATACGCTTTGATTGTGGATTTAGGGATTGCGGGGCGGAACGCCCTTATCGCAGCGTCATCAGCTGGACTTGGTTACGCTACGGCGGCCGCTTTGTCAGAAGCTGGATGCACGACGGTACTTTCCGGCCGCAATCAGGAACGACTCGAGCATGCGGCGAAATCAATTCCTGGCAGCATACCCATCGTGAGTGATGTTTCTAATGCCGAAGGCGCATCGATACTCGTCACCCAAGCAGAAGAAGCCCTTGGAGCTGGGATTGATATTCTTGTTACAAATGCAGGAGGCCCACCCCCAGGAAACTTTTCCACCACTGATGTGAGCGCGTACATGTCCGCTCTAGAACTCAATCTGATATCTGTCGTCGCCATGTGCAAAGAAGCAGTACCTGGTATGCAGAAACGGGAGTGGGGGCGTGTGCTAGCCATTACTTCCATATCGGTCCGACAACCAATTCCAAATATTATGTTATCGAATACAGCTCGGTCTGGCGCTACGGGATTCCTGAAGACACTGGCTCTAGAGGTAGCACCTGATGGGGTCACGGTAAATTCTATCCAACCAGGTTTCCATGCTACAGATAGAGTGAGGAACCTTTATGGTGATGTAGACCTTGACGAACTAGCACGGTCAGTCCCATCGGGAAAAATAGGAGAAGCTCGAGATTTCGGTCAAGTTGCTGCCTTTCTTTGCTCTGAACAAGCCGGCTACATTACTGGAGCAGCTATTCCTGTAGCTGGCGGAACTTACCGCGGCCTTCAATAACAGTGAAAATACCAATGGTCTAGCTTCTTTCCGAAAGCAGCCCTAAGCTTTCATCTCATGGGAGAAGCGGAAATACGGACAATTCCTAATTTAATAGATCAAGCTGCTTCTAAGTATGGATCAGATCAAGCACTGGTTGACGGAGATATCGACTGGAGCTTCGAAGATCTCCGCCAGCAAATACACGAGATGGGGTGTGCTCTTCTCGCATCCGGTATCGGACATGGGGAAAGAGTAGGAATATGGGCACCAAATATTTGGGAATGGGTAGTAGCCGCTCTTGGGATTCATGACATTGGTGCAGTACTTGTTCCGATCAATACTCGATTTAAAGGCAGAGAAGCAGGGTATGTTCTGACACGAGCTAATGTAAAACGGCTCTTTACTGTCACTGATTTTTTGGATACGAACTATGTCACTCTCCTCGAAGAAGCTGACGCTAAGGAGGGCTTAGAAGAAATAATTATTTTACGAGGAGAGGCGCCAGAGGGGACCACGAGCTTTTCAGATCTCTTAAATCGGTCGAAAGAGGTAAATGAAATAGAACGTAGAGCAAGAAGCGAAAATGTCAGCGGAGATGACCTGTGTCATATCATGTTCACTTCCGGCACCACGGGTTCACCAAAAGGAGCGATGCTTACACACAAAGCTATCACACGTGGTTACAACGACTGGGCAGACATTGTTGGCTTGAACAAAGGGGATCGTTACCTCATCGTGAACCCTTTCTTTCATGCGTTTGGCTTAAACGCCGGTATTCTGGCTTGCCTTATGAAAGGGGCTTGCATCCTCCCGCATCCAGTTTTCGATGTCGCCGAAGTGATGCAGCGAGTCGCCATTGATCGTATTTCAATGTTGCCAGGACCTCCGGCGATCTATCAGACAATTCTTAATCACCCAGATTTAGAAAATTTCGATATGTCGACTCTTCGCCTAGCAGTAACCGGAGCAGCAGTGATCCCCGTCGAAATGATTCTTCAGATGAGAGAGAAACTTGGGTTTGAAAATATTGTGACAGGGTATGGCCTGACGGAAGGATCAGGGTTAGCGACTATGTGCCGCCATGACGACGCTCCATCCACAATAGCGAATACTTCCGGAAGGGCAATGCCTGGCATGGAAGTGAAGGTCGTTGATGACAACAACAAGGAAGTAGATAGGGGAGATCCGGGTGAGATTATCGTGCGCGGCTACAACATCATGGAAGGATATCTTGATGACTCCGAACAGACAGCAATTGCCATTGACTCCTCCGGCTGGTTACATACTGGTGATATAGGGACGATGGACCAAGAGGGAAACATCGCTATAACCGACCGAAAAAAAGACATGTTTATTAACGGTGGTTTCAATGTTTACCCTGCTGAAGTTGAATCGCTTATGCTACGAAACCCCGATATAGCGCAAGTTTCTGTTGTAGGAGTGCCGGATGTTCGAATGGGTGAAGTCGGTTACTCTTTCGTAGTCCCAGCAGTTGGAAAGAAACCAGACCCTGCCGAGCTTATTCGTTGGTGCCGCTCAGAGATGGCAAATTATAAATGCCCAAGACATGTTGAGCTGGTCGAGGCTCTCCCACTGAACGCTTCAGGAAAAGTGCTAAAATATGAGCTTCGGGAACAGGCAAGAAAGACATTGGGGATCTCATGATGCGGGCAGTCGTTCTTGAAGAGTACGGAAGTGTGGAAGTTCTTCGTATCAGATCGGTGCCGCGTCCTGTAGCAAAATCGAATGAAGTTTTAATAAAAGTAGCAGCGACTGCACTCAACAGAGCGGACTTACTCCAACGGCGTGGCCTGTATCCTGGCCCAAATGCAGAGTATGAGATACCTGGTCTCGAGTTCTCTGGAACTATCGAATCGGTAGGAGCTAACGCTAGCCTTTACCAAAAAGGAACCGAAGTGATGGGGATCGTCAGCGGAGGGGGCTATGCCGAATACCTCACTGTAGAAGAAAAACAAGTCATACCGGTCCCTTCTAACATTCAACTTGTAGAAGCAGCAGCGATTCCTGAAGTTTGGATCACGGCATTTGATGCATTGATAGATAAGGGGGCTCTTAGAGGCGGTCAACGTTGTTTAATCCACGCAGGCGGATCGGGAGTTGGAACCGCTGGTATTCAGATAGCTAAAGAAGTCGGAGCGGAAGTCGCTATCACGGCTTCCTCTCAGAAGCTAGAAACCTGCACTCTTCTGGGAGCGGATCTTGTAATCGATTACCACACTGAAGATTTTGTCGAAGAGATTAAGAACTGGACGGAGAGCAAAGGGGTCGATGTGATTCTTGATGTTATCGGGGGAGACTACCTAGAAAAGAATATTCGATGCACGTCGAACAAAGGCACAATTGTTCAAGTCGGATCTCTTGGAGCGATGAAAACAGAAATCAACCTAGGTGCTTTATTGCAGAAGCGACTAACTCTGGTAGGAACTGTTCTACGAAGCAGGTCAACTCAAGAAAAAATTGCTTTGGCAGAACTCTTTATTTCCCTCATAGTGCCTAAGTTCGAAAAGGGAATATTTAAGCCGGTGATAGATAGCCGGTATTCTTTCTCAGAGATCGCTTTAGCGCATACGTATATGGAAAGTAATAAAAACATTGGAAAAATCCTTATCGAACTGCCATGAATTTCAAATTCTCTAAAGAGGACAGCTCTTGTTGCAGAATGAACGTTGTAATTTGTTTTGGTTTGTGCGCATTAGTGACCTACCCTTGATACAGCAATGAGCGGACCCGTAGTAAAGATCAGCATTCCCGATAATGAACTAATGACCGGTCTTTTTGGAGAACGAGACTTGCATCTCAAATCTATTGAAGCAGCATTCCCTGAAGTAGCTATCCACGCTCGAGGTAATCAGATATCTATAAGAGGTAACGATGCCGCAAGAGTTGGCACGTTATTCGAAGAGATGGTTGTTCTGCTCGAAGGCGGCCATGTTATCGATACAGCCAGTTTGGGGAAGTCCATTGATCTAGTACTCGCAGATGAACGGCCATCCGATATCTTTGGGACAGATATTCTTCGAGTCAAAGGTAGGACAATCCGAGCGAAATCTCTTGGTCAAAAAAAATACGTTGAAGCGATTGCGAAAAGTATTATCACATTTGGGATAGGGCCCGCCGGAACCGGAAAGAGTTGGCTTGCTGTAGCGATGGCAGTAAAAGCCCTCCGCGCTAAAGAAGTCGGACGGATTATCCTGACACGACCAGCTGTTGAAGCAGGTGAACGTCTAGGGTTTCTTCCCGGAGACTTGATGGCAAAAGTTGACCCCTATCTACGACCCCTTTATGATGCGCTGCACGACATGATGGATCTCGAAGGCGTCGAGCAACTCATTGAAGAAGGAACCGTTGAGGTAGCCCCGCTTGCATTCATGCGGGGTAGAACTTTGAATAATGCCTTTGTGATTCTTGATGAAGCCCAAAATACAACGCCAGAGCAGATGAAGATGTTCCTCACACGTATCGGATTCGGTTCCCGAGTTGTGGTTACAGGTGACTCAACACAAGTCGACGTCCCAGGAGGGCGACAGGGGTTAGGTGAACTGGAAAGCGTACTTGGCGATATTGATGGAATCTCGTTCATTAACCTGACGAGCAAAGATATTGTCCGGCACCGTATTGTGCAAGCCATCGTAGATGCGTATGAGACCAGATCCTTCAAAGCGAAGTCCAGTTGAGAGTTATAGTCGAGTCAGAACTAGCGGACAGCGACTCCGAATCGGGTATTGAAATTCAACGGTGGGAACAACTCGCACACCAAGCTCTCAAAACAGAGAATATTGAAGATGGAGAGCTTTCCCTATTCTTTATTGATGAAAAAGTAATGGCTGAGCTCAATATCGAACATATGGGTAAAGAAGGCGCAACGGATGTGCTCGCTTTCCCGATTGATGGCCCAGAGAACCTTGAGGATGGTCTGCCTGTAAAAGCAACTGACCCCCCAAGGCTATTAGGCGATATTTTTGTGTGCCCGTCAGTGGCTCGACGGAACGCACATGCGCATAGTAAATCATTCGAAGATGAAATCGCACTTCTAGTGGTCCATGGTATTCTCCATATCCTTGGGCATGATCACGCCGAGCACGAAGAGACACTTAAGATGAAAGAGCGTGAAAGAATACTCCTAGCAGAGCACCATAGATCATGAATCAATCAGAGATAGTTGGGATTCTTGCGTTTATCATCATGGTTTCCGCAGCAGCATTTCTAGCCGCTGCTGAAACAGCGATCACTCGCGTCAGTACAGCACGCGCTGAAGCACTTGTTGAAGAAGGCCGCAGGGGAGCAAAAATCCTGCGTGACTTGATTGATAGACGTGAGCACGTACTTCACCCGATCCTCTTTGTAGTTCTTGCATGCCAAATTGGAGCTGCCACCGTTATGGCTGCGTTGGTCCTTCGACACTGGGGGACTTGGCAATTGATTTGCGCTTTTATAGGTGAGTTATTGCTTCTGTATGCGGTGGCAGAGGCTTTACCCAAAAGCTGGGCTCTCGCCCACCCAGATAGAAGTGCCACAACGGCAGCGCCTCTCGTTAAGGTGCTAGCTTCCATAGCTCCATTACGGTGGGTAGCAAATGGAATTGTTAGACGAATGGGGTCAAACATTCCAAACGGAGTTTCAGAAGGAGACGTTTCTGAAGAAGAACTACTTGCCTTGACAGAAGAAGCGGCAGCGAGTGCAGCAATTGACGAAGAAGAACGCGTCCTAATCGAACACGTCATAGAATTCGGTGACACTGTCGCTCATGAAGTAATGGTTCCCAGACTTGATATGACAGCGGTCAGCATTGCCGAGACGATAGATCAAGCTGTCAAGGTAGTAATAGACCTCGGCTTTAGCCGCGTACCGGTCTATAGGGAAAATATTGATGATATTAGCGGAATTGTCTATTCGAAAGACCTCATACGTGCTCTTCGAGATGGTGTAAGCCACGAAAAAGTCGAAACCATCATGCGAGATCCTTTTTTCGTCCCTGAATCGAAGAAGATTTCGCACCTGCTTCGCGAGATGCAATCCAAAAAATCCCATATCGCTATTGTCGTTGACGAGTACGGAGGAACGGCAGGCTTAGTTA
>JAKMEQ010000029.1 GCA_022425805.1 Acidimicrobiales bacterium
ACCATTATCATCATCTCCAACACGTCCAATGATTGCTGACATATAACCAAGACGGGATGCGGCTACAGCTTGGTTAGCGCCTTTTCCGCCAGGGATTCTATCAAGGTCACCCCCCAAAACTGTTTGCCCAACGAGGGGGATAGCGTCAACATTGACTACGAGGTCCAGATTGCATGATCCAACTACTGCAACATCTATAGACATGGTCAGATTCTCCCACATGTACTGACAGTAAACCAATAGCGCTCCCGCATCATCCGTACACTCCAAGTAACTTGCCTGTTAATCCTATTGCGGCGATGATCATGAAGATTCGTATTACCCGCTCACCGCCTTTTACTGCAATACGAGCTCCAACCCATCCACCAAGTGAGAGTCCGATTGTTAAAATGATCGCCGGCCACCATCTCACCTTTCCTTGAATAATAAACACAGGCAAAGCAGTCACTGTCACGGCGAGTGTGACGAGAACCTTTACAATATTTGCTTTCATGAGGGGTAGACCTGATCTGGTTAGGAATGCTAAGAGAACTAAACCAACCCCCATTTGGATCGCTCCAGCATAAATGCCGATGAAAAGAAAAACCGTGAAGATAACAGTTTTTGAATATTGACTAGTTGGTTCAGCTATTTTGGGTTCTCGTAGTGAGAGGAAAATGATTGGGAGCATCAAAAAGCCAAAAATAGTTTCAAAAGCGCGGTCGGTGATCTGACTTATTGCTATTGAACCTATTAAGGAACCAATAACGACTGGTAGGAGGAAAGGAACCGCTTCCTTATAGGCGGTTACGCCTTGCCGATGGAAAGACAGGATAGTTGTACCGTTTGAGACAAAGATGCCCACTCTATTTGATCCATTGGCAAAATTTCCAGGTACACCGGCGAGAACAAGTAGGGGCACAGTTAGGGATGAGCCTCCTCCAGCCATTGCATTGACTATTCCTGCAGCCCAACCACCGCAAAAGAGTAATATTGCTTCCCACCAAACCATATATCTACCGTACCGTGGACATAGCTATGATAGTTTCTAGGCTCTGTTTCCTCGTATAAGGTCGGTTGTGCCATCCCAATTGTCAGCGGCTTGTTTCCATCCTGCAAAGACGTCTCTAATACCAGGGTTGTCACCATGGAGTTCGAGGAAGCATCCGATTGCTTCGCGGGTGTCAACGTAGATGACGTTAGCGACTGACCATAGTGATGATGATACTGGGAAGCCTGCTGCCTCATATTTTTCGCCTTCTTTTTCTATATCGTCATCGGGAACGAGCATGCCAATGTGGTGGAATCCTTCTTCTCCTGCTTGAAACATATCCCTATAGATTGAAGGGCCTTCATCGTTTTGTTGAATAAACTGGACATGAGTATCACCGTGGTACCCGAATCCATAATCCAACGGCACTGTCATTTCTTCACCTCGATATAAGTGGCGGTCTCCCCAGTGCCCCCGGGTAACGAAGAATGGACCTGCTCCAGTTACTCTGTTCCATTTTTTACAAGCTTCTTCAATGTCATTAACAAACCATGCGTGCTGCACGATTGGATATCTGATTAGTGGTTCCATGGTTTCCTCCTATGTGTAATTTTGGCATTTAGTTCTAGAACTTCCAAAAAAGATAAGAGTTTTGTTTAGGTGTTCGCCTATTCTGTAAATATGGCTCCATCAACCGCACAATTCTTTAATGAAGTCTTGGGTGAAAGAACTCATGTGAAAAAAGAATTAGCTAATATTCATGACCTTGCATGGGATGTAGTTGATAAAGAGTTGTTGAGTCTGTGCAAGTTACGTATGGCAATGATTTTGGGGTGTTTACAGGAAGTTGACTCTGCGAAACAGTACCTTGACCCTTCCAAGTCGGGCGCTATAGCTCAATGGGTTAGCTCAGATAATTTCACTAGTGGTGAGAAATCATGTTTGCGTTTCGCAGAAGAATTCATTATAGATGTTTCGTCAATTCCAGATAACTCTGCTTTTGCGGTAAGGGAGTATCTTGGAGAAGAGGGTTTTGTTACTTTTGTAAATGCCTTGTTGGTCGTTGAACAACGGATGCGATTGTTACTTGTCTGGAACAAAATTCTTGGAGACAACTCAGGATGACAAGAGTTCAAAGAGTTGAGTCATCGTCATTCAATCCGTTGTTTCGTGAAGCGCTTTCGCGATGGCAAGAAGAAGTCGTCCAGTTGGATTTAGTTGATCCAGTTACAACTGAGATGGTGCGATTACGTTGCGCTGAGCATCACGATTGCTATACGTGACGATCGTTGCGTCTAGCAGTTGCTAGAGAAAATGGCTTAGATGAGGAGACTGCCCAAAAAGCTTTAAGCAACGGGGATGGCATGGAACCCCGTCACGCAGCAGCTACAGCATTCGCCACAGACTTGATGACACAACCAAACGCAATTACTGAAGATTTGCTCAGAGAGCTGAGAGTGTTCTTCAGTGATGACCAGTTAATTGAGTTGACGTTGGATGTGATGAAGTGGAATTATCAGAAAGTTTCTGTGGCGTTAGGAACTGATAGGGAAATACGAGAAGGAGAACTTAGCGAACTCCATTTTGATGAAAACGGAAAGTGGTCATTCGGTTAAAAGACTCTCCACTCTTCTGGTTTGCGCCCGAGTTGTATTAGTCGTTCAGTAATTTGAAGAGGGGGTTCAGGGGGCTTCCCTTCTCGTACTTCTTGAAGATGCTCTCCATTCTCATCCCATACATGGCATGTATTAATGTTCCCTGAAAGCATAATTTCGCGGTTCTTATCAACTGCCCCAGGGGCAACACCGTTATCTCGTCTTTTGCGAACAGCCATTGACCAAGTTGCCTGTACTACTGCGGGTGCTATTGCCTGTAACAACGCTGTTATGTGTGTACAACCTCTTGGACCGCCGAATAATTCACGGACTTTATGGGTGAATCCTCTTGCAATACTTAACCCAACTAGGTTGTCGTAGTGGTCTAAGATGCGGGGACAGGATGTATGTGGGTGGGTTTCAAATGCGGTTTTTACTTCAGTGATTTTAAGTTCGGGTAACTTCACTTTCATTTCTATTTGCATCTGGTGTATTTCAAGTTCATCGGGGTCATCAATGACGTAGAGTCCTGGTGGCTTTGTATCTGTTATGGCTCCTCTAACGAGCATTTCTGATTCGTTTAGTCTGTAGACGCGGGTCTCGTACCGGCGTGTATGAATGATGTCCAGGTCGTCGTCTGGCGGGAGTAATGAGGGGGCTGCGCTGTCAATTGTCATATTTTTAGTATGTCTGGCGTTATAGGGTTATCAAAGCATTTGGTGAAATGATGTGCAACTTGATGGTTTCTGAGACAACATGAAGTTATGGTTGCAGATTTTTTTCATCTTCAAGGTCATGTTGCTGTTATAACTGGGGGAAGTAGAGGTATCGGGAAAGGTATCGCTATTGGTTTCGCTCAAGCAGGGGCGAAGGTTGTTATTGGGTCGCGCAGTGAAGAGGATCTATCAGCAGTAGTTAATGAGATTGAAACTTTTGGTGGTGAGGCTGTTTATGTTGTTGGGAATCTTTCGGAACGAAACGGCATGCAATATCTTATTGACACTGCCGTAAAAGAATTTGGGGGCGTCTCAACGGTTGTGAATAATATTGGGGGTTCTATGCCTTCAGCTTTTATGGATACGTCAGAACGTGCATTCAGTGAAGCGTTGGAGTGGAATGTGAAAACTGCCTTTGACTTGATGCAGATTAGTGCTCCTCTTTTAGCTGAATCTGGCAACGGTAGCGTGGTCAATATTGCATCGGCTGCGGGCCGGTTCCCTAGTAGGGGGTTTGCTGCGTATGGAACGGCGAAAGCAGCAATGATTCAACTCACGATCCATGCGTCACTTGATCTTGCTCCTAGAGTTCGGGTTAATGCAATCGCTCCAGGTGCGATAAAAACTTCCGCTCTTGACATTGTGCTAACTAACGAAGATATTCATAATGCAATGATTGCGGGGACACCTATGCGGCGTTTGGGTGAAGTTGAAGATATTGCCGCTGCCGCTATATATCTTGCTTCTCCTGCTGCTTCATATGTAACAGGTCAGATTCTTGGTGTTGACGGCGGTATTCGATCATCAAATTTTGATATGGGGATTCAAGATATTTAATTACTCGTTAACCATTGTATGACGTCCTAAACGCATTGTTTCTGCCGGATCAATCACTCGGGGCCCATCTCTTCTAACCGTTAGATGCACTGTCTCATTATTTTTAACTCGTAATTTTCGTTCTCCATCAAAAGCAAGGAGAACTTCTCCAGTTTAAGAAACCTCTTGCCCAAAAGGTAATATTTGTATCTCTTCAACTCCTATAACGT
>JAKMEQ010000034.1 GCA_022425805.1 Acidimicrobiales bacterium
ACTCCCAGTGCCTCCAAGACCTGCGCCTCAACGAAGTGACCGATTCGAGCTTTAGCCATCACTGGTATTGTGACGATTTCCTTAATTCCTTCTACCATTTCTGGATCGCTCATTCGGGCGATACCACCATCAGCACGAATATCAGCTGGGACACGTTCTAGGGCCATGACCGCTACCGCTCCAGCATCTTCTGCGATTTTTGCCTGCTCTGGATTCACGACATCCATGATGACTCCACCCTTGAGCATCTCTGCAAGTCCCCGCTTCACCTTGACGGTACCTGTCAATCTAGTATCTTCTTTTTCTTTTTCTGCCATATTCAAATCCTATCTGCAAATGGTCAAATCTTGTCAGTTCATCAACTTAAGGAAATTACAATTCCGCAAGGGCAGCAATACGTTCATCAGTAGAGAAACCCGAACAAATCAACGATTCTCTAGGTGGGTTAACCCACATGTGCCGACAAAATTTTGGATTATAGGTAGGTTCCCGACCATCTGCCCCAAGATTTGTCAACGCCTGTGCAAGGCCTGGCGGATACCTAGTTAATGCCACTGCAGCTATGTCAGTCTCAGCAACTGCCCATGGGTCGATCAGTTTATCCCCCATCAAGGATACGAACTTGGGTATAAAGTTCCAGGGCTTTACCACGAGAATAGCTATAGCCCCCTCGAGAAAAGATGTTCGATTTCGGGACCGTGACAACTCATGGGTGATAAGACCTTCAAGTTCTGTCCGCTGCACTCGATCAAGTAAACCGGTCGTAACCACCAAAGAGCTGTGTTGTGAATCTCTCCCAATCATCATCATATTCGGGGCTACATCCTCGACAACATAGAGTTGTGGATGCCGGAAGCCATACGCTACACAAACCCCGTCTACTAAGTTCGAGAACCGATGGTGGTCAGCTGTCTGAAGCGGCTTAGCGTTAATCTTCTTCAAGATTAATGAATCAACCTTTCTGTAGATGAAGAATATCCACAAAGCGGAGAGAGCAACTGCACAAGGGAGCACGATAAGAGCTGTGACTCTTAAGAGGAAAATACCAATTGTGGCCAATATCAGAGAATCAATAGCTAAACATATGATAAATAGAAGCACGGTACGTTTTACTGCTGTCTTTGGGTCCATCAGAACTGAACCTGTACTGGCCCTTGGGCTTCCCCCTCTATTTCGTAGAATTCTTCCTGTTCGAATTTGAAAACTCCTGCAATTAAATTGGATGGAAAAACTTCAATTTTATTGTTATACCCTAGAACGCTGTCATTAAAATGTTGACGGGCAAAGGCAATCCTGCTTTCAGTGCTCGTTAATTCTTCTTGGAGTTCTAAGAAATTTTGGTTTGCCTTCAAATCCGGGTAAGCCTCAGACAGAGCAAATAATGACTTTAACGTGCCTTCCAAAAAATTCTCATTTTTAGCTTGATCGACAGGGCCTTGTGCCGCCATCGCCGCATTTCTAGCCTGAACAACCGCTTCAAATGTTTCTTTTTCGTGCTCAGCGTATCCTTTGACTGTTTCTATAAGATTCGGTATCAGGTCATATCGACGGCGTAACTGAACATCTATCTGTGACCATGCGTTCTTCGTCCCGTTACGCAAGCGAACGAGACCGTTGTATTGCATAACGAGAAACAACAAAAAAATAGCTGCGACGACGATTATAATAATTAGACCGACCATAGATTCTCCCTTCGGACCTTTAGGTAATGATAACCAATCCTTACTGAATCATCTGTACGCTTCGAGTATTTTCTATTATTTCATTTTATGTTTTTTTACATAAAGTGCCGCCTGAGAGAAAAATTCTCCCCCTTTTGCTAAAGGCACAGCGGGGGTTTGAGCGATAGCTCTATGGTAAATTTCCACATAGCGCTCCGCCAGCTCCTTCATCGAAAATTCTTGCACCCTTGAAAAGGCCGATGCAATAGTCGTTTCGGCTATGTTGGATTCATAGAGAGCTGTCTTTAACGTCTTTGCTAAGGCCGTCGAATCACCTGCTTTTGAAAGCAATGCATCTTGTCCACCCCTCGCTAATTTAGAATATCCAGGTATGTCGCTAGCTACGACTAAAGTCTTGGCTGCCATGGCTTCAAGTAGAACAATCCCAAAGGATTCTCCTCCGAGAGATGGCGCGCAAAAAACCGAAGCCCGTTGGAGACGATTGATTTTTTCTTCATCGGAGATCCTTCCAAGCCATTCAATCCGACGGTCATCCTCTGTCGCTTTTTGAAGACGTTTAGTATCTGGTCCATCTGAAGCAATCCACAATTTTACCTCATCAGGAAGAAACTGCATGGCCCTAATCAAGACTTCAAGTCCCTTACGAGGTTCATGCCTACCGAGAAAAAAGATAGTTAATGCGTGCTGTTGTGTCGTTGTTGAAGCGTAACGGCTTAACTCTATGCCATTAAAGAGAACCTCATACGCCCCACCTAGCGCTTGTTTCGCTGTTGTCGCGGCTTCTTCAGAGACAGCACAGTTAACTTCAATTCGGTTCGCTACCCATCGGGCAGGCTTGTTGAAGTATTCGTATGATTTCGAAGCTCCTGCTCGGTGATAGGTTGCGACGATCGGACTTTGCTTTAGAACGATAGCTGTAATCGTAGGGCCAGGAGCAAGTGGTTCGTGAACGTGGAGAAGGTCAAATTGTTCATCCCTTAAGGCTCTGATAACTCTAAGTTGCGCTGATGGGTCGGGAGCTAATGGAGCTATTGAGCCATTCGCCACTGTAGGTAAACTATTTCCAAGCGGAGTGATACCCGTATCTGGAGGCGGTCCATCGCATGGGGCAAGGACTCGAACATCAATATCCATTTTGCGCAGCGCTCGAGCTAGTCCAAGGATTTGATTTTGCACTCCTCCGGGGACGGTGAGGCTATAGGGGCTGATCATGCCGAGTCGCATATTACATTGGTAGCCGATCTTGGAAGGTAGTGGGGGGTTTTCGATTTGCCAGCGTCTATGCCGACTTGGACCGGAGCACTTCCAATGCTGTGTAGTCACTTGGCCAATTTGGTTGCATTAGGTGCCATTGCTCTGGCTGGTCTTTAACAAGGTCTTCAAATACATCCATTAAGTTCTGTGTAATGGTAGCGACATCGTCACGTAGTCGCCCTGTGCGGGGTGTGGCGATTGGAGGGCAGACTACGGCATGATGCGAGTTCTCTCGCTGATACACCGCAACGGGTATCAGATGAGCACCTGTCCTTAAAGCCAAAGTTGCGGGACCTGCTGGGACAGTAGTTTTTTCCCCAAAGAAATCTACTTCTATTCCTTGACCTTCTATATCACGGTCACAAAGCAAACAGACTACATGGTTTGCTTTCAATGCTTTAATTACCTGCTTGCCTGCATTTGGACCGAGAGGAATGACATTCATTCCGAATGCTTGACGGTACTCCACCATAAATTGGAAAAGTTCAGGAGGGTTTTGAGGTTCCACCACAACTGTTACTTCATATTTCGGGCAGCAAGTGAGCCAACGTCCAGCCCATTCCCACCCTCCGAGATGAGGAAGAGCAAGTATCGGGCCTACCCCGCTGGCCCACCCATCCTCTATATGCTCAAACCCTTCAACGGTGAAACCAGCATCTATTTCGAAGTTCGAAAGTTGGGGAATCCTTGCTGAATCCACCCAGTATCGAGCATAGTTTTCAAAGGATCGGCCGATTTGTTCGTCTAGTTCTTTTTCTGTAATCGCTCCTTCGTTGACACGAGTGAGGTGACGGGAAACTAAGAACTGGCGTTGTTTAGAAAATTTTTTTACTAGCCGAGCTGAAATACGTGCAATAGAAGGCAACCAGGCGATAGGAATTTTCCTAATAGCAAAGCTCCCAAAGCGATACACGCTTACCATGAGAGACCCTTTAGCCACTTTTATTTCTGATCCCCGGCAGACAGATTCATTTCCTTCGAAGCTTGCTTCCAGACTTTCAAGAAGCGTTGACATGCAGTAAAGGCTGTCAGTACAAGCATTACCCAAAGAACCGGAATCAGAATTTGATCAATCAACAGCCCCAAAGCGAGAACAATGAACCGCTCGGCACGCTCCATAATTCCTCCTTTGGCGTCATAGCCTAACGATTCGGCCTTTGCTCTCTGATATGAAACTAAGAGAGCTATTGCCATGACGGCGACCGGGAGCATCATAATACGACCAGGTTCAGTCGACGCAAAATGCCATGCAATGCCACAGAAAAGCAATGAGTCGGTAACTCTGTCGCTTACTGAGTCGAAAAAGGCTCCTCGGACAGAAGAGGTTCCAGCGGCTTTAGCAACAGCTCCATCTAGAGCATCAGGGATCCCCGTTAAGATGAGGCAGACAAAGCCGACAAACATATGACCTTGTCCGATAACTATTGCCCCTGCTACAGCTATCAAAATCCCGGTAACTGTTAAAGCATCTGCGGTTACCCGCAATCGGCAAAGAAATGCTCCGATAGGGTCGAGAATTCTATCAACGGCTGTTCGTAGATTTCCATCAAACACTTTGCCTCCTTAGAAGCAAACCAACTATCAACTTGCGAAAGACTAGCATCGAACTTGGAAAGTTTTTCGTTCTTCCGAAGAGTTCGTCAACGTCCCTAATTCCAATCTTCAGGATTGTCTTCAACGAATCGTTCAATAATCTGTCCAGAAGATGCATCAACGATTACGAAGGCTCGGTGAAGCGGTTGAGTTTCAGCAGAATACAAAAGAAGACGCCAAACTGGCTTACTCCCCCAACCTCGCCACATCATCTGCGCTGATGCCGGTCCCGTTGTAAAACCTACATCCTGTATTGCCAATTCGAAAGCCTCAGTTTCATCAATTTTTGTAGTGACTGATGCCACGAAACAATAGAGAGCTACGCAAAGTATCCCCGTACCTCCATAAACAAACCCATCGTTTACGAGTGGAGACGCTGAGGCAAATACTCCTAACCCCAAAGACAATACGCCAATAGCTACGTAAAGGAATCCAGCGATACGACGACGGTCATTATTCGGTATTTCGTACAGGTCACTCGAGAAAGACGCTGTAAGGTCTTCCGGCAGTTCGTCAATGACCTCAACATCGTCTTCCATATTAGCTTTCCTTCTTGTACTAGCTATTCTGAGTACGTTAGTTGATCTTGATGAGTATCACCCAATAGACCGAATCATCAGAGTTGAGTAGATGGCCAGTGTTCACGTAGATTCTCCCATGAAGATGTAAGAGTTTCGGGGATCATTCGTACCTCTGCAACGGTAGTTAGAAAGGTTGTGTCACCTTTCCACCGTGGGATGCAATGCACATGAATATGATCAGGAATACTCGCTCCAGCTGCTTCCCCAATATTAATACCAACGTTAACTCCATCTGGTTTGTAGGCTCCATTAATTGCAGTAACTGCTAGCCGAACCCCTTCCCACAATTCAGAATATTCATTCTGCGTTAGGTCAAGTAGTTCACTGACGGCTCTTTTGGGAAGAACAAGTATATGGCCGCTAACATAAGGGAACAGATTAAGAACCGCTGCACAAAGTTTCCCCTCCCATAGAACGTAACTTTGAGTGTTAGAGGTCTTGTCGCCGTTGAAGATCTCTTCAAAGACTGTTTTTTCTGACCGAGAAGGACTATTCGTTTCTACCGCACCGGATACGTACTGTTTCCGCCATCCTGCCCAAAGCCGACCCATCAGAGATCCAGAACGGTCTATATTCATTGCCGTGTATCTACCTCAGTACGTAACCGTTCAATGAAAGCGGTCAAAGGGACGCCTCTTTCTACCTCACTGCCTCTAGCGTTCACTCCGACTGAACCGTTAGAGACATCATCTCCCCCTACCACAAGCACATAAGGTATTTTTTGTGTTTTCACATCTCGTATTCGTTTACCGAGCGGATTGTCTGCGCGATAGAACTCACAACGAAACCCTTCGCCCTCTAGCTTGCCAAGTACATCTTTAGCATATTCTTCGTGTCCGTTAGCAACGGGCAGAACCGCTACCTGAATTGGCGTTAGCCAGGCTGGAAATGCTCCAGCATAATGTTCAACAAGAACACCAAAAAAGCGTTCGATCGACCCCATTAGGGCTCTATGGATCATTACGGGTCTCTTGCGTTCACCAGATGAGTCAATATAACGTAAATCAAAACGTTCGGGAAGGTTAAAATCAAGCTGAATGGTCGACAATTGCCATGACCTACCAATGGCGTCGGAAACATCAATATCAATTTTCGGTCCATAGAAGGCAGCATCTCCCAGTTTCATCTGAAATGGAAGACCATGAGCGTTGAGAGCTTCCTCAAGGGCTGAGGTAGCATGTTCCCATATTTGATCATCCCCGACAGATTTTTCAGGATCACGGGTAGATAAGTTAAAGGAAAATTCTTCGAACCCAAATGCTTTCAGAACTGAAACAACGAACTCTAACAAGCCGGCGATCTCTTCTGCCAGACCTTCTTCCGAAGTAAAGATATGTGCATCATCCTGAGTAAACCCTCGTATCCTCATCAGTCCATGGAGCGTGCCGGCACGTTCGTAACGGTAAACGGTACCTAATTCAAAAAGGCGCAATGGCAAATCCCTATATGACTTTGTCCCAGCACGGTAAATGAGACAGTGCATCGGACAATTCATTGGTTTGAGGTAGTACTCACCATTATCCATCTCCATTGGTGGATACATTCCTTCGGAGTAAAAATCAAGATGACCACTGGTGTGAAATAATTCTGCATTAGCCAAATGAGGAGTGTACACAAATTTATAACCCCCACTCTCATGGCGTTCTCTGCTGTAATCTTCCATCAATTTTCGCACTTGGGAACCTTTTGGATGCCAAACTGCCAGTCCTCCGCCGAGTTCTGAAGGAAAGCTTAGTAGATCCAACTCGTTCGCTAGTTTCCTATGGTCTCTTTTCGCTGCTTCTTCAAGCCGGAAAAGGTGGTCTTTCAACTGCTTCTTGTTCGCCCATGCTGTTCCGTAGATTCTTTGTAGCATGGGGTTCTTCTCATCTCCGCGCCAATATGCTCCTGCAACATTCATAAGCTTGAAATGTTGCAGTTTCCCAGTAGAGGGCACGTGGGGACCGCGGCATAAATCAACAAATCCAGTGCCATTCCGGTAGAAACTTATCACCTCAGCTGCATCGATCTCAGACGAATCAGCGGCCTGGATAATTTCACATTTGTAAGGGTGGTCGACAAAAATTTCTAGTGCTTCTTGAACTGATGCTTCACCTCGGATAAAAGCTTGATCAGCAGCGATAATTTCCTTCATTTTCTCTTCAATGTCCTCAAGAGTCTCATCACTTAACGTTGCACCATCAGGGATTGCGAAGTCATAGTAAAATCCGTGTTCGATGGGAGGGCCTATGGCAAAGGTTGCTCCCGGGTAAATTTCGAGGACTGCCTGAGCCAAGACATGCGCTGTCGAATGACGTAGAGTCTCCAGTCCTTTATCTGAATCTGAAGTTACAATATTGACCGTTGCACCATCGGATAGAACAACTGAGAGGTCTACTTCTTCTCCATTGACTTCGCCTATCAGAGCGGCCTTTGCCAGCCCTTCTCCAACGTCTAAAGCTAGATCAGAAACGGTAGCCCCTTCATGGAGCTTCCGTTCAGAACCATCTGGTAATAAAACCGTAATGTCAGTCATACGGTCAATACTATAGATACTGGTTGCAGATTCTGTGGAGGTTTAACACTTCTTAAGATTTCCTTTATTGAAGATATGCTCCCTGCCTTAGCAAGCCACGTGGATTACATCAAGGACGAATGGTATCTACACCCAGTAACTTCGCTGCTATCGAGACACCTTCTCCGGCTTTGGCTGCTTCGTCTATAGCTTCAATCGCACTCGGTGTGTCAAGGTCACTATCGAGGAAACTACGAACACTAGTTAACGCCCCTGACCCCTCTCCGACTTTTTTCCAGTTCTCAAACCGCTCTGCTGCTACTGTCATGATCTCGTTGTCCCATTCCCATGAATCTCGATAATGGAAGCTGAGAAGAGCTAAACGGATAGCCATTGGGTCAAAGTTTTTTCGAAGATCTGAAATGAAAACAAGGTTACCCAATGATTTTGACATTTTTTCTCCATCCATTCTGACCATAGCTTGGTGCATCCAGTGCCTAACGAAGGGCTTACCCGTTGCGGCCTCTGATTGGGCTCGTTCACACTCATGGTGTGGGAAAATCAAATCATTGCCACCTCCATGTAAATCAATCGTTGAGGTTTCAAGGTCTCGCATAGCTAAAACTGAACATTCAATGTGCCACCCAGGACGACCATGACCCCATCTACTTTCCCATGCTGGTTCATCTTCCGCCGAGGGTTGCCATAAGACAAAATCAAGAGGGTCCCTTTTATTCGGGTCATTAGGATTCCCTCCTCGTTCGGCAGCGAGTTCCAACATGGTCTCTCTATCAAATCCGCTTAAGGAGCCAAAGCCTTCAAACGCCCCTACCTCGAAATAAACAGAACCGTTAACCTCATACGCATGGCCACTATTGAGAACTTCACCAATAAATTTTCGTATTTCTGTAATCGCAGAGGTTGCTCTAGGCTCTGTCCATGATGAGAGCATTCTCAAGGCTTTCATATCGTCATCGAATCTAGCTGTTTCTTTTGCAGCGAGATCGAGATAATGGATGCCTAATTCCCGAGCTTTTCGTAAGATGTCATCATCAACGTCAGTAACGTTTCTCACGCACCGAGTTTCATGACCGAGATCTCGTAAACGTCTTTGTAACACATCATAGCTAATATAGGTAGCTGCATGTCCAAGGTGTGTCGCATCGTATGGAGTGATCCCGCACGTATACATTTTGACGATTGGGCCGGGTTCAAAAGGAACTACTTCTCTTTTCGCCGTGTCATAGAGTCGAATCAAGTTTTTCTCCAAGGAACTAATGAGCCCCTAAAAGGCACAGATCAACTCTAATCCTATACAGGAGTGAAGCTGCACCTAAGTCTAAAGATAAAAACTGCCTACTCTAAGCCAGTTATATGCACGGAGGAGCGTGTTTTGTACAATCTATTCAGCTGAAGAAGAACGGCCGTGAAGGCTTCTACAGGAGCAGCATTAGCTAAGCTTCCGCAATCAAGTCCACGAAGTTTTGGCATTCGCTCAACGATTTCGATTGTTTCGTCGATAGCGCTTTGTTCATCAGCGCATACAAGTACGTCACCTATCATGTCAGACTCTATCTCACCGAGTTCCTTAGCTGGAAGATGTTGAAATGCCATGGACACTCGGGATAATGGAACAGACGCCTGCACATCTGCTGCAATAGAACCCCGTGGAGGGTATAAAGCGTGAAACTCATTACCGACCCGAGCAAGTGCATTTGCCATACAAATAACGAGCTTGCCTTTTAGGATCTCTCGGTAAGCCTTTGCTGTCGGAGCGCATGAATCCCACGGTGTGGCTAGGACAACAGTTTCTGCACGAGCTGCTTCCTCGTTGCTCACACCGGAAATGTTAAAAGTTCGGTCCGGGTAACTATCAACAGCTTCTTCTACTATTTCTGCTGCTCGGCCAGACGATCTCGAACCTATCTCAACTTCGTATCCGACTGATGACAGTCGTAATGCTAAGCCTTTACCTGCAGGACCTGTTCCACCTACTATACCAATTTTCATGAATTGAACATATCGCAATCAAGGCTCAAACGTCGATTTTTAGACTACTTTTTCAATTTCACCCACTATCAGGGTTTACCGTTCACGCTTATAGCTACCAAGCCTAGTAATCTCATGACATCGTTTCTACGTAGGAGATTCTATGGGCATTCTAGAAAATAAGCGTCTACTGATAACTGGTATTCTGACTGACTCAAGTCTTGCCTTTGGCGTAGCCCAATTAGCTCTCGCAGAAGGTGCTGAGGTGGTAGTCACTGGAGCTGGAAGAGGGCTACGTTTAACCGAGCGAACCGTTCGGAAACTGGATGGCGATGTCGAAGTGATGGAGTTTGACGTAACAAACCCAGAACATGTTACCGAGATCAGAGACTCCCTGACCGATAAATGGGGAAAGGTAGATGGGGCACTTCATGCTATTGGATTCATGCCCGAAGTTGGACTAGGTGAAGATTTCCTCGCTGGACAATGGAAAGACCTTTCTCTAGGGTTTGAAATTTCCGCTTATTCGTTAAAGGCCGTCACTGAAGCCGTGTGCCCACTGATGACCGAAGGAGGCTCGATCGTAGGGCTTGATTTTGATGCTAGTTATGCCTGGCCGGCTTACAACTGGATGGGCGTTGCTAAAGCTGCCCTAGAATCTGCATCCAGATATTTAGCCCGCTCACTAGGTCCTGACAACATCCGCGTTAATTTAGTTGCAGCAGGTCCTATCCGAACCATGGCAGCAAAATCGATACCGGGATTTAAAGAATTTGAAGATACATGGGGAACCCGATCCCCGCTGGGTTGGGATGTCAACGATCCTTCAGGAGTAGCAAAGGCATGCGTAGCGCTTCTGTCCGATTGGTTTCCCCAAACGACCGGTGAGATCATTCACGTAGACGGAGGCTATCACGCTATAGGAGCATGAAGCGCTAGGCAGCACATAGGGTAAGAATTTACTTTTGCCCAAGCTCTAGTTTGTCCGTCTCATCTATAATCTCACCCACGATGGCTTCAAGAACATCCTCTAACGTCACAATCCCACGACAGTCATCTCTTCCTCCAATAATGGCAAAGTGGATTTGAAACTCTCGCATTAGAAGTAACAATTCATCTAACTGCAAATCGGGTGCAACCATCAATGGCTCACGAAGAAGATCTAGCGCAACATTAGTTTGACCTGTTCCTGACGTTTCTGAATATAGGAGATCTTTTACGTGGAGAAATCCGATCACTACCTCATTCTGTAGGACAGGAAACCTGCTATGACCGCTAGCTGCCGCAAGAATACTCATCTGTAAATAATTCAATCCGTGTTCGACATAATCGACTTCATCCCATGGGGTCATTACCGAAGAGACAGGACGCCCTCGGAAGTCAAGCGCACTAGAAAGTAGGTCATGACGACCTTGATCCATGTAGCCACTACGTCGTGATGCTTCAAGTAAATACTGTATTTCCTGAGAAGTATGTGCGACTCCAATTTCAGCTACCTGGTCAATCTTGAACGGCTTGAGAAGTAGCGAAGATACCTGATTCAGAATCCAGATTACCGGCTGAAATGCAAATAGAAAAGCTCGATGCGTTTTGGCTAATTGGCATGTAATTATTTCTGGATTAGTAAGAGCAAAATTCTTCGGAACCATCTCACCAAGAACCATATGAAGAAAGACAGCAATGAAGATAGCGATTCCAAATGCAAGCCAGTGTGAGACCTCTGAAGGAATTTCAAATGCTCCACTGAATACTTTTTCTAGTATCGAGGCAAATGCGGGTTCAGCCACAAGGCCTAGGCCAAGAGAGGTTATTGTTATGCCGAGTTGGGCGCCAGAAATTGTCAAAGGTAAATCCCGCATTAACCCAAGGCCAATATGAGCCGAGCGATGATTAGCCCGAGCAAGTTGCTCCATCCGGGTACGGCGAGAACCAATAAGGGCAAACTCGACAGCTACGAAGAACCCATTGAGGAAAATCAAAATCAACGTAAGGAGAATCGCTAACATTACTGTCACTGTTTCACCCCTTACGTTTTTCTCTATAGTGTGGAAATGGCAGTTCTGTAAGGGGTGCCGTGAGTCGAACTCTTGCTATCCTCAGGTGGTCCATTTCTACAATCTCTATTTTCCACCCTCCATGAAGAAACATCTCTCCGGGAGATGGTATTCGCTGGAGTTTTTCAAGTGCGAAGCCAGCAATCGTCTCATACCCTTTATCCCCTATTTCAAATTCGCAGATATCTGCTACCTCATCTGGGTGGAGATTTCCAGATACTGTAAAGACTCCGGAGCTTTCTTCTGCTCCGCCTTCAGATACATCATCATATTCGTCATCTATTTCTCCAACAATCTCCTCCAATAGATCTTCAATTGAAACGATGCCCTCGGTCCCGCCATGTTCATCTACAACAACGACGAGGGGCATCCTGCTTTGCCGCATGTCAGCCATAATGGCAACCAAATCTCGGCTTTCGGGGATTGCTACCACCTCACTCATTACTTCAGTCACAGAATGCTTCTTTCTCTGATCAGGCGGTATGAGAAGGGCGGACTTCACATGAACAATCCCTACTACGCTGTCAAGGTCTTGATCAGTAACGGGAAACCGCGACAATCCAGTTTCTGCGCTTTTTTCTACTAGCTCTGCGATTGTTGCTTTACGTGAGAGCGCATGAATATCTAACCGAGGAACCATTACTTCATTTGCAGTTTTTTTTGTAAACCTCAAAGACCGCGTGAGTAGATCTACTTCGCGAAACCCTAGGGTTCCTCCTTCTCCTGAACTTTGAATCAAAGAACCGAGATCCTCCAGACTTGGTGAGCGTTTTAATTCTTTTGCCGGCTCTACTCCTAGCTTGCGTGTTAGCCAATTCGCAGCAACATCGGTGATTTGTATCAATGGCTTCGCTAACCAGCTGTACACACGGAAAGGGCCGGCCAGTGCTTTCGCTGTAGCGTCAGCTTTTGCAATAGCAATATTTTTCGGAACCAGTTCTCCCAAAATCATCGCTGCAAAAGTAGCAAGAACTATTGCTACGACAAGAGAGACGCTTTCTTTAGCGCTTTCTCCTACAACACTCTCAATAGGTTTTTCTAGCACAGCGGCGACAGTAGGCCTGGCAATAAAACCGATAAGGACAGCGGCGATTGTGATGCCTAATTGGGCGCCAGTCAATTGATATGAGAGTCGTTTTAATATTTTAAGCAAAGACTGTGATCGGCGTTTTCCTTGTGCTGCATCAAGCTCGACCCTCGTTCTATCGACAGCAATGAACGAGAATTCAGCTGCAACGAAAAAAGCTGTAGCAAAAATTAGGATCCCTACGGCAATAAGGCCCCAGATAGTATCTATAACGCTGTCCCCTTGTGAAGTGTCATTTACAATCCTAACGTTTCTAGATACAAGATTAGTTCACTTTGTGAGACATCTGTTTGAAAAGATAGTAGTAGCACCTAGAGCCCTAGCCCACTCCACTCCCAAGAGTTCTTGTTGGAGGCTTCAAGGATATAGATTAGAATTACTTCCTTTTCAATAACATCAGATCGTGAAGCTATTTTGAATTTATTTGATCCACACGAAACAATAACATCGGACAATCTTTCGTCTACGAGTAAATTCCAACAAACTGGTGTTGGTCTCCGTTACAAATTTCCCGAGAATACGATACACCCCAACAAAGAACTCGGCTGGATGCGAAGACTATTACCCGTTGCTAAGTCTCACAAAAAACCGCTATATATCGGTCTGTTTACTGGGGTTATTGCTCTAGTCCTGAACATAGCAGTTCCGGCAATGGCCCGAAATGCGATTGACGCGACAATCGATGCGGACCGAGAAGCACTCACTATCTGGGTAATCGTATTAATATCTGTGGGGCTTGGCCGTTTCGCCTTTGGGGCACTGTATAGATACTCACTTTTTAAACTTGCTTGGGGGGTAGAAACAGACCTTCGAGCGCTACTTTATTCCCATCTCACAAAACTGAGTTTCTCCTATTTCGACCGAACACAATCTGGAGAAGTCATATCTAGAGCAAACAGTGACATTCGGTCGATCCAAGTACTCCTTGCTTTCGGCCCATTAATCGGTATGACTGTTATTTCTTTCATCCTTGCTTTTGGATACATGATGACTCTCCATGTTCCTCTTACGCTCGTTTCGCTCGTCACACTTCCCGGTGTCTATTTCTTTGGACAAAAACTCCGAAAAGTTGTTTTCCCATTGACATGGGTTAGTCAGGCTCGACTAGCCGAACTGGCGACAATAGTTGACGAGAACGTTAATGGTATTCGGGTAGTCAAATCATTTGCAGCAGAGAATCAACAGGTAGGGCTTCTTCGGCGCGCCTCTGAACACATCAAGTGGGTCAATGTAGAAGCAATCAAGGCAAGGGCACGATACAACCCTATTGTTGAGTCTCTTCCAAGAATAGGGATGGCTTTAGTTCTTTTATACGGAGGCCATCTAGCAATCGAAGGGGATGTTTCGATCGGGACACTATTTGCCTTCAACGCATACGTAATAATGTTACAAGCCCCATTCCGCATGTTCGGATTTCTTCTCTTACAAACACAACGGGCTTCCGCTTCCGCCCAACGAATCTTCGAGGTTCTCGATGAGAATCCAACCATTGTTGATTCCCCTGATGCTAGTCCTTTGGATAACGTTCGCGGATCTATCGCTTTCAAAAATATCCACTTCTCTTACCCTAATTCTAGGGGGAATAGTCAGTCTGATACGTTTGGGTCATCTCAAGAAGTCCTATCCGGACTGAACCTAGTTATAGAACCTGGGGAGACAGTAGCAATCGTTGGTAGGACTGGGTCTGGAAAATCAACTCTTGCTCGTTTGTTGACTCGCTTTTACGACCCGACCTCAGGGGAGATCGAGATAGATGGCAGGGATGTCAAAAAGATAACACTCGATTCTCTCCGTCATCACATCGGTGTTGTCTTCGACGAACCTTTCTTGTTCTCAACATCAGTTGCACAAAATATTGCATATAGCCAGCCAAATGCACCTCAGGAAGACATTGCATTTGCTGCACGTTCTGCGGAGGCATCTCAATTTATCGAGAACCTTTCTGAGGGATATTCCACAGTAGTCGGAGAACGGGGATACACCCTCTCCGGTGGCCAACGTCAACGAATCGCTTTAGCGCGTACACTCCTGGAAAAAACTCCTATCCTCATACTTGATGATGCGACAAGCGCTATAGACGTAAAAGTTGAGTCAAGTATTCATGAATCCTTGGTCAGGCACCTATCAGGAAGAACAACTATTCTCATTGCTCAACGTATCTCCACGATTACTTTGGCTGATCGTGTTGTCTTACTTGAACATGGACGTGTTGTAGCAGAAGGAACGCATAGCGAGCTGATGGCTAAAGATGCACGGTATGTTGCGATCCTTGCCGAAGTAGAGAATAAGAGCCAGAGCGAGCCAGGGGGACCAGAATGAGGATTCGTTTGATGGAGAGTCCTACCAGTAGTCACAGAGCGGAGAGATTATGAGTTTTGGACCTCCAATTGGGTTCGGCGGTATGAACTCAGGGACCTCTGCCCGAGATGCTGGGCTGCCGCACGCAGGAGTACCTGGGCATCTTCAAGAAAGCGTCAATCAGGTCCTCAAAAACGAGCCGGAGTACGAAGACCGGAATGCTGGTTTCAGTTACCTAGCAGAGCGTAAAGAACTTTTCACTCTTAGGAGTTTTCTCTCACCACATAAATGGAAGTTACTGTGCGCACTTTTGCTAGTTATTGTCGAAAGCGTTCTACTTCAGGCTGGGCCTTTATTAACGAAATTTGGTATTGATGAGGGAGTCATCGCAGGAGACCGAGATGTCCTTGTCATCATTGCATTCTCTTACTTGGCAAGTATCGCCTTGCATGCCTTCAGTGCTTGGTACCGAATCCAGTACACCGGGTCCCTAGGTGAAGATCTAATGAAAAAATTACGGATACGCGTGTTCAGCCACCTCCAACGTCAATCACTCGATTTTTTTACAAACGAAAAAGCCGGAGTTCTTATGACACGGATGACCAGTGATATCGAAGCGTTGTCCCAATTGTTTCAGGAAGGTTTAGTCAATTTTGCCGTACAAGCCCTCACCGTTGTCGTGATCACAGTGGTCCTTATCATCATTAACCCGAGTCTCGCTTTGATAACTCTTCTTATCGTCGTCCCAGTTACTCTTTTACTAAGTGAATGGTTTCGTCGGCGTTCCGAGAATGCGTACCGCCGAGTCAGAAACCGTATTGGGGACGTTCTAGCTGACTTACAAGAAAGTCTCGCCGGCATACGTGTCATAACGGCACATAACCGTCGTCGACATAACGTTATCCGTCATACGAACATTGTCGGTGAACATAAAGATGCGAACCTAGCTGCTGTTCGTGCAGCTTCAATTTACACTCCTGGTACGGAGTCTATAGCTATTATCGGCCGAGCCTTCGTCCTTCTCATAGGTGGCCGCATGGTTCTAAATCAAGACCTTCAACCTGGAGAGTTAGTAGCTTTCCTTCTCTACCTTGGAGCTTTTTTTGCGCCTATTCAAACGCTGACCCAGCTTTACAATGGCTATCAACAAGGACAAGCCGCTACAGCGAAACTACGAGAGCTCCTTGCTTCTCAACCGAGTGTTGCAGAACATCCGGCTGCTACTGTAATGCCTGCAATTCATGGCTCAATCCATCTCAAAAATGTTTCCTTCGGCTATACGCCTGAGACAGAAATCTTGCATGGGATAAATTTGGAGATAGAAGCAGGCGAAACACTCGCTATCGTTGGCCCGACCGGAGGGGGAAAATCGACGATTGCTAAACTCGTAACGCGCTTCTACGATCCAAATGATGGAAGCGTGACCATAGACGGTTACGACATCCGAAATGTTACTATCGATTCCTTACGGACACAGCTTGGAGTCGTCCCACAGGAACCATTCCTTTTCGCCGGAACGATTCGAGATAATGTCGCTTTTTCAAAACCAGATGCTACTGACGAAGACGTGTGGGATGCTTTGAAGTCAACTGGGTTAGCTCCACTTATCAACTCAATGGACAATGGGATCAACACAATCATACATGAGCGTGGTTCATCTCTCAGCGCCGGAGAACGCCAGCTTGTCGCTATAGCGCGAGCTTTTCTTTCTCAACCTAGAGTTCTAGTTCTTGACGAAGCAACATCTAATCTTGACCTTCAATCCGAAAAGATAGTCGAAGAAGCGCTAGATTCTCTTCTCGATGGCCGCACCGCTATCATCGTCGCACATCGTCTGGCTACAGTAATGCGTGCAGACAGGATCGCTGTAGTAGACGGAGGAGAGATCATCGAACTTGGTAGCCATGACGACCTGATTACCTCCAAAGGAAAATATGCTGAAATGCATACAGCTTGGAAAGCAGCGGTAGGACAATAGAACTATGGGGAATATCTCTTTACTGCTGGAAGACGTTTCTTTAAAACGAGGAGGACAAATACTTCTCGACAGTATCAACTTGACAGTATGTGAGGGTGAAAGGTGGGTTGTTTTTGGACCCAATGGGTCAGGGAAAACTTCTTTACTTCGCATCGCTAGTTTCTACATGCATCCCACTAGCGGAAATGTGGAGGTCCTTGGTCATGAACTTGGAAAATCCGATATACGGAAAATGCGGCATCTTGTAGGCTTTAGCAGTCCTGGGTTCAGTGATTTACTTCGTTCTAGCCTTACAGCTCAAGAAGTGGTGATGACAGCTGCTAATGGAGCACTGGAACCATGGTGGCACGAATACACAGAGAAGGATAAACAAAAAGCCATAACTGAGCTCGAACGTATAGGAATCGGCGAGTTACATGCCCAGTCATTCGGCACTCTTTCGTCAGGAGAGCGACAACGGGTATTAATTGCCCGAAGCATGATGAGCGACCCGAGTTTATTATTACTTGATGAACCAGCAGCAGGACTAGATCTCCCTGCGCGTGAAAATCTTCTTACGGGATTGTCATTGCTTTCCGATGATACTTCCGCTCCCCCTATCATTCTCGTTACACATCACATAGAAGAAATTCCAACCGGCTTCACTCATATCCTTCTTATGAAAAGAGGGAGAGTCCTTGCATCAGGACCCATTCAGGAGACATTGAATGAAAGACATTTGTCAACTTGCTTCGATATGAACTTCCGACTGACTCAACACAACGGTCGTTGGAGCGCTAATGCAGTTGATTAAACCTAAATCGCCTCTGGTTGAATAGCTACCAGCACACCATCCGTTACGGAAATCATTCCCTGTTCTCCCTTAAGTACGTTACTCAACCCAAGCGTGGAGCCAGAAGGTAATTTATCGTTGGCTAGCTCCCAGTGAAAACCACGTGTCGTAACTCCAGATGCACTTCTACCCAAGCAAAAAATCGAAACTACTTTCCCATTGCTTCCATAGATCGCTTCACGGTCTCGGATAAGGGTGATATAGGCAGACCCGATAAGACCATGGCAGTTCACGAAAGCGAGTGATTCTGAACCCATAAGCGTAATATTCCCAAAAGTTTGATCGAACCGCCCAGAGTCGGAAGCTATAATAAAAACAGAGTCTCCAAGATTACTAGCTTCATTTAAGGCCAACTCTAGATCTGATTTATCTTTATCTTTCGGAAATTCCTTAATTTCAATGCGTTGTTTCCTTACCCAATCGAGCCCGCTTGATGAGATCGAGTCAAGATCACCGATCACCATAATGGGTCTCAATCCAAGGTCTCTCGCATTGTCTAATCCTGAATCAACGGCGATGACTACCGCATCAACAGGAACGAATTCTATTGATTTTGGGTGTGGGGCAGGACCTCCACATACTACAACTACCATCGGTGCAGAATTACTTGACATCTCCAACCATATTCATATCATTTTTTACTAGGGCTATTTTTATCAAACCATGTCCTCCCACTTGAGGGAAATCGACTGACCTGAGGGCATGCTAGCCGCTTTAGTCACTGCCAGCTTTATCACGTTTTAAGGTTTTCCATACAAAGAGAATCCCAATACCTGCGCAGACTAAACCTAGTATGGTTGACGTGAATGCTGAGAATCCGATAGCTGCAGAGAAAAGACTTCCAACGATGAATGCTGCTAACGCAGACAACGGGAAAATCAGACATCCAATTCGTTGTGGTTCTGTTTGAATCATCGTTACATCTGATCTTTAGTTCGGATCTTTTGCTTTACAATAATACTACGTCGGGAACCCACCCCTTCGATCATCACGATTTTCGTAACCTCTCTGTATGCGCCTATCCCTAGCTTGGATGATTGTTGCAAAGCCAAGGCAGAGCGATCTTTCCGACCGGGAGCCCAGACGCAGAACCCGATTGCTCCGAAAATAACTGTAACTAGTGCAGCCCAGAGCGCATTTCCCCAGCCAATGATAACAGCACTGCTTACTTCGCTCAAAAGTACTGGGCCAGCCTCACCTAACGACGGGGCTATAAGACTAGCCGCTGCAGGTGTTTCCCTAACTACCTCAATTACCTCCGGAGAAAATCCCTCGATGGTAGATATAGCTTCACGGTACCCTGTGTTAAAAATCGAACCTGACAATGCGATACCTATCACAGCACCAAGCTCTCGAAGCACATCATTCAGAGCCGACGCTACTCCTTGTTTCTCTGAAGGGAACGCTGCTACCAGAATCTCAGTCGCTGGTGGCGAGGCAAGTCCCACACCTGCCCCGTAGATAACCATGACCAATGCAAACAGTTTAAAATCACTATTCGTATCAGCTATCGTCCCAAGGTAGAAGGCTCCAGCGAGTAGAACTAGACCAAAGGTCCCGACAGTCTTAAAACCAATCTTTCTCGTCAATGGAATCGCTATCGCAGAAGCTGGGAATAATCCAATAGCTGCTGGCATCAAACTCAATCCCATATCTAATGGGCCATAACCAAATACGAAAGCTAAAAATGGGACTGTCAAAAAAAAGAAACCGAAAGCCACCGCAAATTGCACTAATAGAGAAAATGATCCCGCTCGGACTCCACGGTCGGCGAACATGCGAATATCAAGTACCGGCCTGTCTGTATGGAGTTCCCAGATAATGAATCCAAGTAAGCAAATTCCTCCCACTAAAAAGCTTGCAATTATCAAAGAAGATGACCATCCCTTAGTCGGCCCTTCCATCACTCCGAAAACAATTCCACCTATCGCTAAGAACGAAAGAATCACTCCGAGTGGGTCGAGATGTGCCTCTTCAGGAGCAGATGAATTAGGAAGACACTTGTAACAAAAAACAAATATTATCCCTGCAAGAATCGCCATAGCCAAAAAAACCGAACCCCACCAGTAGTTTTCTATTAACACGCCCGAGATCAATACTCCAGATAGCCCTCCGAAAAATACCGACGCAGTCCAAATCGTTATACCGCGAACCCTTTTCTCCGCCGGAAGTGTTGTAGTAATGGTAGAAAGTGTGGCTGGGAAGATGCAGGCCGCACCGATTCCGCTTACAGCTCTACTAACTATTACCCATGAAACGTCATCGGTAGTAAGAGAAGCTGCATTGGCAATACCAAGGATAAAGATACCAAATAAAAGTATTCGGCGACGCCCGTATCTATCACCGAGAGCTCCTGCGGGGAGAAGCAGGGCAGCAAGAAAGAAAGCGTAGATATCGACCATCCATTGCACATCTGACTGACTTGCTCCCAACTCTCTTGACAGTTCAGGTAGCGCTACATTCAATGAGGAGATATTCGCAACCACAAGAACTGCCGCTGTTACGCTCGCAATCAAAATGAGCGTAGGGTTATGCTTTCCACTATTCTGATTCACTTCTCAAGTGTGACAGTTAGTAGCGAAAGTTGGTAACCCATAGTTTCCTTATCCAAAAAACTAGGAACAGAAGTTAACGATAATGATTTTAGAGTGCCCGAAGGATCAAACGCCTATGCAACGCCACATATGAACTGATTCTTATCTTCAAGTTTGAACTTGTTGAGAGAATCGAACGAGTTTAGCCTGAGTCTCATGACCAACCACGATGCCCAGCTCCTGCAGTTAACAATTTGTGGGGAAGCAGCAGCATGGAAATCAGTGGGTTTCAACGTGATTGATATAGGTAACGGCAACTCGATCTGCAGTGTCGGTGGGGTAAAAATCTATTTTGAAAATGACACTTTAAACAAAGGTATCTGGCGTATAGGAACTAAGAGAATTAGTGGGGTAATAGATTCTCTCAAGTTCGACGATCTCTCAGTTGAAAGATCATTCTCCGATAATCATTCAGTCCTATCGGACCACCCAAATGGTATTACCGGAATCGACCACCTAGTCGTCACCACCCCAAATTGTAACCGAACTACTAAAGCCTTCGAAGAGACAGGAATAGCGGCTCGGAAGGTCCGGACTTTTGGTAAAATCGGGTCAGAAACTCGTCAGACATTCTTTTGGCTAGGCAATGTAATACTTGAGCTCGTTGGCTCTAACACTAAAGAGGACGAGGGGCCTCCTTCCATTTGGGGGATTGCATTTGTTTCCAAAAATATCGAGGAGACTGTTAATTTCCTTGGTGATACATGCACTCCCCTTAAGCCAGCAATTCAACCTGGCAGAAGAATAACAACCATAAAAACCCAAGAATTCGATATCTATAATGCCCTCGCAGTGATGAGCCCTCATGGTGAAGCGATATGAATACGTCACGTTGCCCGTCTCTAAGAAAGCCTCTATATTTCAGCAGCAACATAGAGCGATGACTAAGGATGTCTATGAACACACTCGACTTATTTGATTTAAGTGGCCAAACCGCCGTGATTACTGGAAGTGGGAAAGGCATTGGAGAAGGAATAGCTAAAGCTCTAGCTGAGGCTGGGGCACATGTCGTTATATCCGCTCGGACTGCTGCTGACATTGAAAGAGTCCGAGACGATATTAATAACACTGGAGGCTCTGCAATTTCCCAAATCTGCGATATGACCATTGACAAGCAAGTCGACGAACTTGCCCGATCTGCTATTGAATCCCTTGGAAGTATTACCATTTGGGTCAACAATGTTGGGGGGAGCACAGGTCGAATACCACTAAAGGATCTCTCCAGAGAGAATTGGGACTCTACTCTTGCCCTTACACTCACGTCTACTTTCATAGGTTGCCAAGTAGCTGCCAAATACATCAAAGAAGGGAGCATTATCAACATCTCGTCTCGCTCCTCATCAGGACCTGTCCCAAATAACTCGCATTACGCAGCATCAAAGGCAGGAGTAAATATCCTCACTGCGTCGCTGGCGGTAGAACTGGCCCCAAATATCCGCGTTAATTCAGTCAGCCCTGGAGCTGTACCAACTGAAATCTTCTATGAAGTCATGAAGCTGATGCCAGAAGATCTCCCTGCCTATGCAAAGGAGACTGGCGTCCCTCTCGAACGTCTTGGAACACCGCAGGATATTGCAGCAGCTGTCTTATATCTCTCATCTGATGCGGCTTCATGGATCACTGGAGAAGACATCGTCGTCAGCGGAGGATGAGTAACCCTAGAGTGGGGTGGGCTCGTTTAATTCGAGCACATTGTCGAGAAGGATACGTTTTCGCTCTTGTTCGTTGAAGTCTTCTAGCTCAACGACATAGTCAAGTGGAGAGGGGATCCCTTCAATGTGTGGCCAATCAGAACCAAAAATAACTCGATCGCTCCCCATGAATTCGGCGACTTCGTTCGGATCATCCTCCCAAAACGGGTTAATCCACACATGTTCTTTAAACTGTTCCAAAGGGTCCTCTTTAAACCATCCCATAAGTTTGTTTTTTTGCTGCGGAAGCTTTCGGAAAAGGTCAGGGAGAAAACTTGATCCATTCTCAACTGATGCAATGCGCAAGTTTGTAAAACGTTCATACATTTTCTCTAATGACATGGTCATAAGCCAATCGAGAGCCGCTCGTTCAATATTAAATGCCTTGATAGATGGGACGTATGATTGGGAACCCCCGAAACTGGAAGCGAAACCATCTTCAGCATATCCTTGGCTAGAGTACCCACTGTCCCCTGCATGAATGACAAGAGGTATTCCAGCTTCGTTAAGCAGGGACCAGAATGGATCAAACATTTTATTCCCAGGAGATTTAGGTCCGAATTCTGTCCAGATAGCTGCCGGGCGCATACATACGACTCTCGCTCCTTTGTCAAGTGCCCACTGGAGTTCCTCAATTGCGAAATCAACATCACATAGAGAAATATATGGGGCAGCAAAGATTGTATTTTTATAATTAAATCCCCAGTCTTCGTCCAACCATCGGTTAAATGCTCGAAAGAGCACCTTCACCGCTTCAATATCGGCCTTAAGGAGCTCTTCGTACAGGACTCCAAGCGTTGGGAAAAGCCAAATACCCTGCAGGCCCTGTTCTTGAATTTTCTGCAACCGATGGTCACGATCCATGTATTCTTTGGGAAGCGGTTCTCGATTCTTGAGCATTTCAAGCGGAGATTTTCCTGTTGGATTCCCTCGGAAATAGTCATAAAGGGCACCTGGTTTCGCTATCGGGTCCCATGTCGGATTTGAAACTGCACGGCTGATTTCTCCTCCAACGATATGATATTTTCTTCCATCGATTTCACACCATTGGACACAGCGTTTCTGCCATTTTTTTGGTACGTGCCGAGTAAAAGCATCTGGAGCTTCATAATAATGGTTGTCACAATCGAATGGGGTGTACCCAAGGACGTTCATGTGGTTCTCCTTGATCTCCTATTTTAGCCTAGCAACTCCGATGTAGGGTCGGGCCATTCCAGACAGTTACCAAAAGAAAATTACGTTTCTGTGTTGATCATGTGTGTTGAAGCCATCTCAAAATAATCAAGCATAGCTTCTTTAATTTCTGTAGTTGGATTCATGGCATTAACTGCCTCTCTCATATCGTTCATCCATGCATCTCGTTCTTTCGTTCCAATAGCAAACGGAGCGTGCCTCATTCTAAGTCGTGGGTGGCCACGGTTCGTAGAATAATCTGTGGGGCCACCCCAATACTGAATCAGGAAGTCAGTAGTGTTTTTCTTAGAAAGAGTGAGATCTTTAGGATAAAGGCCTCTGATCACCTGATCAGATTCGACATTCGTGTAGAAATACTCAACGAGTTCCTCAAACCATGCCCGTCCTCCGACAGTATCGTAAACCGTTTTTTTTGCCCCAACCCATCTGATGTTCATATGGAAAGTTTAGAAGAACCTTCTTCGATTCAGTGGGGATCGCTACAGAAAGCTTTTATTCTTCTACAAAATGGGAAGCAAGCTTTCGGACCGCTTCACTTGGGTCTTGTTCATAGCTGATGATTCCTCTATCACTTTCTTTTATAAATCCGGTATCAACGAGCATGTCGAGAAAAGAGTTTAATGAGGACCAGAATGAACTACTGCCAAGAAGAATCACAGGCTTATTCCTCGCATCTTTGTGAAATCCTAATTTCGTCCATGTAGCTGCTTCAAAAACTTCTTCCAAAGTCCCCATCCCTCCAGGGAGGGCGATGAAGCCATCCGACCGTTCGTACATTATCCGTTTACGTTGATGCATGTCTTTCGTGATGAGAAGTTCTGTTAAACCTTTGTGATTCAGTTCATGGCTTTGAAGACCTTCCGGAATGACACCGATAACCTCACCTTCGTTCTCTAGAACAGCATCCGCAACTTTCCCCATTAGACCAACAGAGGCCCCTCCATATACCAGTCCAATTTTCGCATGTGCGAGAATCTTCCCTAGTTCTGTCGCCAAGAGAGAAAAAGCAGGATCACTCCCTGAACTTGAACCGCAAAAAACACATACGTAATGTAGAGGCATTGGTGAGAACTTACATGACATTTTCGCGTGAATGGTTCATACACCCTATTTGCCTGCAAGTAAGCGTTTCATTCCTTGATCTGGCAAAGTAGAAGAATGCCGAAGCTTGTCGCCCTTGATCTTCCAGGTGGAGAACTCTTTGTCTCTCACCTTCAACGTGTGTGGGAACAAGGAGATGCTATCTTACCTCTTGATCAGAGGTTGCCGTTAAAGATACGTCGGGAACTAGTTTCCACAATGGGTGCATCTCTGGTCCTTTCAGCTGATTCAGAACAAAAATTTTCCGGTCGATCCGTAGAGGCAGGTGATGCACTGATTGTTACCACAAGTGGTACTGGGGGAATCCCTAAAGGGGTCGTACTCACTCATGAAGCTGTAGCTGCTTCAGCTCAGATGACATCCCAATCCTTATCAGTAAATTATTTAACCGACCGGTGGCTTTGCTGCCTTCCCGTATCACATATTGGCGGTTTATCAGTTGTTACTCGCGCTTTGATTACCGGAACCGAATTGGAAATCCATGGTCAATTCGATGCAGGTGAATGTGAGAACTCAGGACGTTCCGGAGTTAGTCTCGTTTCCCTTGTAGTAACTGCTATGCAGCGCATTGATGTTTCGCTATTTAGGAAAATCCTTGTTGGAGGTTCTAGTTTGCCAGTAGGTTTACCAGAGAACGTCATAGCAACATATGGAATGACCGAAACCGGAAGTGGGATAATATATGATGGCTTCCCCCTCCCTGATGTTCAGCTACGAATTCAGAATGGTGAGATTCTCGTGAAATCTCCAACCTTGTTCCGCTGTTATCGGAACAGTGAAGCCCCTATTGATACTGACGGGTGGTTCCGGACTGGTGACGGCGGTGTTTTAAATGCAGATGGGAAATTGTCTGTCTTTGGAAGATTGGAAGAGGTGATCGTCTCAGGTGGAGAGAAAATTTGGCCAATAATCGTCGAGGAAGCTCTAGAGTCTTTACCTTGGATCGATGAAGCTGCAGTTGTGGGTCGACCTGATCACGAGTGGGGAGAAAAAGTAACGGCATTCCTAATTGTGGATAATCAAAAAAACTCCCTCTCATTAGATGAACTTCGAGATCAGCTAGGACTCCTTCTCCCCCGATACGCACTACCGCGTTCATTTCATATCGTTGACCGCTTACCAAAAACGACTTCTGGGAAAATCCGCAAAAAGGACCTCTTGCCTATTACACCAGCTTGATAGACCCTCGGGTAGGTATAAGGGATTCCATCCTCTTGTCATCAATCAGCGACGCCGTTCCGAGACCATGTGCTACACCGTTCCCAATGGCGGCAGCAAGATGACACCATGAATACAACCCAACTGGGCCATCATATGTCGATGACACTACGACGGAAATGCCTTTATCATGCGCTAGTTTCGCGATCTTCAACACCGGCTCGATTCCTCCCAGCAAAGAAGGCTTTAAGACAACATAATCGGTTAAACATTCCTCGATAGCATGTGTGATTGTTTCTATGGTTGGTGTTAGAGAGTCAGTAGCAATAGGAACTGGGAGGTTCGTTCGGATTTGTTGAAGTTCTTTTATATCTTTAACTGGATCTTCAATATACTCGAGACGGTCTCCAAGCAAGCCATCGGCTAGATCGATAAAATCCATTGCCTGTTGGAGTGACCAAGAAGCATTGGCGTCAAATCGGATACGTGTATCAGGGGCAATTTCGTCAGCTACGAGCTGAAGTCGGTCTTCATCATCTGGGAATCCCATTTTTATCTTCAGTGTCGTGTTCCCCTGCTCAAGCGCAGTAAGTATCGACCGGCGAAACCGATCTTTAGTCCCTCCCCCAATCAAAGCATTAACCATAATTTCATCAGCTGACCCTCCAAGAATCGACCACAATGGTTCTCGAGCCGAAGATGCCCTCTGCGACCAATAGGCAGAGGTCATACCGGCTTGAACTTCAGGTGAGTAGCCCAAAGGAGATAAAAAGAATTGATCAGGGTCACGCTGAATACTTTCAAGTTCTTTTTTTGTTTGCTCTGCAGTGCTTTTTGACCACCCTGGAAGAGGCATTACTTCTCCTTTCCCTATCTGGCCGTCAATCGTGAGATGAATTTCTTGACCTGTTCGATGTTCGATCTGCCCATAGGCAGTAATAATATTTTCATGCATTTCTAAACTAAGATCGTAAAACTCCAAGCTGGCTTTACTCATAACTCTCCGAGGAATTTATTTATGTATTGGGCGACCAACTTCGGATTTTCTATGTGGGGTGCATGGCCGGTATCGGGAACGCTTTCATGTCTAGCCGCTGGGAAAGCAACTTTCATCTCTTTCGCTATATCTCTGAACTTGGTGTCATACGATCCGGTTATGAGCAGGGTAGGTATAGAAAGTCGAGGGATGTCCTTCCAGAGCGACGGCATAGAGCCGGTTCCGGCCATGCGAAGATGGTTAGCTATTCCTTGTGACCGTTGAGATAGCCTGACTCGTCGGATAGCTCTCCTTATTTCAGGCGAAAGACCGAACTGGGAGGCGAAGATCGGTAAGTTCTCCCAATATTGAGTAAATGCATCGATTCCTTCAATTTCGATACGTGTTGCGAGCTTTGCATCGTGTCTAGCTCGTTCGTGTGCTTCGCAGCGATCTTCTATCCCCGGCGTGCCTCCAATGAGTATTAATGACGAAACCTGTTTGGGGTACCGAACTACATATGACAAGGCAAGACGGGCACCCATGGAATAACCACAAACTATAGGCGTATCAGCGGTTTCACTTTCGACAAGCCTGTGGAGTTGTTCGACCATTGCTTCTATTCGGTAGGGCCTAAGTTCTTTAGGAGCGGGGCTTCTCCCATGCCCGATGAGATCTGGGCGTATAGTTCTGTTAGGTAAATACTGACCAAGTTTGTACATGGTCTCTCCGCTTCCAGTAAAACCGTGTAGTAACAACACCGGAGGACCGTCACCTTCGCTTCGAGCGAAGAGATCTACTACCTGTCCATTACCTCGATGGAGCGTCATCGGCCGAATACAGATGACTCAAAATCAGATCTGATGGCAGAGAAGGCTGCAACTGTTTCATCAACAGTAGTTTGAAAGGAGAACAACCATGGGCCACCATTATTAAATGCCTGGTCAAGGTGCTGCTCTATTTCAGGAAGAGATCCAATCGTTGCGGTACTCAAACCCGCAGCTTCACCAATCTGGTTCAAACTAGTCCCATGAGGAACGGTGAAGAGATCAGCAAACGTTCGATTATCGATCTTTTGAGAAATCGGTAGAAATGAGAAAATTGCTCCACCTCCATTATCAATAACAATGATAACCAGATCACTCTGTAACCGACCCGCTGCTAATAACCCACTAATATCATGTACTGCTGCGATATCCCCTATCAAAAGGAGGCAAGGACCCTCTGCTGACGATGCCGCTCCTATCGCCGTTGATATAACACCGTCGATGCCGTTTGCACCGCGATTACTTATCACGGTGATATCTTTTCTGCTTTCTTGAAAGGCCAGTTCTGCATCGCGTACTATCATCGAGTTCGACAACACAAGCGTTGCCTTATCCGGTAGACATGAAAGCACCTGGGCGATAAAGGACAACTCACAATCTCCTGCTTCTACATGTGTCCGTATTGTTTCTTTTGCGAGATCATTGTATTTGACCCAGAACTGACACCAATCGCTTTCAATGCCTCGCCCATGTTCAAATGAACGAAAAGTTTCTCGCGGTGCGCCGTGGATGATATCGGTAACACCGTGCAGTGGGTCGGCCCAATCAGTTCCTGGTGACACTAATACAAACCGGTCAGGTGGATATCTCTGTTGCCACAAACGGAATGCCTTTGATGTAGCTGAAAGCCCTATGTGCACTACAACATCAACTGAGGCAAGTTCTGATGTAAATCTATCTGATGCGAGAAGAATCTCGCCTGACGTAATGATAGGTGCCTTCATGTATTTATCGGTTCCTCGCATTTGAGAGCAAGGATCCGCAAGTATTGGCCAGCCGCTATCTGAGCTAAAAGCCAGAACTGCCTCAATATCTTCATCTGTGTAGTCATTGGGTCCTACTACGATCAAGCCGCGTTCATGCTTCCTCGAGAGATTAGAAAGAAGAGGATCACCTTTGACTTTCTTTAGTGGAAAAGAGGCCAACGTTAAGGTTGGCTCTGGTGGATCCAGTTCTCTCGATGGTTCAAGTGGTTCTCGTAAGGGCCAATTCAAGTGCACGGGGCCCAGCGGGTGTGCCGTCGCCATAGACCAGGCACGAAGTGCTGTAGATCGGGCAACGTCTTCATCTACTTCTGAGACTACCGGAAGGTCCCAACCCCACCGGATATTCTCCTTATATATCCCCACTTGGTCAATAGTTTGTCCAGCTCCCCATTGTCGAAGTTCTGGAGGTCGATCAGCTGTGCAAATTATCATCGGAACTTGAGCGTGATTAGCTTCTATCACTGCGGGATGATAATTGGCTGCTGCTGTTCCAGAACTACAGATAAGAATGACAGGGATACCTGTAACTTTCGCTGATCCAAGTGCATGGAAGCCAGCGACGCGTTCATCAAGGTGGACCGAAATATGAAACCCAACTGCCTGCGCAGAAAGCGCTAAAGGAGTACTTCTTGATCCAGGTGAAATAATCACGTCGGCAACGCCAAGAGCCCGCATCTCTGAAAAAAAACGAAGGCAGAACGCGTACATTAACTCGTTAGGAGTATTTGGGTTTGTTGTGACACTTTTCGACATCAAGTAAAAGTGTAGGAGTAAACAGAGCGAAGCCCTGACTTGAAAGCAACAGAACGAAGTATCTTGCTTTCCCGAAACTAGAAAAGGTTTGTACGATATCTAGAAGTAGACCTCAAACCTCTTAAAACATTCTCGGCTCTCAAGGTGTTTCAACCCATAAGTCATCTCATGGAGAGTATGTAACTGACTGGACGCGCAGGTACCAGGGAACCTCTCCAGCTATCCTCTTCCCAAAAAACACTCAACAAATTGCAGAAGTAGTGCAGTGGTATTGTGGCGATTCCGTTCGATAAATATTGATCAGTAGAAACGAGCAGATCAATTTTGATATCAAAAG
>JAKMEQ010000039.1 GCA_022425805.1 Acidimicrobiales bacterium
AATCCACACACTGCAAGAATTCTCTATTCTTTCCCCAGACGTGGTTTGATTTGGGTTGTTGCAAATCGTCCGCGAATCATAATTGGCATGCCACGAAAAACTAAAATGCCTATTCCTGCGATACAAACCCCCATCGGGATCCAGGACATCTGGACACTATCTTCGGGATAAAGGAATATCGTTCCGAGAGAAAACATTATTTGACCAATAAACGTCCACAACCTTGGTACAACAGTTTGGATGTCAACCCCGAACGCAACCATCGATGCCAATATGAGTACAAGTGCCCATGAACGGATAGGTAAGGCAGCAAGACCGTAGCTTCCTAACGTAACTACGATTGCACCAATTGCTCCCGCAATCCCAACCCCGATTGAAAAAAATTCAAAGAGCAAAAGAACGAGCCCAGAAATTAGTAGTAGATACGCGACAGGAGGGCTTGCGACCGTGTGCATTAGTTGATCGAGAAGAGAAAGGCCTCGGATTTTTGTTTGTGTTAAAGGTGACAAACGCGGTCCTTGATCTGTTGTGACCACTTCGGAGATAAAACTATCTCTAGAGACGAGGAAATCACCGAGGGTAGGATTTGAGCAACGCGCTAGTTGTTCATTCTCGCTTAATGAATTCCCTAATTCATCAACTTCGACTTTTTCGCACTGAACAATGCCTTCGCTGATTGTCTGCTCCCAATTTAAACGGCTGTCAATCAGTAATTGATGGTTCTCACCCCAAACTCGACCAAATAAATCAGGGTTTAACACTTGCGTTCCGGTATTACCCAAAGTAGAGCCTATGGACACTCCTATTGAATCAGCGACGCTAATCAGTTGCGCTACTTTCCCATGAGCCGCTGACCCTGAAGGGCCAACCCATACGTCTATAGGGACAGAGGATTCGGATATCTGTTTTGCAATCTCATTTAGGGTGGCGTTAGAAACAACTGCCTGCTTCGAGTTCACTTGAAGGATCAAAGCCCGAGTGCCATTATCTTGTGCTTCCTCGATCACTTCCATTAAGACATCAGCTAGGACCTCATCCAATAAACCATTGACTTCAAAGACTTCAACAAAGCCAGCGTTCCCAGTTGTTATCTCTTGATTATCTGCTAGTGCAGCGTGTTGGAAAGAAAAAATAAAAAGAGACGCGAGGAAAGCTACGACCCAAACCGTGCAACGACGTGCAGCATAGAAGGCTCCTTTGTAGGCCATTATTGAAGGAGCTTATTCCGTTTCGATTTGACCGAGGGCTTCCATTCCCTCATCAAACGTTTCAGTAACGGTCACGATCTGGTCAAACCCAGTTGTTCGTAACAGTCCCATAAGTGACGGCCTACCACAGGAAACCACCAGCTCTCCGTTATTTTCTCCAGCTTTGCGTATTGTCCCAATTAATGCACCAAGCCCAGCAGAATCCATGAAGGGAACATCACTAAGGTCAATGAGCACCTTTGAAACATGCACAAGATTTGCTAAAGCTTCGCGAAATTCATCAACAGTGTATGAATCTATCTCTCCCGATGGACGGCAGATCGAAAAGTCTTTAGTACCTTCGATATGGATTTCTAACATTGATACCTCCGTAAAGATTTCCCTAAACGCGGATGATAGTGGGGTCTAAGGCAGAACACACAAGAGAATGGAAGATTGTCAATCAGGTGTAAAGCTTCGGTAGAAATGGAGTACATAGACCTTCCAGAGTAGGCTCACTCTATGTCCCATATTCTAGTCGCGACTGACTCTGATGACATTGCCGAAGAAGCTTTTGCTGCTTTGGCTTCCTTTGGCACGATGGTGAGTCGTGTCCACAAAGGGGAGGATGTTCGTGAGGCTGTAAGTGTCTTGAATCCGGATGTAGTCATTCTTGATTTACAGATTGGGAATATGGGTGGCGTGGCTACAAGTATCGATCTACGACACGAACAAGAAGCTGGGCGGCTAAATCCTGTGAAGATCCTGATGTTGCTTGATCGGGAAGCTGACCAGTGGATAGCAAAAGAGGCAAAAGTTGATGCCGAGTTAGTGAAACCACTTGATGCTTTCCAGCTTCGAAAAATAACCGAGTCTCTCTTATAGTTTTTGGTCTCTGTCGGGTAGGCGGGATTTGAACCCACGACCTCCTCGTCCCGAACGAGGCGCGCTACCAACCTGCGCCACTACCCGTATTGCTGCGTAGATGGTACTCGGTATTGGTGAAAGACGGACAAAATGATTGTGGGTTAGATCTCCTTGTTATTCACATTGGTAGGGACTTGGAGCTAGGGTCATTGTCGGCGATAGGAGTATTATGGAATTCAGACAGTTTCAAGAACTCATGGAAGAAACTTACGGCGAGCAAGATCGCGAACGTGGTGTAGCGGCAAGCGTCGCTTGGCTTGCAGAAGAGGTAGGAGAGCTTGCCCAAGCAATCCGTAAAGGAACTCATGAACAAAGAATTCATGAGTTTGGCGATGTTCTTGCCTGGACAGCGTCACTTGCTAACCAAGTTGGAGTGGATTTAGAAGATGCTATTCAACGCTATGTAGATAATCCGCCCTAAATAAACGATCTGTATTTTTTATATTAAAGCCTCTGCTATTTGTACAGCATTGAGTGCCGCACCCTTCCTTAAATTATCTCCAGAAAGGAAGAGGCTTAGTCCATGAGAAAATATTTTATCTGGTCGTATCCGGCCAACGTAGGTTGAATCAGCGCCAGAAGTTTTTATTGGAGTAGGAATTTGGTCAATTACTACTCCCTTGCTTTCCCTCAGAATTTCCATTGCTTTATGCGGCGTTATCTCTTTCTCAAAACCTGCTGTTATCGCTAAAGAATGGCCAGTGTAAACTGGGACACGCACGCAGGTAGCTGAGACTAGTAAGTTAGGGAGTTCTAGAATCTTCCTGCTTTCTTCGTAAAGTTTTTTTTCTTCATTGGTTTCATTCATGCCATCCTCAACCAAGGAGCCGCAAAAAGGAACGACGTTATATGCAATCGGTTCAGGGAAATTTACTCCCGTGGGAAAGGTTACTGCTTTGCCATCATGGGTTAATTCTCTCGCCCTGTTCCCGGCGTGGGTTATCTGATTTTCAAGTTCATCCACTCCACTCAGACCCGCTCCTGACGTTGCCTGATAGGTCGAGACAACCAAATGTTGCAATCCTGCTTCTGTGTCAAGCGGTTTGAGGACCGGCATCGCTACCATCGTTGTGCAATTGGGGTTTGCGATAATTCCTTTAGGTATTCTCTCTAGCGCATGTTTGTTAACTTCAGGTACCACCAGGGGAACATCATCATCCATTCTCCATGCCGATGAGTTATCAATAACTATCGCGCCTGCAGAAGTAACAACAGGGGCGAGACTTTTTGAAAGTTCCCCTCCAGCTGAAAAGAGTGCAATATCTATACCCGCCCAATTAGCAGATCCTGCATTTTCAACAACTATGTCTTCTCCGTTAAAGGAAATTATTTGCCCTGCGCTACGTTCGGATGCGAAAAAACGGATGCTAGTTATTGGGAAATTTCGTTGAAGAAGTATCTCCCTCATAACGGTTCCAACTTGGCCGGTGGCGCCGACTACTCCAATATGCATACTCTGAGACTACACATTGAAATGGTGAACGCTGGGGAATTATTAATCAGATAAAGGACATCTGTCATTTATCTAGATAACCAATATTCGATGATGGTTTCAATAGCTTCCCCAAGAATCACAGATGATTCAGGATCTCGTTCCATCGGTTGAGTTTGTAGAGGGTTGTGTATTGTTTTAGTTATTTTTGGAATGGAGAGCGTCAGTAATTCTTCATTACTTTCGGCAAAGAATTCTGCAAGTTCCGTGGAGGTTTCTTCATCTACAGAAACCGAAGTATCTCCGAATTGGACGAACTGGCCAGGGAGTTGCTTCCGTAATGATTTAATCATCTTCTTTCGGTCTGTTCTACCTACTGATAAGGCTTCAGATAACCCAACAGGGGTTTGCAGTTCATCCATATTGGAATAATGACCTGAAGGAGCGGGATCTATCCCCCGCCATAGTAGGAGAACATTGTGGTCATCATCGATTGCTTTAGTAAGTTCAAGAAGGGCGGCAATTTCATGTTTACACGGTGATGCCCATTCGGGACATACATGGTGTAGCTGAATATCACCTACTTTGGGAATTGCTTCATAAATGTTTCCTTCATGAACGGCACGTTTAACATTTTCATTAGCCGGACTGACATTAATATCTACTTCGAACCCCCGTTCACGCCCATCTTCTACTTCAAAAGAAATCCGGCCAAGTTCAACGTACATGTCATGGACGGCTCCTTTGCGCTGGATGGCTACACCTGGGCCTAGTGGATCTCGGTACTCGGCAAGGGCAGAAACAAGTTTCTTCATTGCCTTACCGGTTTCAGTACTTGGTCTGATCATTCTTCGACCGCCTCAGCTAAATTCAGTGACAGAACTTCACGAAGTTGATCAGTATCCATGTCCGTGAACCAATCATCGCCAGTACCAACACTTCTATTAGCAAGCTCTTTTTTGTTTTCGAGAAGTTGGTCGATTCTTTCTTCCAAAGTCCCTTGACAAACTAGTTTATGTACAAAAACTGTCTGATCCTGTCCTATTCTCCACGCTCTATCAGTTGCTTGGTCCTCAACCGCAGGATTCCACCACCTATCGAAATGAATTACCCGATTAGCAGCAGTTAGATTTAAACCGGTTCCACCAGCTTTTAGAGACACGAGAAAAACGGGCACATCTGTCCCATTCTGAAAAGAAGTGATCATTTTTTCACGATTTGCTCTAGAAACACCGCCATGAAGGAAAGGGGGCGGTTCACCTAACGCTCCAGTCAGATGCTCCACAAGAAGTTCACCCATTACCCGATACTGGGTAAAAATCAGGACTTGTTGGCCTGCTTCCAGAATACCTGTAAGAAGTTCATCCAATCGGGTTAGCTTGCCAGAACGATCAGCGACCGTACTTCCATCAGCTAGAAATTGTGCAGGGTGATTACATATTTGTTTTAGTTTCGTCAACGTAGCAAGGATCAACCCTTTTCTTTTCATTCCATCCATCTCTGAAGCTTCTGACAAAAAATCATCTAGAACCGCTTTGTATAACCCTGCTTGTTCATGAGTGAGTTTCGACCATGCAATCTGTTCAATTTTCTCTGGTAAGTCCGGGACAAGGCTTCGATCATCTTTTGTCCTTCGAAGAATAAATGGGTCGGTGAGCTGACGCATACCTGCTAAAGCCTCTGGGTCCCGCTGGGTTTCAATTGGTGTGGCAAATTTTTCCTTAAACCATGAAATACCACCGAGCATTCCTGGATTCATTGCATCGAGGATTGCCCATAATTCAGATAATCGGTTCTCAACTGGAGTCCCTGTTAAAGCAATTTTTTGCTGGGCAAATAATCTTCGAACTGCTGCAGCGGCATTTGTATGGTGATTCTTGATAAATTGAGCTTCATCACATATAACGAGATCCCAGTCGACCTCAGATAAGTCACTGATATCACGAGTGGCGGTCCCATAAGTAGTAATCACTATGTCGGAGTTACTGGCATGTTCAATTAAGGCTTGCCCTGAGGGTCGGTTACTTCCATGCGCTACGGACACATTGAGGGTTGGAGTAAATTTTTGTGCTTCTGATTCCCAATTGTGAACTACGGAAAGCGGGCAAATCACCAAGGAGGGTTTATTTCCTGTCCGCGAGAGGATATGCGCCAATGTTGTTGGTGTTTTCCCTAACCCCATATCATCTGCAAGACATCCTCCTAGCCCAATCTTGCTAAGGAACTGGAGCCATGCCAAACCTCGGCGTTGGTATGGTCGAAGTTCCCCACAGAAATATTCTGGCTCGCCTACTTCTTCAAGACGCTCATCGGGCAGTCCCTCAAGAAGTTGAGAAATCCACCCCTCAGAAGAAGTTGTTTCGGTTACAGGGATATCAAAGAGAGCTTCCTCCTCTGCATTTGAAGTAAAATCTTTCGTAGTCAAACGTAAAAGTTCAGCTGGGGAGAATCGATTTACTTGTTTCTGCCTTTTAGCGAGTACTCCTAATGCCAACTGTGCCTGGTTCGCATCGATATTTACCCATTGACCTTTAAGGCGGACCAAGCTGCCTTTTGCATCTGCAAGAGTTTGTAGGTCTTTTTTGTTGAGTGGGTCATCGCCAAGTACAAGATTCCAGTCGATATCAACCATAGCTGTTCCCAGATTTGCTGAGACTCCACCTCGTTCGCTGGGTGTAGCTTCGGCAGTAAGTTTGAATTCTTTCCTTACTAACTCCTTGGGCACAAGAACCTGGACCCCTGCAGTTTCACACAAATCTAGGCCATCAAGCAGCAGTAAGGATACGTCTTCGAGACCTACTTGTAATTTCCCAGTGTGTGCATATTCTTCGAGATTGTCCAGTCCTGGAACAGATGCAGCTAACCGTCTAGCAATATCAGTTATATAGGATCGGACCACTTGAAGAGAGTCCTTCTCACCAATTTGGAGTGCCAGTGGTGTTTCTTCCCAATAGTCGTTCCAAGGAATAACCAACGATGGATCTTCTAAAGAAAAGGTTTCGAATTCCAACTCCCAAAGTTCATCTCCATCACCGGGGCGGAGACGGCTTCGGCAGGCGATGGGAGGAAGCCCCTCCATTCGCGCTCTAGTATCTCCAAGATCTGAACATAAAGCGAGAAAAGACGACTCATGTTGGACTGTTTCTCCTGATACTGAACCTGTTGGATCATATAGGCCCGCCATAACACGGCGAAAAGCTGTCACAGACGATTTACGAGATCGTGGAAATGCAGGTTTCCAACCAGAGTTTTTTAATGCAATGCGACATGTAGCATCAACCAAATTCTGAAGAATCATTTGAGTTTGGACCTCAGAAGACGCTGCCAAAACCGGCGGCATTTGATCTTCAAGCTTTTTAATACGTGCTCTTACCTCACTGTGCTCTATAAATCTCCATTCAGCTTTCCAGTGCAATCCATCTGTTTCGAGCACTGGTAGGGCATATCCATTCACAACCATGTCTTTACCAAGTTCTACTGCAGTATGTAACCATCGTAGTGAAGGTGACCATCGACTTGTTATGTGCTTATGTGAAAGGAGTTCTACGACTTGACTTGGATCTGCTACCAAAGCTCCCACTTTACGGTTTCCATAAGCAGGAATTTTTATCTCAATAGTTTCGATTTTCGCATCTCGGGTTGACCACTGGTTACCGAGGAAGGATCCTGCTAACCGGCGTAAGCTATTTCCAGGTAAGGGATGACCTGTTTCCCACCCCCAAAAAGTTGCGTTTGTTCCCACCCAGGTTACTTGGAGAGTGGATGTTGAATTTTGAACGATGATACGCCCTCAGCTTTTATGTAATTCGAAAGCCTGATGGAGAGCGACAGTCGCCCTTTCCACATCTTCTTTCCCTACGACACAGGATACTCGTATTGCAGAAGTAGATATCATACCAATATTGACTCCTTCATCTGAAAGGGTTTCAAATATGGTTGCGGCAACACCAGGGTTGCCCGCCATACCCGCACCTACGACTGAAACACGGCCGATTGTATTATCAGTGGTAACTCCCAGTGCTCCAATTGTTTTTGCCGCTTCTGTGGTTATTTCTGTCCCGATCACAAGTTGTTCAGAGGGCACTGTAAAAGAAATATCAGTTACTCCTTGTTCAGATGTATTTTGGACAATCATGTCTACATTGACACCTTGGTCTGCCAATGGTCGGAAGAGCTCTGCAGCGATTCCGGGTTTGTCAGGGACTCCGGAAACGGTCACTTTTGACTGCGACGTGTCAGGCACGACTGCGGAGATAATTGGTTTTTCCATATTTGGTTCCTCCTTTGAAACCCATGTCCCTGGCTCCCATGTGAAAGCTGACCGCACATGTAAACGGACATCATATGATCGAGCCACTTCGACCGATCGCATTGCTGGTTTAGGGCACCCTACAGCTGTCATTTCAAGTAATTCATCAAAGCTAATTAACGGAATCTTTCTTGCCTGTGCACATACACGCGGATCTGTAGTAAAGACTCCGGGTACGTCAGTGTAAAGTTCACATGCGTCAGCCCCTAAACCATGCGCTAGAGCCACAGCAGTTGTATCTGATCCTCCGCGCCCTAAGAAAGTAACATTTTTTTTCGTTGAAATACCTTGAGACCCAGCAACTACAGCAACTCTTCCAGCAGCTAATGTTTCATTAATACGTTGGGGATTTATAGTTAATATTTTTGCATTCTGATGATTTGCGTCGGTGAGGAAACCGGCTTGGCTTCCGGTGAACGAATCTGCAGGAACGCCCATGTCATGTAGGGCCATGCACATCAACGCAATGCTTTTTCGTTCCCCTCCTGTAATTAACATATCCATCTCACGGGCAGGGCGGGTTTTTGAAACTTCTTGCGCAAGCCGAAGAAGCTCATCCGTCTCCTTCCCCATTGCGCTTACTACAAGGACAACATCATCTCCGTGGTCACGCGTACGTTTCACATGGTCTGCTACTTCACGTATCCGATCTGGATCAGCAACTGAAGTTCCACCAAATTTTTGAACAATCAAACTCACAAGATTTTACGGTAGTCGCGCCTTAAGGCATTGGTGTGATATTTACCCTTGTAAATTAAGAGAATCTTAGATTTTTATTGATTAGGGAAGCGTTTAGGACGAGCAATCCCGTAAACATAGTTACTCGCACGCTTACCCTTACCTATTGCATCTCTTCCACAATCAATTACTGACCACCCTGAATCCCACAAAACCCCTGTAATATCATGACGTCTTCTGTTCGAGCGAGTATCTGGGGTTGCGGTTTGTTCGCAGAAGAGAAGACGAGTGTCTTCATGTGTATAAGAAAGTAGAAGCTGTAACAGTTCATATATGTTCTCACGACTACTTAAATTTTCTATTGACAAAATGGTGTCAAATGTTCCTTGAATATCTTCCTGATCATGCCATTCTGTTATTGAAGTCACTGTAGAAGGAAACGTTCCATCAATATTTTCTTGCGGGCCAAATATTAAGGACCGCCCACGCATGGCCTGAATTTTCTGATCAATATGTGACTTATAAATTTTCATCGCCAGCGCTTTTTCAGAGTCTCCTGGTCTGTTTGTTTAGCCCACCATCGTCCACTGAAGCGCCAACGTGTTGAACGTTCTACGCTTGTTTCTCGTGGCCATAGTTCGTTAACGGCTTTAATGATCACCCGTTCTTCTTCTTCAGTTGGTTTCGGGGTAATGACATATCGAGTTTGCGGTTGTTCAACCATAATTACCTATAGGGGTATTACCCCATGTTTGCGTTGAGGAATTTCTTCGCGTTTTGTCTGTAATGCAGCAAAACCGGCTATCACTTTCTTTCTTGTATCTGCGGGATTTATAACGTCGTCAATGTAACCGCGCTCCGCTGCGATGTAAGGGTTAGCAAAACGCTCAGTGTAATCATCAACAAGTTCTGCTTTCCGGCCTTCCGGATCAGCTGCAGATTGAATTTCTCGTCGGTGGATAATCTCGACGGCCCCCTGAGGTCCCATGACCGCAAGTTCAGCTGTGGGCCAAGCAAATGAAATATCTGATCCAACAGATTTCGAATCCATCACGACGTATGCTCCACCATATGCTTTTCGAGTGATGACCTGGATTCTAGGCACGGTAGCTTCGCAATACGCATATAAAAGCTTTGCACCATGTCGGATAATGCCTCCATATTCCTGATCCACACCCGGGAGAAAGCCAGGAACATCGACAAGGGTTAACAATGGAATATTAAACGCGTCGCATGTCCGAACGAAACGTGCTGCTTTTGAGGATGATTCGATATCTAGAACTCCGGCTAGGACAAGGGGTTGATTCCCAACAACACCGATAACCTTCCCATCGAGATGCCCGAATCCACAGACAATACTTTGCGCCCAAGATGGGAAATATTCCATGAAATTACCATCATCGAGAATTGACCCGATTATTTCCCTCATGTCATAAGGCTGGTTAGGACTTTCAGGCATGATATCTAACAGTTCTGGACAAAGTCTTTCAGGGTCGTCAGTGGGTGCGAAACTTGGAGGATTTTCCATGTTATTAGATGGAAGAAATGATAGAAGCGTCTTGACTGCCTCGAGTGTGTCTTCCTCACTGTCACTTATAAATGTGGCTACACCTGATTTACTTGCATGGCTTGTAGCTCCACCCAACTCTTCAAGAGTTACTTCTTCTCCAGTGACTGTTTTAACCACATCTGGTCCAGTAATAAACATATGTGATTTTTCTCGAACCATAAAAATGAAGTCGGTCATAGCCGGACTGTAAACGGCGCCGCCAGCGCACGGCCCTAAAATTACACTAATTTGCGGGATTACTCCTGAGGACTGGACATTACGATGAAAAATTCCACCATAACTGTCGAGGCTCACTACCCCTTCTTGAATACGCGCACCTGCTCCATCATTAAGGCCAATCATTGGCGATCCGGTTGATAAGGCTAGATCCATCACTTTATGAATTTTTTCTGCAAAGACTTCACCAAGCGCACCGCCCATCACTGTGAAATCTTGGCTGAATACGAAAACCTGTCGACCATCGACGGTACCCCAACCTGTAATAACCCCATCGGTATATGGTCGTGTTTCAAGGCCTGCTTCATGAGCACGATGACGGGCAAGCATATCGAGTTCATGAAAAGATCCCGGATCAAGAAGATATTCAATCCGGTCCCGAGCAAGCAACTTTCCTTTTTCTTGTTGGCGTTCGATAGAACGTTCGGTTCCTGCGTGCAGCGCTTCTTCTTTTCGACGTTCGAGTTCTTCAATTCGTTGTTTCATTGTGTAATCAGCCATCGTTGTCGTAAGGGTACTGTGCTTTCAGCAATAGACCGATGACTATTAGCTCTCTTCGTAAAAAAAGTTTAAGGATAACTATTTTACCTGCGGAAACTTGTTTCGTTCATGGACAGATACACACGGAATTTAGGTACTCAATATTCTTTTACGCATAATAATTGTGTTTAGTCCATGGTCCGAGTACCTCTATATTCCTAGGGAAACATGCGTTTCTTAAAGAAAGTCCTTATTGAGGGTCACCGAGCCTAAGATAACGCAAGGGCAGGTTCCTGATTTACTCGCAGGATGAGAAAGAATAGTGAAATGGGCCATGTTGGAATCATAGGTGGAGGAGTAACTGGGCTCGCCGCTGCTCTTTCATTGTCCAAAATGGGTTCTGACATTACTATTTTTGAACGAGATGATACTCCTATGCCTTCATCACCTGATGAAGCCTTTAAATGGGACAGACGAGGAGCGCCACAGGTCCGACATTCTCATGCACTTTTAGGGCGGTTACATAATCTTCTTCGCGACTTCCATCCAGAAGTTCTCAACATGTTAATAGATGTCGGAGCAACAGAAATCAATTTGGCAAAGCATATGCCCGCTACTCTTGATGACCTTAGCCCTCATCCCAATGACAAAGATCTATTCATGATTGCTGCGCGGCGTACAACTTTTGAATGGGTCCTTCGGCAAGCTGTAGCAGAGAATCCTAATGTCACTATCCATACCGGTAGGGGCGTAAACGGCCTTCTAACTGAAGAAGAGACCCTTCCTGTAGTCAAAGGTGTGCAATTCGATGACGGAAGTTCATCTTTTTTCGATCTTGTTGTTGCTGCAAATGGGCGGAGATCTCAGGCACCGAAGTGGTTGAAAGCCGCAGGGGTGCAACTACCTGAAGAGGTAGAGAATACAGGAATCATCTACTACTCGCGGTTTTTCCGTTTGCCTAAAGGCCCGGAATTACCTTTTGGTGACCGACTGGTAGCTGGTGATCTCGGATATTTGAAATACGGTGTTTTCTGGGGAGATAACAGAACATTTTCTATCACGTTGACAACTTCGGATACCGATAAAACATTCTGGGGGATACGTAACCCAGATACCTTTGACGCTGTTGTCGGGAATATACCCGCTGCTGCTGAATGGCTTACTTTAGGAGCGGAACCAATAACTAAAGTACATTCAATGTCTGGTCTTTTGAATCGTCGACGAACATTGATCGGACCTGATGGTGCCATCATCAAGGGGTTCCATATGATTGGGGATGCTCTCATTTGTACGAATCCGCTGTATGGACGAGGTTGTTCAACAGGTTTTTGGCAAGCTCATTTACTTGCAGAAATTATCAGTTCGAATCCCAATGATTCATTTACTCAAGCTAAAGAATTTGATTCTGCTATTCAGAAACATGTCATCCCGTGGTACGAAGCATCAGTAGAATCAGATAGAGCCAATCTTAAAGTTGGAACCGACAGCGATAGTAATGATGATGGAGCTATCAGGAAATCCATCCTTCGCGATGGTTTAATTCCTGCAACGCAGACATCAGCGAAAGTTTGGAGGGCCTTTATGCGGATGATGAACATGCTCGAGACCCCAAAGATTCTTTTGGAACCTGATCTATCAGCAATCGTGATGGAAACATGGGGGAAGCGGCATGAGCGTGATGCCGAACCTCCTCTCGGACCTAACCGGAGCGAAATGCTAGAACAGTTACAAATCATAGACCTAAACTAACTGGTATTTCTTCAGCAATTCAGCAGGAACTACCGTATAGTTGCGAAAAATGTACGAAGATCGTTCACGAAAAGTTCGGGTTGTTCAAAAGCTCCAAAATGACCACCTTTTGCCATAGTGTTCCAATGGGTGACGTTATAGCTCTGTTCGCACCATCTCCTAGGGGATCTAATAATTTCTTTAGGGAATGAAGCCACTCCCGTGGGGATCTCAACTCTTTCACCACCTCCGAAACTGCCGAAGCTTTCCCAGTAGAGGCGGGCTGATGATGCTCCAGATGCTGTTACCCAATACAACATGACATTGTCGAGAAGTTCATCACGTGTAAGCGTGTTTTCTGGATGACCGTCACAGTCCATCCAACTCCAGAATTTCTCTATGATCCATGCCATTTGCGCTACTGGAGAGTCAACAAGCCCATACCCAAGTGTTTGTGGTCGGGTGCTTTGTTGTTTCGAGTAACCAGAGTCCCATTCCTGATAGTAGGTCAATCTTTCAAGAGCCGAAACTTCCTCTTCAGTTGGATCCTCAAGCGCTTCAGGGGTAGGCCGTCCTATGGGCATGTTGACATGGATCGCAGCACAATGTCCGACATTGCGCCCGATCTGTGTTGTGACAGCGGCACCCCAATCCCCTCCTTGCGCTCCATAGGTTTCATATCCAAGCCGAACCATCAGCTCATCCCATGTCTCGGCGATTTTCTCCACTCCCCAACCTGTAGTCATCGGTTTTCCAGAGAATCCGTATCCCGGCAGGGAAGGGCAAACGACGTGGAAAGCATCTTCAGCTTTCCCTCCATAGGATGTCGGGTCGGTTAGGGGTTCTATGACTTTGTGGAATTCGACGATAGAGCCAGGCCAACCATGAGTGATGATAAGCGGGAATGCGTCGGGGTGGGGAGAACGCTGGTGGATGAAATGGATGTCCAATTCATTTATCTCAGTGGTGAAATGATCGAAACGGTTGAGTTGCTGTTCGCTGCGCCTCCAATCATATTGTGTAGACCAATATTCAGCGACTTCTTTCGTATAGGCAAGTGGAATCCCCTGATTCCAATCATCCACGCATTCTCGTTCAGGCCATCGGGTCAAATTGATCCGATCGCGTAAGTCCGATAGTTGTTCATCTGGTACATCAATTATGAACGGAATAATCTCATTCATGTGTTCCCTCCATAGGGTTTAGTTAGTTTGGTTTAATTGGGTCGTAATCCCAGAGTTGAGTTTCCTCAGCATCTCCAAACAGAAGATGGGCGGGGCTTTGCTTCTCAATATTTCCGGTAAGCCCTCGGTACATTCCGAATCCACACAATTGGCGGAGTTCCGGTGTGAATGTGGCGACAATGTCAGGAGGAATCCCAAGATGCTGGTTCTCTTGTTGGCGGATAAAGCCGGCACAATAGTTCATGGCAACCCCGACACGAATATCGTTGTTAGTGATGTTTTCCCCGCCGCCATGCCAGGTGCTTCCATGCCAAACTAGAACAGATCCTTTCGCCATTTCTGCCGGAATGCTTTCTATGTCACTTTGGTCTCCGAAGTAGTCTGGGTTTTGCCATTTGTGGCTGCCAGGAACAACGCGAGTAGCCCCATTCTCTTCAGTAAAATCTGTTAGCGCCCACATTGAATTACACGCAGTGGCGATATGGGGTTTCTCCAAGGGCTGAATCTGATCGTCAGCATGGAGGACTTGAGCAGTTTCTCCTGGCGCAAGTGAAATAGACGCGAGTGAAGAGACAAGACACTGTTCTCCGAGAACTCCTTCAACGAGTTCTAGAACTTCCGGCTGGACCGGTATCTCTTGCCATAGTGGTCCATGGGCAAGCAAATTATAGGTTCTGGTCGTTCGATTACCTTCAAACCGGTTGTTATCAGGTCGTCGGTCAAGTTGTTTTTCAAGTCGAGCTACTTCATTTAAGAGTTCTGAAATAACGTTCAAATCGATGAGATTTTCAATTATGGTGAACCCTTGGTCGGCAAGTTCTCGGTGGTGAGCGGTAAGGTCCATCTAATGAATTTGCCCTACTACTGTTTCCGGAATAAAGCGCAACACTAGCCTCTTCTCTTCAACCATTGCCTCATAGAATTCATCCCAATTTGGATGATCTTGCCCGCTTATTCTTCTATAAATATCCGCTAATTCCTGACATATCTCATCTGACGGATCTGACGCAGGGGGTGTTATTTGAACGGTTCCGCTCAAAGAGACGTAGGACCATTTTTGTGGGGAGGTTACATGAAGTACTGCTCGGTTATCATGCTGTAAGTTCTTTGTCTTCGCACGGGTCTCTGTTACTGATATACAAAATTTATTGTCTTTCAAGGTAAAGGAAATATCCGAGGATTGAGGTCTGCCGTCTCGGCGGATAGTGATGAGGATTCCATGGTTTTGTTGAGCAACCCATTGCAGGGCATTTTCTAGTTCCATTGACTTATTCTTCCAGTGCTAACAAAAAACTTCAAGGTACTTATCATTCTATAGACGGGTGGAGTGCCCAGATGAGAGGGTTAGATCTTCTATTTATAATTTTGCTCACCGAGTTTCTGCTATTTGTTCAGCACGCTCGATCAGGTTTGTTGCATCGATTGTCTTTGCTATTTTCGCAAAGTCGCTTCCTGGCCCTTCCCATTGGAGTTCATCAAGAGATCCAAATGTAGGGGCGTCATAAACAATGGTCGCTATCTCTCGGAAGAGAAGAGCAAGTTCTCTATTCTCCTCTAGAGTTTTGCCTAGTTTGCTCGCTCCTCTAACCGACACTTCCCATTCGTTAGGGTCGTCGGGGATGTTTTCTATATGGTTGTAGACAGCAAGGACTGTGGACGATGATTTAGCCCCCCAACCAGATAAACCAGGGAATCCATCCGCTGTATCCCCCATCAATCCGAGATAATCTGGAATTGATTCCGGCGAAACACCAAATTTCTCGATAACTGCTTCATAATCTGTAAGAACTTTTTTCCGCCGGTCATATTGCACGATGCGATGATCGGAGGTGAGACACTGTCCAAGATCTTTATCTGGTGTACAAATAACAACTTGATCGACCCGCGTATCTGTATTTGCTCGTCTAGCTGCAGAACCGAGTGCATCATCGGCTTCGAATTCAACCATGGGAAAAATAACAAAACCAGCTGCTTCGAGTACATCTTCGAGGATCTGAAATTGTCCAAAGATCACTGGGTCAATATCAGATCCATCCTTGTACCCCTCGTATAGATCATTACGAAATGAAGGTATGACATGGTCTGTAGCTATACCAATATGAGTGGCTCCCTGTTCAAGCAGGGAGAGCATGCTTGCGAGTACCGCTCGAGTCCCTCCGACTTCGTGGCCCTTTTCAGTTAGATGAGATGGGGCTCCAAAAAAGTGGCGGAAAAGTTCATAGGTTCCGTCTATCAGATGGACTTTCATTATGGTCTGTTTCCCGACTCATTGTATAAATAAGTACCCGAAGAGAGAGCCTTTGAATATAGAGGTAAATTATTCAATACTTGTTCCCCTTTCGAAATGGATTTGAGTTCGCATGGGAACCCTTTTAGCAGTGTTCATTTCTATTCTTCTACAAGTTCGATGAGCGTGCCTTGAGAACCTTTCGGATGTATGAAGGCAACAGTTGTCCCACGGGAACCGGGTCTAGGTGCCAGGTCTATCGGACGTGCTCCTGCATCGATCATTGCTTGGAGTGCTTCTTCACAGTTGTCTACGCGGTACCCGATGTGGTGAAGTCCTTCACCCCTTTTTTCAAGAAATTTTGCAATGGGTGAATCGTCATGAGTTGCTGTCGTGAGCTGGATGTAGCTATCAGCTACTTTTATGAGGGCTTCTTCCACCCCATCGCTTTCGACGACTTCACGATGATGGACCTTAGCTCCAAAAGCCTTTTGATAGTAACTAACTGCTTTATCTAAGTCGTAGACGGCAATCGCTACATGGTCTATCTCTGTCAGTATCATTAGTGAACTCCAAGAAATTGGTTACCTTTCTAGTGTAAATGCGTGATGGGATAGCTAGGTTTATTTTCTAACTTTGATTCGTCGGATAGTACGACGGGTTTCACGGTAGGTCGGAGACAATATATGCTCACTTCTAGTGGGATGTTATGAATTTGAGGAGTTGAAATGAACGATACAGTGATTCTTGCTGGGGCAAGAACGCCGATAGGTAAGCTATCTGGCACACTTTCTTCTTTGACTGGAGCTGATTTAGGGGGTGTTGCAATAGCAGGAGCCCTTGGTCGGGCCGGAGTCTCGCCAGACGAAGTGGATTATGTCATCATGGGACAGGTCCTTCAGGCAGGTACCGGACAGGTAACTGCTCGGCAGGCTGCCTGCTACGCACAGATTCCAATGGCTACTCCGGCAATTACGATTAACAAAGTATGCCTTTCCGGTTTGAATTCGATTTACTTAGCTGCCCAAATGGTGGCATCTGGTGATGCCGATATTGTCGTAGCCGGTGGTATGGAATCCATGACGAATGCGCCTTATCTGCTTCCAAAGGCCCGAGGGGGTTACCGGTATGGGAATGCCGAGATGATCGATGTTATTCAGCATGACGGATTATTTTGCGCACTGGAGCAAGAACTGATGGGTGAGGGGACAGAACGCTACGCTGCTTCTGCAAATATTAATAGAACGAAGCAAGATAAAGTTGCCGAACAATCTCATAAACGAGCCGCTCTAGCGATTGCAAACGGGAACTTAGCCGAAGAAATAGTGACTGTTGAGGTTCCGCAGCGGCGTGGAGACCCTATTCTTTTCGAACAGGATGAGGGGGTCCGACCCGATACTGATCTAGCAAATTTACAAAAGCTTCGACCAGCTTTCTCGCAAAGTGGAAATATCACTGCTGGAAACGCAAGCCAAATTTCTGATGGGGGTTCGGCTGTAATTATCTCTTCTCGTTCCACCGCAGATCGACTTTCCATAAAACCTCTGGCTGAACTTGTTGCCTATGGTCAGGTAGCAGGACCTGATACAAGTTTACTGACACAGCCGTCAAGGGCGATCCGGGCTGCTTTGAGAAACACGCCACTTGATTTGGGAGATTTAGACGTTTTTGAAATCAATGAGGCTTTTGCTGCTGTTTCTGTTGCGGCAATGGAAGATCTTGGTATCGATGACTCTGTCGTTAATCTCAATGGTGGAGCTATCGCTCTAGGTCATCCTATTGGTATGTCTGGAAACCGTTTAGCCTTAACTTTGGCCTATCAATTGCAACGGCAAGGCGGTGGTGTTGGTGCAGCTGCATTGTGTGGCGGCGGCGGACAAGGTGACGCTTTGATTCTGAGAACTGTCTAATTTCACTAATTTGTGGCGAGTGTTGCTGATGAGAGGCAAGTGACTAATAAATAACGTTTTTGTTACAACCCCTTCATTGGAATTGGGGATGATTTTCCTTAAATTCCTTTCCAACCAAAGATTTGACAACATAATTGTCGTAAAGTAATGTAAATGTAACTTAAGAGTTGGTTTCACCCACAGGTTTGGAAGAAATAGCTAGTTTTCTCCATATTAACGCCTTGTAAGTGTGAAAGATATCCACAATTCTTTAAAGCAAAATGCAACACTCTAAAATACGGTAGTTTTCCCCTCCTTCCCGTATGTGGCTGGCGAGATCACCAACTCGCCGGTCACCCGAGTGTTGGTCTTTCTGACAGATGACGTTCAATTCACTTCTATCTGTCGGCGTCCTTCAAGGGCCCTACCAAGGGTGAGTTCGTCAGCATATTCAAGATCTCCACCAACTGGTAAGCCACTCGCAATCCTCGTAACGGAAATTCCAAGAGGTCCGAGAAGGCGTGCCAGATACATTGCCGTCGCTTCCCCTTCAATATTTGGGTTTGTACAAAGAATAACCTCTCTGACAACTCCGTCCTGAAGCCTTTCAAGTAATTCTTTTACTCTAAGTTGGTCTGGGCCTATACCATCGATGGGATTTATAGCCCCTTGTAAGACATGATAAAAACCTTTATACTCCTGAGTCTTTTCTACAGCTACAATATCTCGCGGTTCCTCAACTACACACACAAGTGAAGGGTCTCTACGTCCATCGGAACAGATTCCACATGTAGCCTCGTCACTCATATTGAAACACTTTTCACAGAATCGCACTTTCTCTTTCGCTTCAC
>JAKMEQ010000056.1 GCA_022425805.1 Acidimicrobiales bacterium
AGTAACCTTTTTGGTGTGTCTCATCTTCAGTACAAGTGGCATGTAATATCGCTCTATGCGTCACATCGCCCGATTCCTAGCTAAAACAGCGGGGCAACTCTCCCGTGTCCTTGGGCGTGGGGGTGGAACCTCAATCCCTGGAACTCTTCTAATGAAGTTACGTCCACGGACTCTACAAGAAATGGCACGTGAGCTCGACCAGGGAATAGTAGTTATTTCCGCTACGAATGGGAAAACTACCACCACGCGTATGATTAGCAATATCGCCCAGAAATCCGGTTTTTCGTATGTAACCAATGCATCCGGTGCGAACCTTACAGGCGGCATTGCAAGCGCTCTCTTAGAAAAAAACCCAGAAGATAGTTTCGGTATTTTTGAAATCGATGAAGCAGCTCTTCCCGATCTTGTCAATCAGCTAGAACCAACCATCATCATTCTAATGAATCTTTTCCGTGACCAACTAGACCGGTATGGAGAGCTGGAAACCACTCTCTTAAAATGGGCGGAAATGATTCGGACCCTTCCTGCAACAACAAAATTGCTTATCAATGCCGATGACCCAGCACTCGCATACCTTGGAGCCCTCCACACGAATGTAGAGTTCTTTGGGGTCGGGGAAACCCAATACGGAAGTTCAGAAATCCCGCACGCTGCCGATTCACTGTATTGTCAAAAATGTGATGGAGCGCTCCTCTTCTCTCAAACAACGATAGGTCAAATGGGACACTGGAAATGTCAAAAATGCGACCTTGAGAGACCAGAACCTTCCTATACCGCAACCGCTATTACATTAAAAGAACTTAAAGGTGCTGAATTTAAAGTAACCACAGCTCTTTCCACCACCGACATTCATTTACCTTTGGCCGGACTGCACAATATCTATAACGCTCTCGCAGCATGCGCTGTTTGTGCCACAGTCAACATCTCAAGCTCCCACATCCAAGAAGGACTAGGGTCAATGCGTGCCGCCTTTGGCAGAAACGAAGTCATTGATTATCAGGGCCTAGAACTCCTCCTATTACTTGCAAAAAATCCGGCAGGTGCGAACCAGAACCTCAAAACCGTCCTCCTCTCGCAAGGCAAGATTCACCTCGCTGTACTTTTGAACGACCGAACGGCCGACGGTCAAGATGTGAGTTGGATTTGGGATGTAGATTATGAAATGATCTTTGATCGTATCGCTTCCCTAAGCATTGGTGGCGACCGAGCTTACGACATGGCCTTACGTTTCTACTATTCTGGGTTTCCCCTTGATCAGATCCATATCGCAACCAAAGTAAAAGATCTTTTGTCGCACCTCCCAACCGTTGCAGGTTCTAATGGGAAAGTCATTATTATGCCAACGTATACAGCGATGCTCGATTTACGTTCAGAACTCAGCAAGGCAGGAACGACTCACTCCTTTTGGGAGGAGAAATGAGTGACATCCGGATATGCCACTTATACCCGAGAGAAATGAATATTTACGGAGATCGCGGCAATATTTCAGTTTTTAGAAAACGGCTAGAATGGCGGGGGTATTCATCATCAACCACCATGCTTGGTTTGGGTGACCAGTTCAACCCGAAAGAATTTGACTTATGCTATCTGGGCGGTGGGCAAGACAGGGACCAAAATATTGTTGCCCATGACCTAACTGAAAAGTCCTCAGCCTTACTCTCTGCTGCCAAAGATGGCGTCGCTTTTCTCTGGGTATGTGGAGGGATACAACTCGCTGGCACAGGGTATACGGACTCCCGTGGCCAAAGACTCCCTGGCGTGGGACTCCTCGACTTAGACACTACTGCCGGCGATGAAAGACTGATTGGCGATTTAACCCTTGAAGCTGAACTTGAACAAGAAAAATGCCGTATCGTGGGTTACGAAAATCACGCCGGACTGACCTCTCTTGGACCAGATGCTGATCCGTTGGGGTCGGTTCTTAAAGGCCATGGAAATAATGGGAGTGACGGAAAAGAGGGGGCTGTTCAGAGGCGTGTTATCGGTACTTACTTACACGGGCCTTTATTGCCAAAAAATTCATGGCTGGCAGATAAGTTGCTCTCTTGGGCCATAGAGCATCGAACTGGAGAAAAACCCGCCTTAAGACCGTTAGATAACTCGTTGGAAGATTCAGCGAGGCAAATAGCTACCTCACGTACAGGTATGAAACGCTAGTACGAAGATACAAATCTGATCTCATTCGAGTAAGTTGTTTAGTATGCCCGGGAGATATTCATACACAAGCCCATGGTCACGAGGAAACGACCCATGGTTTCGAGTAGGCCAAGTAGATGTGACAACTACTGTCGGACTGATCGCTCTAGGCATAATTTCAGTATTCATATGGGCTATAGAAGGAGCCAGCCATCAAGTAAGTCTGAAATTACTACTTAACCCAGAAAAGGTTCAAGAGGGAGAGATCTGGCGGTTAATCACGTGGCCCTTCATGAACCAAGTTAGCTTCTGGACCATTTTTTTGTTCTTCATTATTTACATGCTTGGCAATCAACTTGAGAACCTCATGGGGCGTCGCCCCTTTTTCTATCTCCTACTCGCTTTGACATTACTTCCAGCCCTGGTAGTAACGCTCGTTAGCCTCACCAGTTCATCCCCGACATATATTTACGGACTCCGATACGTCGAGTTAGGTATTCTCATCGCATTTGCGGCACAGTTCCCTTTCGCTCGTTTCTGGCCAGGTATCCCCGCATGGGGACTCGTTAGCGTCATTGTTGGACTTCAATTCCTCGATGCACTCTCGATGCGTTCCGGATTGCACGCCTTGACCCTCCTAACCGTCACCGTTACAGCTCTCATAGGCATGCGATCTTTCGGATACGCAACAGACCTGCATTGGATACCTAGTATCTCTTTATTCAATAGGGGAACCAGTCAGCCGCAACAGAAATCGAAACGCCAAGGAAGAAAATGGGCAAGGAAAAATCATCTTCGGTCTGTGACCGACCTCCAATACCGAAGCGCCGAAAAAGAGATTGATCAGATACTGGATCAGGTCGGAGAATCTGGCATCGAGAGTCTTTCTAACGAGCAAAGAAAGCGGTTAGAGCAACATTCTAAGAACCTGAGGAACCGCCGTAAGCCGTAACAGGAAAAAGTCTAGGAAAGAACACCCCTGCGAGAACAGTCTTCTCCAAATGGACTGATTATCGGAACACGAAATACTACCCCAACATCTGCAGGGGGTAGGCACTTCTTGCTAATCTGTTCTAACTTCCAAGAAAGGCTGCTAATGCCAGATCCGTGCGATCATGAATTCGCAAAGAATGCAGCCACCCAAGCTGGAGACCTTCTCCTCCAAATACAGAAACATGCAAAAAACTCTGAACTCTCCCCGACTCAACTTGGGAAATCAGGAGATAAACAATCCCATGAATTACTTGTCAGGCTGATTACTGATAGCTACCCTAACGATGCAATCCTCTCCGAAGAAGATATCGATCACCCGGCTCGACACATACAAGACCGAGTATGGATCATCGATCCTCTGGACGGTACTCGTGAATACAGCTTAGGAGATAGAACTGATTGGGCGGTACATGTTGCGTTGGTCGAAGACCACGCCCCTACAGCCGGTGCTGTAGCGCTCCCGAGCTTAGGTGAGACTTTTAACAGTACCGGACCGGTCCACCCACTAACGGATGTACAGCAGGTTAAAGTAATTTGCAGTAGAACGAGACCTTGCCCCGCTGCGGAGTTGATAGCAGAAAAACTTGGCGGAGAGCTGCTCTATATGGGTTCAGCCGGAGCGAAAGCAATGGCTATTGTTCGCGGTGACGCTCACATCTACGCTCATAGCGGTGGCCAATATGAGTGGGATAGCTGTGCTCCCGTAGCTGTAGCAACTGCAGCTGGGCTGCATACTTCGCGTTTGGATGGGTCACCGTTGCTTTACAACCAGATCGATACCTACCTTCCGGATCTATTAATATGTCGCAAAGACTTGGCAGAGCCTGTTCTGACACTACTGAATTGACCTTTCAGGTGTAGAGTCCTGAAGATGCGGATACTTGTCGCCCGGTGCTCTGTTAAATATGAAGGAAAGCTTGACGCTCATTTGCCTACTGCGAAGAGATTGATCATGGCTAAAGCGGATGGATGTGTTTCTATCCACTCTGATGGGGGTGCTTATAAACCCTTAATGTGGATGAACGCTCCAAATAGACTCGTCGAATCAGAAGATGCATGGGTTATCTCAAATTCGAAAGGGGAACGCCTCACCATTACGATCGAAGAAGTCACCTCCGTAGTCAATTTTGACCTTGGTGATGACCCTGGCTTACAAAAAGATGGTGTGGAAGCTCATCTTCAAGAGCTACTAGCAAACAATCCAGAAACTATTGAAGAAGCTCTCTCGCTCACTCGTCGAGAATACCCAACAGATATTGGCCCAGTGGACATGTTATGCCGTGATGCCAACAACCAAGCTGTAGCAGTAGAAATTAAGCGCAGAGGAGGGATAGATGGCGTGGAGCAACTAACTCGTTACCTAGATTTTCTAAACAAAGACCCTAAACTCCGACCGGTTCGTGGAGCTTTCGTAGCGCAGGAAATCACGCCACAGGCAAAGGTCCTAGCCCAAGATAGGGGCATCTTCTGCGTCGAAGTTGATTATGAAGAATTACGTGGGATCGAATCAGACATCCTCCGCCTCTTCTAGAAAGCATCAGAGACAGTTTTCGCTTTTCCGATAAAAGTCATGACCAGTGACCTGTTCACCGAGGCGTTCTCCGATATTCTGTGAAGATCAAGACAACTCAAACTCCGCAACAAATCCACCATCCTAAAAGAGCTAAATCGTCTAGTAAGAAAGATGGTGCCCCTAGTTCAAAACTAGGTCTGGTCATTACTCTGTGCATAGCGATTATCTGTATTGGTATTGCCATCTGGAGCCTTGACCGAGCTACACACAGGAATAAAGTTGGTCGTGGTATAACTGTGATTGGGTACGACGTAGGAGATCTAACCACAAATCAGCTCTCAGAAAAATTGCAAACCATTTCTTTGGATTTCGTATCGACTCCTGTGACTATCAGAACACGTCTTGGAGATATTGAAACAACACTCGATGAAATCGGCATTGAAATCAATATCCAAGAAACTTTCAATAAAATCTTGAAGGCCGATAATGGGTCAGTAATAACTGAACCATTCCGTTGGGCGAAAAGTTTTTTTGCTACACGAGCATCACCGATTTCCGTTCAGCTCTCAGAAGATCCAAACTTTACACTTCCTTCTAGCCTTTTACGAAAGATCACTGACCCTATTGAACCTTCGTGGCGGATCGCGAGTGGTCAAGTGGAGTATGTCCCAGGAGTGCCAGCCGCTATCATCGACGAAAAGGTGATCCGGAATATCGTCCTTGCCGCAACAGCTACTGGCGTAAGCCCCATTGTCGTAGACTTCGAGATCGGAAAGCGAACTCCCCTGACTAGCGACCTAGATGCAGAAAATTTCGCTCGAGAAATTAATACGCTAACCGAGTCAGGTCTTAAGATCATCGTCGGAGAAAGAAGCTACACTTTTTCTCCTAATGACGTACGGGATTGGCTTATCTTCTCGCTAGGGAGCGAAGGCCCTACATGGGCACTTAATGAGCCTTTGGTTCGTGGATCAATAGGTGAACAGCTTGGGGGAGTTGTCGCTGACAAGACTGAATTACCAAAGATTATCGTGACGGATGGAGAGCTAACCATTGTCAATCTTTCTGCAAAAGCGTGTTGTTCTGAAGAGTCTGCTGGTCTGATATACCAAGCAATCCAAGGCGGGGCAGCTTCGGTAAATCTAGAACTGATTGACCTGACCGATGGGATGCCCGAATTATTAGCCGCTTTTGGTGTAAGTGAGTTAATTTCCCAGGCCACAACATTGCACCCCTGTTGTGCCAGTCGTGTCGAGAATATCCAAAGATTTGCTGAACTCATGCAAGGGCTTACTATCCAACCGGGAGAATCTCTTTCCCTCAATGAAGTAGTCGGAAAACGCACTGAAGCAAAGGGATTTGTTGAGGCAGGGGTCATCGTGAACGGAGAATTGACGAAGGATGTTGGTGGAGGTATATCACAATTTGCGACTACATTCTTTCAAGCATCTTTCTACGGTGGCCTTGATATTCTGCAGTATTTTCCGCACACGATTTGGTTCCCTAGATACGCTGACTTTAAAGGACGAAAAGGCGTAGAATCAACGATTTCTTGGCCAAGCCCCAACCTAGAAGTGAAAAACACTTCACCGTTCCCGATCTTGATTTGGCCAACTTGGACGGGTACATCTTTAACGGTCAGTCTTTACTCAACCAAATATATAGAAGTGAATGTCTCCGGTCAGGAAACGCGGATGAATAATTTCTGTGAAAATATCCAAACGACTCGAAGAAGAACATATCCCGACGGGGTTGAAGAGATCGATACTTTCACAGCTAGGTATCAGCCAGAAAATGGGATCGGGTGTGATGGGAAACCGACGTACCCGCGCCCACCTGACCCGCCACGTAACGTTATCGCTGAAGCTGGAGATAGTCAGGCCATCGTTTCGTGGGATATTCCAGAGCCCGAAGGTAGTTTCGATATAACAGAATATTTCCCGATAACCGGTTACACCGTTACGGCATCTCCCGGTAACCATGAATGCGATACAAGTGAACTGGTTTGCATCATTGATGGCCTAGCTAATGAAACTTCGTATACTTTTGTTGTTGTAGCGACTAACTCTGAAGGAGATAGCAACGATTCGGAAACCTCTGCAGCAGTGATACCACAACCCGAACCGGCACCTACACCCACGCCAACACTCGAGTAAATTTTAATTATTGTTATCGACCAACTCGAGGGTACCCTCGATGATATGAGTGGAATGATAGAGACAGATGTTCTCGTCGTTGGTGGAGGTCCAGCTGGGACTGCTGCTGCAATAGAGCTAGCCCGAAATGGACGTGACGTCACTTTAATCGATAAGTCCTCATTTCCGCGAGACAAGTGTTGCGGAGACGGACTCACTACAGATGCTCTTCGCCTGCTGGAAGATTTAGGTCTAGAACCAACCGCTGTAAAGGATTGGAACAATATTATGAATGTTGTCATCCACTCACCCAACGGCGACATTATTGAATTACCTCTCCCGAAGGGTCAAGGACAATACGCTGCCATCGTTCCTCGGATGGAACTTGATGACCATCTCCTAGAACTTGCAAAAAAAGCTGGAGTAACAGTCCTCACTCCCGTAAAATTTCAGCATCTTTCTCAATTAGATAACCATGTTGAAGTAACAACGCATGACGAACGAAGAATCATGGCGAGGTATGTCATCGCCGCTGATGGCATGTGGTCATCTGTACGGAAATCTATTGGAGCAGGTATAGATAGCTACAGAGGTGACTGGCATGCTTTCCGCCAGTATTTTGCAAAAACTGGGCCACAAGCCCAGCACCTGCGTATTTGGTTCGAACCTGACCTTCTACCTGGGTATATGTGGTTGTTTCCCTTGCCCGGCCAACGGGCAAATGTCGGATTTGGGATTTTGCGCGGCAGTAAATATGAGATTGGGGACCTTGGAAAACTTTGGATCGATCTCATCGAAAGACCCCACATCCGTGACGTTATTGGGATCAATGCCATCGCTGAAGATAACCGGAAAGCATGGCCTATACCAACCCGACTCACCGATCTAGTCCCATCCGTGGGCAGAATACATTTCGTCGGCGACGCTATCGGAGCTGCTGATCCAATGACGGGAGAAGGAATAGCTCAAGCCTTAAGAACAGGACGATCTTCAGCGCAAGCAATATTGCGTTCAGGGGCTTTAAATTCATCTAAGGCTGAAAAAATATATACAAATCAGGTGACTTCTGAAATTGGGTATGATCACCGATTTGCTCGAGGGCTTCAATCCCTTCTCCAATACCAAAAAAGTACGGAAATAGCCTTGAGACTAGCTGACTCTAATCAGTGGACACGACAAAATTTTGCTCGTTGGATGTTTGAAGATTATCCACGCGCCCTAGTATTAACTCCAAGCCGATGGAATCGGCAAATGTTTGGCTTAGCTGGAGCATTCCGGCAAAAATCTAAACAGAAGACAACTGGAGAGATTTCTCCGATTTTAACTGGGAAAGACTCATGAACGAACCCATCTTATTGAATCTCCCGAAAAAGGTCGATGATTTTGATTCTGCCGTGGATACGGGATGGGAAATGCTTCGTTCTTCCGAACCCCTAAACCGTCTTTTTTATGCAGCTTCAGCCGTGGGAGACTTTAGTTTAATTTGGCACATTCTAAACGTCACTCAAAAGATCATAAGCCCGAAACGAGGCCGTTCTGTAGTGCGACTCGCTATCTTGCTAGGAATCGAATCGCTGATTGTAAATCAAGGAATCAAAAGATTGTTCCGACGAAGCCGGCCGGAAATTGGTACAAGCAGCCACCCGCACAAATTGCGTCAGCCGGCAACATCTAGCTTTCCTAGCGGCCACGCTAGTTCAGCTGTTCTCGCGGCTTCTCTTCTTTCCGATAGTAGTGCCGCCGCACCTTTCTTCAAAATGGTTGCAGCAGTAGTCGCGACTAGCAGATTGCATGTTCGGGCACACCATGCTTCTGATGTCATCGCTGGGGCTTTAGTTGGATGGTTCTTTGCAAAGCTAGCGCGGTCCTTGCAAAGCTTGTAGCGGCTTCTCATCTCTTATGCTTTACTTTTTTCAAGTACCGTCTTTACAGCGGCGTTGATTTCCTAGCTGGGAACGCTCACTGGGTCCTCTTTTAATTCAATGTGCATGAGGAGTAACCGTAGATCCAAAAGTACATCACTGGTCTCTATGGCTGAAACGAACTCTCTACTTTGCAACCTCGATAGTTCTTTGTCAATCATCTCGAATGCTTCATTTATTTGAGCTTCAATATTTGTCATTTTATCTTCCGCTGGAAAGTGTTTGTCTCGCTGTCATATTATCTCACCTTTTCATGCTGTTATGCACATTATTTACGAACTCTCTCGTGGTGCAAGGTCACGTATCGCTTGCATCGGATCGATTCCTCCGAAGGGCATAACCATAAGTGCCGCTGTCGTGACCCCATTTTTCAGGTATCGGTCTATGTGGTCTCTGCATTGTTGTGGAGTGCCGTGTATTACTAGTTCATCAACAATACTGTCAGGCATGGCCTCAAGGGAACCAGCTCGATCTCCTTCATCCCACTTTTTCCAGTGCTCGCCAAGTCGGTCGGTTCGACCAAGCCATTCATGGAATGCCCTATAAACGGGGACATTTAGATATGCGGCAATCGCCCGTTTTGCTTCTCTTCGGACTGTCTCCGTGTCCGGATTTGGGCACACAAAGATACGAGCGACAATTTCTTTTCCGGCTCCTTGTTCATGCACGATACTGGCCACCGTTCGAACATCTTCTGCAGATAGCCAGTTGATAATTGCGCCATCACCTTCTCGACCGGCAAGTCGCAACATTCCTTCGCGGAGGGCAGCGATAAGGACAGGAACCTTCTCCTTTGGGGGTTCCATCCCCAAGCGGAAACCTTTTACTGCCAAAGTTTCATAATCAACAGTTACCTTTTCACCTGTTAGGGCTTCTTTAAGGAACCGAACAACGTCTCTGGTTTTTTTGTATGGGTCTACAAACGGAATCCCATTCCAATGTTCAACAATCACATTAGAAGAAGAGCCGATCCCGCAAGCGAACTGCCCTGGGG
>JAKMEQ010000057.1 GCA_022425805.1 Acidimicrobiales bacterium
CTAAAACCGCCCAGAGGCCCAGATCAAAATCCAACTTGGCCTTATTGGCGAAGGCAAGATCAATGTTCGGAAAACGTCCGATAAGGTTTTCGGGAATACCACTTGAGGTATTCGCTAAGTCAGCAATGCTATATATCGATAGTCCCATTGCAACACCAGCACAGATAATCATGGACAAACCGACCCACCTTTTTCTTTGACCAACAAGGAACAAGCCTGCAACAAGTGCACAAATCGCCCCAGTGATAAGAGTCCCAATCCCATTGGAACCAGTCATTCCATTCACAAAACCGGTTGTAAGGCTCCCTCCTGCTTTCCCCCAGTCAAGAAACGACCCGATAATTAGGAAGGCAGCACCAATGACACCAAGAATGCCAGAAAAAAGATCCGGCGGAGTAGCTAATTTAAGAGGTTTATGCACACTGGTCTTAGTACGTTCAGTCAAAGTCGTGAAAGATCGGTCCACGTCGGCAGATTCATTGCCACTATCTATCACTAAGATCTGCTCATCCTCCGATGAAGCACTTCCCCATCCGTAGGTACGCGCAAAGTATTCGGGGAGGTTCTCTTCACCCTGATCCTCAACTTCAACATGAACATCCTCAGGGGCTAATGGACTATCTGATGACTCTCCGGAGGAAGACACATGCCTGGGATACCATCTGCCATCCTCATCTTGCCACCAGTCTGGACCGCGAGGAACTTCACTCATATCTGCAGATTAGTTCGCTTGAGGCCTTAGGTCCTGTTTCTTCAATTTTGTTTGAGCGCCGGGCGGGATTTGAACCCGCGATTGTACGGCTTTGCAGGCCGCTCCCTTAGGCCGCTCGGGCACCGACGCTAGTCTGACACAAGCATGTGCCACCTAAGAACATTCACCCTACTGTAATCACGTCACGATCAGCTACAGAATGAAAGATTTGATGAGCGGATGACCGGCCTCGAACCGGCGACCTCAACCTTGGCAAGGTTGCGCTCTACCAACTGAGCTACATCCGCAGGGACCCAAGTATAGGAAGATGATGGGCCAATAGGCAATCAGACAATGATCACATCTTAGGTTATTAGGAGCATTAGGAACTTTACGAGGTCTTAACTCTCTTTGTTCTCTCCACGAAGATCAATTTCTAGTCTGAGAATCCCATCAATCAGAGAACCTTTAGCATCTCCAATTATCGCGTAGTCAAGATAGTCCTGCTGGGCCTGTTCTATGAACAATCTCCGCTCTTCGCCGCCAACCGGAGGAAGGTTGCGCTTCTTAACAGCAGCTGCTCTATCTTGGAATCTTTGCAACATTACATCTATATCTAGTTCATCGTTCATAACTAAAGCATAGAGCAAAAATCGATGACCCTAAGGTCCATCAAGCTCAGAACCTTCAACCGTAGATGGAGGAAACAGTGACTTATTCTTTATTTTTTTGAGTAAGCCGGAAAGATTTCGTATCCGCTGCGGAGATTCCTTCTTATTCTTAAGCGCACCCTCTCCATGTTCTTCTACAAATTGTTCTCGGGCCCATTGCCCTGTCTTGTACCAGTAAAAAGAAAGTGAAAGCAAAGATAATCCCGCAATGACTAATAATCCGATCACAGCTCGTCGCACTTCGAATGAAGACGTAATCAACTGAGTGGTTTCATTCACACCTGGAACATAATCTTTATCTGATTCTGTTATTTGCGCGAATGCTGTACCACTATCGAGCGCAAGTAAAGAAGCAAAAACCATTACATTCAGTACATTTTTTCTCATCTTCTTTATCAAGACTTACCTTTTCTGGTGCTCAGGACAAGAATATGTGGTTCTCCCGCCTATTCTATACCTTTCTAACGGTATCCCGTGACGAGGGCATAACCCTCCGTGTACTCGATGATCCTGAAGGTTTCCGGTATGTGATCCGCCTTGGGATGTTAGTTCAGTTATTGTTTTCGTGAAGTGGCTATACAAGCGTCTTCTTTCCTTTTGATCTAATGAATCGGCTGGCCGGCGAGGGTCGATAGAAGCTCTCCAGAGAATCTCATCGGTTAGAAGATTGCCGAGCCCAGCTACCTCACTTTGATCCATCAATCTAGCCTTAATTGGACGTGAAGAACCTGCAAGCACTCCGAATAGTTCCCGACCAGTAATTGCATATAAGTCGTACCCAAATTCTGAAACATTGGGGTTGAGTTCCACCCCTCCCAATCGGCGAGGGTCACGGATATGCATACTCCCGCCACCGTAAAATTTAATGATAAAGCGATCCCATGCTGGATTATTTCGTTTACTTGAATACTCTAAAGATTCGATCACAGCGACATCATCAACAATGATTCTCCCTGTCATTCCGAAACGGAGACCTAGTGCATCACCACCATCAACGTCTAGAAGAAGCAACTTCCCGATCCGACGAGATTTGAGTAATTGCTTCCCAACAAGTGCCTTCTGAAGGCGTTCCGTTGTCGTCTGCCCCTTAAGGTAGTAATGATCATTTGCTTCAACAGCGACAATTGTTCGGGCAATGGTTTTCTCCGCTTCTCGCCGATAGTATTCGATTTCTATTCCTTCAGGCATGGTCCCTCACGAACATGAAAGATCTTTCGCTAGCTGACAAGAAGAGAACGGAAGACGCCCCCCATTCCTTCTGAGGCAAGCAAAAACCCATCATGACCGTTCGGGTCATCAATTTCAACGTGGGTACACACCCCACCGGATTTAGTAATCAAACGCTGAATTTCGAGTTGCTGATCTGTCGGGTATAACGAATCGGTTGAAATGCTAGCTGTGCTTGCAGCAGCAGTGATTCGCTTAACAGCTTCTTCCATAGATGTTCGCCCGCGGGCTAAATCATGGGTGTCCATGGCACGGTTAAGTACTACATATGAATTGGCATCAAAACGGCGTACAAGCTTTTCCCCGTGATAATCCAAATATGATTCGACCTGATAACGGTCCCATATTCCAAATAGGGACTCATTATCTACGAGAGACCTCCCAAATCGGTCTTGAAAACTTCCATCGCTACGATAATGTATTTGAGCTATAGACCGAGCGATCGCAAGACCCGCATGAGGACCATCGCCCGGCTCGGCATCGTAATAGTCTCCACCTCGCCAACGAGGATCTAGTGCAACCACTGATCGCCCAACAGCACTCCAAGCGATCTGTTGGGCACTTGCAGTGAGCGCTGTCGCTACTGGGGCAATGCGTTGGACTCGTTCGGGGAACATAGCCGCCCATTCAAGAACCTGCATGCCCCCCATCGACCCTCCGAGGACTGCATGCCAGCGATCGATACCTAAATGATCTGCCACCTTAGCTTGTGCCCGAACGATGTCGCGTATACTGATTTCAGGGAAACTAGAGCCATAGAAACGCCCCCCCGATGGGTCAATCGACGATGGCCCCGTACTTCCTTGGCATCCTCCAAGAACATTTATACAAACAACAAAAAATTCGTTTGTGTCGACAGCCATGCCCGGTCCAACGACTTCATCCCACCACCCCTTAGTCGGGTGGGCGCTGTTACTGTCTCCAACCACATGAGAGTCTCCGGTAAGTGCATGACAGATGAGTACTGCATTACTTGCATCAGCATTCAGCTTTCCCCAAGACTCGTATGCTTGGACAACCTCTGAGAGAGACCCACCGGGTTCAAGAGCGAATGGATGACCATCTGTTATGGTCACAAAATGACGATGCCCAACGGGATCACCGGGAAACCATGCACCCGAGACAGGTAGACCCAGCGCATAATTGCGGGGGTGCGCTGGAATATCACTAATCGCAGCTTCTTGGCTTCCTTGCCCTCCCTCAATAATATCCAATCTCAGTCCTTTAGATTTTGTTCGTCTAACTAACGCCATTCTATCTCCCGTTGAAAAGGACACCATCGATATTAATCCTAAGAAACCACTTTTAGGTTCCTCGACACTTTGTTGCTTAGCTATAGCTAAACCGCATCCCAACCTTTCAGTTAGAGGCACCTTGGGTGTCCGTCCCAGGTTGCCGTGCTCGCTTTAGCGAACACTCTTGATGTACTTTCAGTGAACCAGCAATCCTATCAAACATCAACCTTTACCTAGATTTACTACCGCCAAGCCGGAAGACGATCTACCCACCACCGGAGACTGTCTTGATTGTTCAAATCATATGCAATCGTCATCGTTTGCCCTGTTTTTTCGAGGTTCTCGGCCCATAATGCCTCAGATTCCGCAGCAAATGACAATTGTGCATGTTTCGCGCCTTCTTCCCATGCATCTACTCTCTCTGGGAGTGGCATTTTGGTAACTTGAGTAGCCGATAATTTCAGTGTGTTTGATGAGAGGGCCGCTCCTGCAGCTCTAGCAAAGGCTTTTGCACTCAAAGCTGGCGAGCTAAGAGCAGCTGCTATTAGCCAGACATCATCTTGCTCGCATTCAACGGAAATCACTGGGGTGGAAGGAACTAATAACCCTTCTGGGTCAGGGAGTACTTCAAGTACTTTTGTTTGGGTCGCTACTAGAACTTTTGGGCGAAGACGATCTTTTACCCATTTGAAAAGTCCGGGATTTCCAGCGCTCAAAGCGTTAAGATCTACGACCGGCTCATACCAGCTCTGATTAGCATATCGAAAAACCCCTTTCCCCCACCTGTTCCGTAAAGGATCGATCATCCCTACGGTGATAAGAGGGGCCCAATCGCCATCGCATTCATTCATTTCGCAGACGTACTCTCTAAGGCCATAGAATTGATCACGAAAACCTGCTGTGGCAGAGCACTTTTCTCCAAGTTCTGGACCATTGAGTTCGACTGGTGGAACACCAGACAAAGCAGAAATTATTTCGGTCCAACTGTCTCCTTTGCTCCTACCGAATGGCTCTCTGTCTTCAACGTCATATCCCTCCCAGAGTTTTAGTTCCTTGTTCTTCTGGGCAAACGTGAACAGAGGGGCGCAAACGTTCACACCCGCCTCAAAAATATTCACTCCACCAATCCACATACCTGCCAGGCCCATTTCTTCTTCAATTTGTACTCGAATGGGGGCAGAGTCAGATGAGGAGAGAAACGATTGGGGTTGAATCATTAATAACACACCATCGTCGGCGAGCATTGATACTCCCGCCAGTAAAAAGTAACCCGCTGTATCTGCGTAGGGTCCGGCAGTGGTGTCCCACCGTTCGCGGAGATTGTTAGTTTCTTCCAAGGAACGAACTGTCTTTTCTTGGAGCTGATTTTGGAATGGAGGGTTTCCTATTACCGCAGAGAACCCTCCTACAAGTTCCTCAGAGAATACTGATGTCCCATCTTTAAGTGAATCCGCAACTGCGAGGTGCCCAGCGGGAAGAATCCAATTCCTATCCGAGGCCCAAAGAGCAAGCGCAGCCTCGGTGACAAGAACGGCACCGTGGTCCACATCTACTCCCCATAGGAGTTCACCGACAATCTTTGCCGGCGGGATTCCTAGATGACGAAAATAGTTAGCTGCAGCGATCAAAAAAGATCCACCTCCAACAGCAGGGTCACACACAGGTCCAACTTCTGTTTCGACTAGTGCGATATTTGTAAGTTTCTGTGCGATGGAAATCGGAGTGTAATGCACTCCACCGTGGCGACGAATGGCTGAATCTAAGCATTGTTCATATACCGCCCCTACCATTTCAGGGCTATAGTCGCACTCTTTGGGAGCAACCAAATTTCCTTGAGAAAGAAGTCTTGGCCCATGAGGTTCATCATCTAATCCAAGCTGGGAAGCGATCCTCCGAGCTACAGCTGCCGAGATATCTAGAGGACAAGCCCCTCGCATCAGAGATTCTTGCGCCCATTGGGTTGTTATGAGTTCCATTAGGACCCTCGTTGAACTGTCATATAGAAAAGTTTAGGAGGATACAGGGCTGGAAAAACAATCTGATGGCCTAGCTCTCTGGATTCCACTTCCCAAGGTTTCGAAGGCGGTCGTCATTCGAGAACATTTCGACAACAGGAATGTCCAGTCCAACACGCTTCTGTAATCGCTTCACCACAAGTTCTTGATCCCACAGCGACAGCGTCACAACAAGGCCTTTAGTTCCAGCACGAGCTGTTCTGCCTGAGCGGTGAAGGTACGTTTTGTGGTCAGGTGGTGGATCGTAATGGATCACAGCTTCGACATCATCAACATGAATACCACGCGCAGCGACATCTGTGGCGACCAGAACTGGGAGTTTCCCCTGAGCGAAACGGTCCAATGCTTTTTCACGCATATTTTGACGGAGATCTCCATGTATAGCTTGTGCTTTAATACCTTCATCCGAAAGTCTGTCGACCAGTCGGTCACAACCAGCCTTTGTATTACTAAACATCAAAGTTCGCGAAGTAGAAGTTGCTATAGCGGCAGCCACCTTGACTTTGTCACGTTGATGAACGTGTATAAACCGATGCGTCATCTCATCTACGGTGATTTCCTTCGCTGATACTTCATGCATGGTGGGGTCAGTCTGATATCGCTGAATCAACGAATTGACAGCCCCATCCAATGTTGCGCTAAACAACAATGTTTGGTGTTTGCGTTCTACTTTTCGAAGAATCCATTCGACTTGTGGAAGGAATCCCATATCTGCCATACGATCAGCTTCATCAATAACGACCATCTCTAATCCGCCAACAGATATTTCTTTCCGTTCAATGAGATCAATCATCCTCCCCGGCGTGGCTACAGCTATGCTCAGACCTTTACTAATTATCTTGATCTGGGTTTCGATATTGGCCCCTCCGTAAATCGCGGCAATCCTCAAACCTCGGACCTTAGCAAGAGGTTCGAGTTCTTCGCTGACTTGGACTGCGAGTTCTCGGGTTGGGACAAGTATTAATACTTTAACTTTCTTGCCGGCTGTTACGCCATCAAGATTTTGAATCATCGGGATACCGAAGGCCAGAGTTTTTCCGGACCCAGTTTTAGCTTTTCCGCAAATGTCTCTCCCTCCAAGCGCGTCTGGAATAGTGAGTGCTTGAACAGGAAAAGGGGTACTTAGCCCTCTTTCAATAAGTGCTTCACAAAGGTCAGTATCAACGCCAAGATCACGCCATGCCGGAGTTTCGTTCATCGTATAAAGCGCCTCAAAGGTTGAAAACGATAGATGGGAAAAACCGCCAGTTGACTATCGGCACGAAAGTTAAGAAGGATATTCACAATGCTCTAGAATACAGCCTCCTGATCTTTTAACGGGTATGCCACAAAAGATGATGGAGAATGCCTTAGTTTTTTTCAGAAAGAGTTAGACGGACAATTTCTACAGACTCTTTAAAACCTTTAAGATCAAGTTTCCCTATAGGAGTAGATGGAGTGTTCACCATTAATGAGGTAATCATTGAACTGGTTGCGAGTACTTCACCTGGCACAGCACGGTCACAAAGACGAGCAGCCATGTTAACAGCGCGCCCTAAGTAATCTTCCCCGTCGACAAGCAAAACAGGCCCCGACGCGAGCCCTGCCCGGAGTTCAAGAGGTGCGTCAGACGACACCATCGATTCTTGCATTTCCATGATCGCTTCGGTAGCTGTTTCGGGCTCAACTGCTACAAGCATTGCCCCATCGCCTAGCCACTTCGCTATGCGGATTCCTTTCCTGGAAGCAACAGTTCGGACTAAAGACCTGAAATCATCTAGAACCTCAACAGCGGCCTTATCTCCCCAGAGATCAGTAAATGAAGTAAAACCGGAAAGATCAATAAACGCGAAGGTTCGATCGAATCGATCTTCATATGGATTTTCTTCGATCATTGTTTCCCCCGATTGCTCTTCTCTGAAACTACTCTGATACGTGAAATCATGTCGAGATTAAGTCGGATATTAGGTGACTATATTGATTTTAGCATGTGCCCATCTTTTGATGTTTGAACCTTCTAGATCGGTTCTTCCACTTTGGATTTCCTGGCTTTCCATTCTGCGTTGATCAGTAGATACAAACTGACGAGAAGAACACATGAAAAAACCCAAATATTTACCCTTACACCAGAAAGCATTGTAGCTTCGTCTATCCGCAAAGCTTCGACCCAAAGCCGTCCAGCAGAATACAACGCAAAATACGCTACAAACAGCATTCCTTTGGAAAGGCGTTTTGTCCGGTCAACCTGAAGGAGGACAATAACGACCATAAGGTTCCAAAGCGACTCATATAAGAAGGTTGGGTGAAATGTGGCTTCTTCGATATATTGCGTCGGCCGATGTTCCGGATCAATCCTGAGCGCCCAAGGAACATCAGTGGGACGACCGAAAAGTTCCTGATTAAACCAATTCCCCCACCTACCGATCACTTGTGCGAGTGCAATCGAGGGTGCAAAGACATCGAGAGCAGTCCGCAAATCGAGCTCAACACGTTTGCAATAGATAAAGGTAGCGGCGATACCAAAGATGACCCCGCCGAGGATACCAAGACCTCCATTCCAGATCTTGATAGCTTCAACCCAGTTACCGCTGAATCGGCTCCAATCTGTTACAACGTGATAAAGGCGGGCCCCGACTATACCTGCGGGCACACCCCACATAGCGATACCGGCCCCATGGTCACCGTTAAGAGAACGATCCTTAAATCTCCGAGATGCCAGCCACACGCCCGCGAGTACACCAAACGCGATCATCAACCCATACGCCCGTAAGGTGAATGGCCCTAAGTCGATAGACCCCGTATTTGGACTTGGGATGGAACTAAACACAATCTTCCTTTAGCGACTACGGTATTCCCGTATCACATTCAAAGTCTACCTGCTCATAAGAGAACAGATCATGACAACATACGGAAAGAAACAAGATGGACAGCTACCACGAAATCAAAGCACTCATCCTTGCATACGCCCTCTGTATTGATAAAGGGGACTTCGAAGGAATTGGGGAATTATTTAGTAGAGGAAAAATAATTGGGAATGAGGATAACGAAGCTAGCCATATCGTCGGCTCTGAAGCAATATGTGCCATGTACACGTTAAGCACACGTCGATATGCTGGAGGAACCCCCTGCACGCATCATGCAACCACAAATATCGATATTGAAGTAGATGGCGAAACAGCAAGGTCAACTTCATATTTTACAGTTTTTCAAGCTGTTGAAGATTTCCCATTACAGCCGATCATTACCGGTCGCTATCACGACACATTCGCCCTCCAAACTCAGACCTGGTGGTTTGAAAGTCGCCGTATGGAAATCACCCTAGTTGGTGATGTTAGCCGCCACCTTCTAATTGACCTAGAGGAAATATAGTGAAGAGGAGGGACATTGCATTCCTTGTATTAATGGTATACATTAATATTTGTTAGGGCTAGTGTCGCCACAAGTGAGAGGTTAGATTTTGTTTACGGGAATAATAGAAGAAGTCGGCGAGATCCGATCCATCATACCTTCTGGGTCAGGCCTAAGACTGACTTTCTCAGCTCAACGCGTTCTAGACGATGTAGAACTTGGCTCATCTATCGCAGTCAATGGATGTTGTCTCACTGTCGTTGACTTCGGTATCGATTGGTGGGCCTCAGACGCTGTTCCGGAAACAATGGACAAGACCGGCCTTGGAACCTTAGCGGACGGTGATCACGTTAACCTTGAAAGGCCATTACGCGCCTCAGATCGTTTAGGGGGACACATAGTACAAGGACACATTGATGGAACAACAAACATCCAAAGCATCTATAAACAAGATGATGATTCGTATAGATTCACTTTTGCTCTCGACTCTGATTGGGGTAAGTACGTTTGTCTTAAAGGTTCAATAGCAATCGACGGAATTAGCCTTACAGTCGCAAAAGTTAGAACAGACTCTTTTGAAATTGCAGTCATCCCCCATACATGGTCGGTGACTAACCTTAGCCAGCGAACAACTGGAAACTTAGTAAACGTTGAGGTCGACATTCTTGCAAAATATGTTGAACGTCAACTAAGTGTGAACGAGTCAAACAAGTTAGAAGTAAGATAGATAACCGTGCCTGACCTGAACACCATCCGAGAAGCAATCGACGCGATTGCTGCAGGAAAATTTGTAGTCGTCGTCGATGATGAAGATCGGGAAAACGAAGGAGACCTCATCATCGCCGCTGAAGCAATCTCTCATGATGATATGGCCTTCATGGTAAAATACACCAGCGGTTTAGTCTGCTGCGCAATAACCAATGAACGCGCTGATGACCTGCACCTCCCCTTGATGGTTGCTAATAACACCGAAGCTATGGGAACCGCATTCACTACCACGGTAGATGTCGCTAAAGGCACAACGACTGGAATTTCTGCAATTGACCGGTCGCTCACATGTCAGGCATTAGCTGACCCAAAGGTAGTAGCAAGTGGATTTGCCAGACCGGGACATGTTTTGCCATTACGTGCAAGGACTGGAGGAGTTCTAAAGCGCGCAGGACACACAGAAGCCGCAGTAGACCTAGCAACAATGGCAGGCCTGCAACCCGCCGGTGTCCTATGTGAAATCGTATCCGATGACGGAGCAACGATGGCTAGACTTCCCGAACTCACTATCTTCGCTAAGACACATGGAATACCGATAATTTCTATAGCCGAGATGATCCGTTACCGGAACCGGCATGAGCGACTCGTTGAACGATTTGCTTCTGCTCGGATTCCAACGAATTATGGTGAATTCACATCCCATGTGTATCGCACCGCGCTCGACGAAGTAGAACATCTTGCATTCGTAACAGATGCTTTCGATCCCGCCGAACCCCCACTAGTCCGTGTCCATTCAGAATGCCTCACGGGTGACGCTCTCGGGTCTCTTCGGTGCGATTGCGGCTCACAACTAGATTTGGCAATGCAAATGGTCGCTGAATCTGGCAATGGAGCAATCGTTTACCTCAGGGGTCATGAGGGACGCGGGATTGGATTAGGTCATAAGATGCGCGCCTATGCCCTCCAAGACGAAGGACTCGATACTGTCGATGCAAACGTCGCTCTGGGTCTTCCGATTGATTCGAGAGAGTATGGTATTGGAGCGCAAATACTATCAGATTTAGGAATTAGAAAGATGCGCCTCCTCACCAATAACCCCGCAAAGTATGGTGGCCTCGATGGATACAATCTCCAAATAGTCGAACGAGTCCCGCTTCACGGTGGCACAAATACTGAGAACACCAGATACCTTCAAACAAAAGTTGATCGAATGGGACATTTCAGCCCCACAGATGAAGAAGACAGCAATGTGGAACCGGCATGAGCGACAATAGCGACTCTAAGAACTTACGCATCGCAATAATTGTCGGACGTTTCAACGAGGAGATTTCAAATCGACTCTTAAATAGTGCTCTAGAACGATTAGGGACTCTAGGGGTTATTGAGGAGAATATTCATGTTGTCTGGGTTCCTGGAGCATTTGAGATTCCTTTTACGTGTCAACAAGTAATTAACAAAATGAAGATCGATGCAGTCGTAACTCTCGGCGCTGTAGTGCGGGGTGGAACACCGCATTTTGATTATGTCGCTGGCGGTTGCGCTCGAGGAGTCCAAGAGGTCTCCCTTTCGACGGGTACCCCTATATCGTTTGGAGTGCTGACCACCGACACCTACGAACAAGCTCTGGAAAGATCTGATGCCACCTACGTCGACCACGATGGATCAAAAGGCGACAAAGGATCATCGGCCGTAGAAGCTGCCGTATGGATGGCTCAACTGGTTCGATCACTAGGAAGTCAGTAGCAACACAACAGCGGAGTTAACTCCAAATATGAGAAGTTCAGATATCTTCTTTACCTCTCCAACCTGGAACACTAATTCCCACTCCCCTTCCGGAAGAACAATTTCCGAATCACAATCAGAAACATTAAGAGCACTTATCGTCCCCCCTCGACGGAAAGCGATTACACCGCTATCTCTCGCCGTCACCCAACGAAGAGGTGCATTTGGGTCGAGATGTTCTTTTCGAAGTTTGAGCAACTCCTTATAAGACATCAACCAAGATCCATCTGTTTCTTGTTGATACTCTGCAGTGTCTTCATAAGAACGACCACCCATCGGAATCCATGGAGTTCCGGTTGTAAAACCCATTTCAGGGGCATTCGCCCAGGGGATTGGAGACCTCGCACCATCACGTCCATCGGTTTCAACTGTATTTCTGGTCGCAACTGGGTCAGCTAAATCTTCTGGGTCTAGTTCGACGCTTGACAACCCTAATTCGTCGCCTTGGTATAGAAACGGAAGACCGGGGAGGAAAAACAAGAGCACTGAATACGCTAAGGCACGTTGCTTACCCTCATTCCCTCCTCCTAACCGTGTTGGGGCACGTGGATCATCATGGCTGCTTAACGCCCAAGAGAGATCAACAGGTGCTGCATCTAAAGCATCGCGGAAAGTATCCCACATTGGTTGCGGTAGCCAAGGAACGTGCATCGGAGCAAAGTAAAAAGCACGATGTAACGCATCTCCTGATCCGACATAACGACTCACACGATTTGGGTCGTTATCACGAAGGTAAACTTCGCCAAGTAAAAGAGCGTCATTAGGCTCAACAAGTTTTCTCCATCGACGAAAAATTTCGAGGTTCCCTGTTTGATCAAGGTCGTAGCGATGATCAAAAGCTGCAAAAACTTGGCGAGGGCTCATATCTGAGCGAATAGGGAAACGGTATGGATTATCCGGCATGAGCATATTCTTTACAAGCCCTTGAGCAACATCAATACGAAAACCGTCGACATTCAACCCAAGCCAGAATTTGAGGATCTCATCGAACTCTTGTATGACTTTGGGGTTGTTCCAGTTTAAATCTGGTTGTTCAGGCAGGAATAAATGGAGAAAGTACTGCCCAGTCAGCTCGTCAAGAGTCCATGCCGAACCACCGAAGTGCGACACCCAATTATTCGGTGGTCCACCGTCAGGCCCAGGGTCCCTCCAGTGGTAGTAACCTCTGAATTCATTATCGAGAGAAGACTTAGAAGAAAGAAACCAAGGATGTTGCGACGATGAATGATTTGGTACTAGGTCTATGATGACTCGGAGCTCTCGCCTATGCGCTTCCTCCATCAGTTCATCGAAATCCTCAAGAGTTCCAAACAAAGGGTCCACTCCGCAATAATCACTTACGTCATAACCGAAATCTGCCATCGGGGAGGGGTAGAACGGGGTAAGCCAAACCAGGTCAACGCCTAGCCAAGAAAGATAATCTAGTTTTTGAATAACACCGGGTAAATCCCCTACGCCATCACCGTTACTATCGGCGAACGACCGCATGTAAATTTCGTAACCCACACTGCCGTCCCACCATCCAGAATTCTTATTTTTCAAGAAGCTATCCATGTATTCCTATCCAAAGCCCAGATACGGTTTGGCTCCTTGGGGTGATTTGAGAGAATCTTCGTATCAACTAATTCAAATCCTAACCGTTCTGCAGCAGCTATAGGCCGGAAATCATCCAAGAGAATGCAACTAAAAAGTTGACTTTCAGCGAATTCATCAAACCCATGCATGACCGATTCTGCTCCTACTTCCGTGGCTTGACCTAACCCCCACCTATCTGGGTGAAGCGCCCAGCCGACTTCGATTCCTGACCAATCATGACGTGGAGAGGCGTTCAAACCTGCTCTTCCGATTCTTCCGAGAGGTTCCCTGTTTGCCTTACCCTCTAACGCCCAATATTAGGTTCCGCGAAGTTCCCACTGGCCATGCCACCAAGCCATAGCTGCCAGTGCTTCGGGTCTTCTTTCCTCATCAGGGGTCCGAAGTGAGCCGCGCGGCTTGGGGGTATTCACTATCGTGGAGTAGGCGGTAAGGTCATCATCACGAAACAGGCGTAGAATTCGCCGCTTCGTTTTCGATAGAGGGCAGGCGGCCATTTCTTCGTCCTGCTATATGTAGTTCAGGTTCCGAAATCTATGACTGCTCTGACAACTTCTCCGTTTATCATCGCTTCAAATCCTTCGTTTATCTCATCAAGGGAGATGGTACGCGACACCATTTCATCTAATTTGAGGCGGCCTCCGAGGTACAACTCACATAAATGTGGCATATCCACTTTAAAATTGTTGGAACCCATCATCGACCCTTGCAGGCGTTTTGCTCCGAGAAAAAGATCAGTACCAGGCACTTCGATATTCACCCCAATCGGGATCATCCCGATAATGGTTGCCGAGCCTCCTTGGCGAATCATTCCGAAGGCTTGTTCAGCGGTCTGTTTCATGCCGATACATTCAAAACTGTAATCCACTCCCCCACCGGTAAGTTCTAAGACTTGCATCACAGGATCGCCATCGTTCGGGTTCACTGTATGGGTAGCACCGAGCTGAGTCGCCCATTCAAGTTTCTGCGATTCAAGATCTACAGCGATGATTTGCCGAGCTCCAGCCAGGTGAGCCCCTTGCACTGCCGAGATTCCAACGCCTCCGCAGCCAACAACAGCAACCGTGGACCCAGGTTTCACTTCAGCAGTGCGGAAAACTGCGCCAACACCAGTAGTTACTCCACAACCGATAAGAGCAGCACGATCCAAGGGCATATCTGGACTTATCTTTACGACTCCGTTCTGATGGACCAACATTTCCTGCGCGAAAGACCCGAGACCAGTGAATTGGTTTACAGCATTTCCTTCACCATCAATCAGGCGAGGGGGTTTGCCGATAGGGCGATCTGATACTTCTTGTCGATGAGAGCATAAGTAACTGTGCCCTGTTAAACACCGGTCACAGTGACCACAAAAAATCGATAGACAAGTAATGACATGGTCGCCTACTTCAATCCCTACAACATCTTCGCCTACAGCCTGTACGACTCCAGCCGCTTCGTGTCCGAGTAGCATCGGATACATTGCAAAGTCCGACCAACTACCATCTATGAAATGTAAATCACTGTGACAAAGGCCTGAAGCAACCGTCTGAATAAGAACTTCATTCCTGTCAGGCTTATCTATCTCTATCTCTTCTATTTTTAGAGAACCACTTTTATCTCGTAATATCGCCGCTTGCATCTTCATTTCTCCTCAGATTTGGACTCTTCCGAACTCTATCGCATGTTGCCTACCTCTAACAGCGGGTAGTGAAAAGTGATGGTTCTAATATCTGAAATCAGATTTATTGGTTAACCGTCTTAAGGATACGGTCGGCAATGGTTTCGAGAATATTTCTACTAGTCGCAAAATTCAAACGGGCATAGCTCCCGCACTGAGTTCCGAATTTACTGCCGGGTTCCAGAGCGATCTTGGCTTCTTCAAGAAGGCGCTTAGATGGGTTATCAGCCAACCTAGTGTTAGAAAAGTCGAGCCAAGCCAAATAAGTCGCTTGAGGTAAATGCATAGAAAGCCCAGACGATTCATCGTTGATTCGGGAATGTAGGTAATTACGATTTTCTTCAATTTGGATCCGCACTTCTTGTAACCATGACTCACCCACTGTCCATGCTGCAACGGTTGCTGCTGCCCCGAAAGAACTATTCAATCCAAAATAATGTTCTGGAAATTTCTCTAATTCCTCTCTTACCGTTGACGAAGCAATATGAGCTACTGAGCATCGAGCCCCAGCCAAGTTAAAGGCTTTGCTCGCAGACCCAATAGTGACCGTACGATCTTGGAGTCGCTCATTATTGGGATATAACGAGAGGTGTTTGATGCCGTCGAACGTAAGGTCAGCCCAGATTTCGTCGCTAATCACAAGAAGGTCATGATCTTCTACTATCCCAGCAAATTCATCAATCTCTTTTTGTGTATACACGCGACCTGTCGGATTATGAGGTTGGCAGAAAAGTACAACTCGAGTATCACTGTCAAGCGCATCTTCGAACCTGTTTCCGTCGAACTCCCATGCAGGGCCTTGTAGGTAGACATCAACAACCTTCCTCTTGCTTTGTTCGATAGCAGTCCGAAAAGGTTGGTAGATGGGCGAGAAAAGAACTACTCCGTCTCCAGGTTCAGAATGTAGAACCATGGCGGCTTCCAATGCAGAAATCGACGATGTAAACGTCAAGCACTCGTCAAGCGGCGGCCTCCATCCATGAGAGCGATCTACCCAATCACACCACGCAGATATAAGAAGATCCACATCGTGATATCTGTAGCCAAAATCAGCTAGATCGACCATTTCCTGTATAACTGAAACAATTTCAGGTGCGGGCGCGAAATCCATGTCAGCGACCCAAGCCGGTAGGACGTCTTTATCATATTTAGACCATTTCAATCCCTTCAAGGCTCGAAGTCGCCGCTCATCAGTCTTCATCATGCTCCAGTCAAGTCCAACGAATCGAACTTAAGGCCAGGTATTGAGAACGGACCTCACAGGACAAAACGAACATGTAGTCAGCTACATCCGCTTGTATTTCCACAGCTCCGGCATGTATAGCAACTGCCCGATCGGTACATTTGGACCCCACATTGCATACAGAAGGGCGCATCAGACTCCATCGAAAGATGATCCCCACCCGAAGCAAGAAAGCTTTCCCCTGAAGGTGGATCGGGCTTAATGTCTATACCTTGATCGGTAATAGCAGCAGCTTCTTCGATACCAGGGAGAGTTGGTTGAATACGTTCCCCAGTCGTAAAAATATTAAGAGCTGATCGATGCTCCTGCGTAAGGTACGCAACTGAAAGACGCCGAAACAAATAGTCAATGAGGCTAGAAGCTATTCTCAGGTCCGGATCATCCGTTATACCCGCTGGTTCAAACCGCATCCCAACAAATGCTCGGACATACGCATCCAACGGAACTCCGTATTGAAGGCCGTAACTGACTGCCATTGCAAACCCATCCATAATCCCAGCCAGGGTACTCCCTTGTTTACTCACACGAATGAATATTTCTCCGGGGCGACCGTCATCATATTCTCCGACGGTTACGAATCCTTTACAATCCGCTACGCGGAATTCAAATGTCTTGCTAGATCGTAAACGGGGCAAACGTTCACGTTGAGGTTTCGCCATTGAAGAGAGCAGGGATTCAGCAGCGTGAGCGAGAGGATCCTCACTCTCCGAATTATTCACAGATAATGGTTGAGCAATTTTACAATTGTCGCGGTATACCGCCAATGCTTTCACTCCCAGCTTCCACGCTTCCATATACAACTGTTCAATTTCTTCCACTGTTGCATTTTGAGACAAGTTAGCTGTCTTAGAAATCGCTCCGGACAAAAACGGCTGTACTGCCGCCATCATCCGCACATGACCGAGAGGCTCAATAATATGATCTCCCATAGAGCAAGCAAAAACGGGAAGGTGCTCTTGCTTAAGGTGTGGAGCTCCTTTTACGCTTCCGTGTCCATCAATGTGTTGAAGAATTTCTTCTTTTTGTTCAGTGTTGTAACCGAGATGTTGCAAAGCACGGGATACCGTCTGGTTAACGATAGAAATCGTACCTCCGCCAACTAAAGTTTTAGTTTTTTTCAGCGCCAACTCCGGTTCGACTCCAGTGGTATCACAATCCATCATGAAACTTATAGTCCCCGTTGGAGCTAAGACTGTGACTTGGGCATTACGCACTCCATCGTGCTCTGCGAAGCGAAGCACGTTATCCCAAACTTCCACAGCCGCGGCTGTCAATGCTGGTGGTACCACTTCACTGGGAGGTATTTCTGCAACAGCATTCCGGTGCATATCAAAGATAGAAATCACTGCTTCCCTATTCAATTCAAACCCTTCGAAAGCTCCAAGCCTGGCCGCTATCTGTGCAGATGTTCGGTAAGCCTCACCGGTCATGACTGCAGTGATTGTTGCTGCTAGGGATCTCGCTTCTTCCGAGTCGTAGGGTATTCCTTGCGCCATCAATAACGCGCCCAGATTTGTGTAGCCGAGCCCCAATTGACGGAATTTCCTTGCATTGGTTCCGATCTTCTCTGTTGGATAATACGAGCGCGAAACAAGCATCTCTTGCGCACTTATCATGATCCGGACTGCATGCCTAAACCCATCCACATCAAAGCCTGAATCATCTCTAAAGAATGACAGAAGGTTCAAAGAACTTAAATTGCACGCCGAGTCATCTAAGTGCACATATTCGCTACACGGGTTACTTCCATTTATTCGGCCGCTAATTGGTGTCGTATGCCACCGGTTGATCGTCGTGTCATATTGAATCCCCGGATCAGCGCATCTCCAAGCAGCATCAGCGATCGTACGGAATAGTTCACGCGCTTTAACCGTTTTCACAATTTCACCAGTCGTACGAGCTATCAGATTCCAATCTAAATCTTCTTCAACTGCCCTCATAAATTCGTCACTGACGCGAACAGAATTGTTCGCGTTCTGATATTGCAAAGAGAACAGATCAGTCCCGTCCACACCCATATCGAATCCTGCATTACGCAGTACCCGAGCTTTCTCTTCCTCTTTCACCTTCGTCCAAATAAATTCCTCGATGTCCGGATGGTCAACATCAAGAATGACCATTTTTGCTGCCCGTCGGGTTTTTCCTCCAGACTTAATCGTTCCGGCGCTAGCGTCAGCACCTCTCATGAAACTAACCGGACCGCTAGGGGAACCCCCTCCATCTATCTTCTCTGAACTTGCACGAATACGACTCAGATTAGCCCCTGCCCCCGAGCCCCCTTTAAAGATTCTTCCCTCTTCCACATACCATTTGAGTATTCCATCCATGGTGTCCTCAACAGACAATATGAAGCAAGCTGAACTCTGCTGAGGGGTATCTGGAACCCCTATATTGAACCAAACTGGAGAGTTAAAGGATGCGTATTGGTGCACAAGAAGATATTTCAGTTCATCCATAAAGACATTCCGTTCTTCTCCGTTAGCGAAATATCCATCCTCTTGACCCCAATGAGAGATCTGACCCACAACACGATCGATTAATTCCTTCAGCGAAGATTCCCTCTGAGGAGTCTCCAGTTCCCCGCGAAAATATTTCTGCGAAACTATATTGCTTGCTGTAGATGACCATGACTCCGGAAATTCCACATTATTCTGACAAAAAGCCACGGATCCATCTGTCCAATTCACAATACGAGCGTCACGCTTCTCCCATTTGAGACCCTCATATGGGCTCTGGTCGCCGCAAGTTCGCCGCCTGCTAAAACCTATAGATGGAATATGATTTACTTCAGCCATAAAAACCTTTACGTTTAATCAAGCCTTGAATAACTCCGGCCTAGCTTCAAAGAACAATCATGGATTTCCTTTACTGGGACCATGATTCCCCAGTTAACGTCAAATTTAGTACTTCAACTAAAACTACATTGACTAACTGTGGATTACCATTGGAATAATTGTGGATTTCTTTGTGGATTAATTCTTAATTTTCCCCAGAAGAAACGGATACGTTATGAATATGGACATTGATCTCAATCAATTACTAGAAACCTATATAACTGACAAGAGAAACCATCCTTCTGGGTCACCATGGACCATGTTGAATATGATTTCTTCCAAAAACGGCCTCGCTACATACAACGGTAAATCTGGTCCGTTAGGCGGACCTGCGGACAAGGCACTATTCCGGACGCTTCGAGGGCTAGCGGATGTAATTCTGGTAGCAGCTGGAACCGTCCGGTCGGAAGAGTACTCGGTTCCCATCATTTCCGAAAAAACTGCACAAATTCGCGGGAGACTACATAAGGCCGAATTACCGACGATCGTTGTCATAAGCAACAGCCTTAATCTTGACCCCTTTTCACCACTCTTCACCAGCGTGAACTACCGTCCAGCAATACTTACATCTACTTCATCTCCCAAGCATAAAGAAGAAGAGCTACGTGCAGTTGCAGATGTCTTCAGCACAACAGGCGACCATGTAAATCTTGCGGAAGCGATACCTTACCTTGGGAAATCATATGGTCCTCTAATCCTTGTCGAAGGTGGGCCAAATCTTAATAGTCAGCTAGTAGAACTAGACCTATTCGATGAATTGTGCATTACGACCAGTCCAATAGTTTCTTCTGACGAAGGGTCTCCGTCAATAACTACTAGCGCTCATTACGATCAGAATGAAATGACCCTTGACCGAGTATTGAAAGTAGATAGTTTTTCTTTTAAGAGATATCTCAGGAATCTTTCACGTTAAAACCGTATCACTTTCTTTAGCCTCGCTTTTACCGTTGGCTTCAAAAGCTTGTCAATTACTAAGTATCAGCCGTTGTCCAATAGAAATTGAGCTCCCACCGTTCAGCGCAGATAAACGATCGACAGTATCACGAGGGTCTCCGTCAGAATCAATAGCAGTTGCTATCGACCACAAAGTTTCACCAGGTGCAACAACATGCACTTCTCTGGGAGCACTGCTAGAAAGACCTGCTCCTACCTTCGTTTCACCAACACCAATGACCATTGTTAGCGCAGTCCAAAAAAGAGCACCTATGACCATAAGTATCGCTCCAAGGAAAATTCGCCTCCACAGAAACACCCAATTAGACGTTGAACTTCGAGTCTCGGCACGGAAATCAAAGGGAAGGTCGTTCACGCTATCAATTGGCATTTCTTCCATCGAAAGGTCCTGAAGAACTGGATTAAAAGTAACTGTGTTTCTCATGTCAATATTCTCCCAGTGGGGTGTGACAAAATTTACTTGTGAATGCATTTTTGTATTTTCTTTCATAATCCTTGACTTCGAACTATTGTTCGGCGAACATAGGTTCTGCGAACATTTGTTCCTATACTAATATTATACGAACATATGTTCGATTACAACAGTGTAATTAGAATAAATTAAGCAAAGCCACTCAAGCACAGGGAAACAGCAGGAATAAAATGGTTGAAAATGCTCTAACGAAGCGACAAACACAAATTTTGGAATTCATCGATAGCGCTATTCGTCAGAAAGGGTATCCCCCGACTATCCGGGAAATTGGCCAAGCCGTTGGCCTAAATTCGCCTTCGACAGTTCACAACCATCTAAACACCCTTCAAGACCGTGGATACCTTCGCCGTGACCCAACTAAGAATCGTGCAATCGAAGTGCATTGGGATGCTGGGTCTGGTGCAATAATTGATCGCCGTCCTGTAACGCATGTACCACTAATCGGTGATGTCGCTGCCGGTTCTGGAGTTCTGGCTGCACAAAATGTCGAGGAAGTAATGCCTCTCCCCTCTGACTTAACTGGGGATGGTGAACTATTTATGTTACGCGTACGCGGTGATTCAATGATTGAAGTAGGAATCTTCAATGGAGACTTTGTAGTCGCTAAGAAACAAGTCACAGCAGACCAAGGCGACATTGTTGTCGCTGGGATTGCAGGAGAGGAAGCCACCGTTAAGACATTCAACACCGAAGGGAGCGATGTCATTCTGACCCCTGCGAATTCGACAATGTCACCGATGAGGTTTACGTCAGCGGACCAAATCGAAAACCCACTACTCATTTTCGGAAAAGTGGTAACCGTTCTCCGAAAACTCTAAAGTCCGGATTCCATTAAGTTCTTGAGGACCAGAAAGCAAGAATCGACTGCAGTTTTTGTAACTCGTTCATCTCGGGTATGCGCTAAAGTCGCATCTCCTGGTCCGAAATTCGCTGCCGGAACTCCACGCTGATCAAAGAACGCCACGTCAGTCCAACCAAGTTTTCCCTGAACTTCGAGATCATAACGCCCTATCATTGCTGCAAGTACTGGGTTCGAAAGACCGGGTTTAGCTGGAGGAGCTGAGTCAACCAGAGAAAGAGTGTCACTCGAATTGAGAACTGGTGCAAAGAGTTCTCTGACATAATTTTCTGCTTCGTCAACACTCCGATCCGGAGCAACCCGATGGTTGATGGTCAATGACGAGGCATCAGGAACTACATTCCCAGCGATGCCTCCTTCGACTCTGACCGCTTGGAGCGCTTCACGGTATTGACACCCTTCGATAACTGGTCGACGCTCTTCGTACTGATTGAGTATCTCAAATATTGCTCCTAAGCGGTGGATTGCATTGTCTCCCATCCATGGACGAGCTGTGTGTGCTCTTTGCCCATTTAGCTCTAATACAAAGCGCATAGTTCCTTGGCACCCAGCCTCCACGGTACCTGACGTGGGCTCCCCTAAAAGGGCTAGATCAGCAGATAACAGCTCCGAATTCGACAATACAATCTCTTTCAAGCCACTATGCTCTGAAGCAACCTCTTCACGGGCATAAAAAACAAAGGTCATATCAAATGCAGGATTCGGGACTGTCTCCGCTAAGGAAAGCATAACCGCTAACCCCCCCTTCATATCAGCTGCTCCAAGACCCCAAATGGTCTCACCTTCTATACGAATGTCAGCGTTATCGCTTGGAGGAACTGTATCAGTATGCCCACCTAGCAAAAGACGAAAGTTTTTCCCGAAGTCCGTTCGCGCGACTAGATTATCGCCGATCCGAGACGTTTCTAACCAAGGAATACCTTCTAGGCGAATTTGTAAGAAATCGACTATCTCCCTCTCTTCGAAACTCACCGAGGGTATCCCAACCAACGTTCTAGTTAATTCAAATGGGTCTGGTTCGCTCACTAGAAATTCCTCACTTGTCTTTATTCTACTTTCTTGAGTTTTACCTTGATTGCCAACAGGTTCAAGGTATTAACGTGAATTTTTTCCTGTTCAAGTTAATTTAGTTCGACAACATCTCTAAATTCTTTTCGTTATTAAATCTAGTGTTTCGAGAGGCTGAACTGCAGCAACTCGTACGTGCCTCGGGGATCCAAAAAAACTGCCTGGAGTTACCAATACACCAACTTTAGATGCAAAATGATCTACAAGTTCCCATGGGTTTTGCGACCCACTATCAATCCAAAGGTAAAAAGACCCTTCTGGGAAGACTGTTGAGATACCCATGGAATCGAAACAAGACTGAAGAAAAAGTAATCGCTGTCGGTACTTAGATCGTTGCTCTACTACATGAGCGTCATCAGAATACGCTACTGTCGCAGCGGCTTGGACAGGTCCTGGAACCATCTTTCCTGCGTGTTTGCGAATCTCTTTAAACCATCGGACAAGCTCGACATCTCCGGCATAGAAACCAGCCCTTAAGCCTGCAAGGTTGGAACGTTTCGACAAAGAATGAACAGCTACTACCCCTTCTGTCCCCTTACTAAGAATAGTTCTCGGCTTATCTGCCCAAGTAAATTCTGCGTAACATTCATCACTAAATACAGGTATTTGGTGCTCCCTTCCCCAATCAGCGATGGGGTCCAGATTATTTAAAACTCCGGTGGGGTTACTGGGTGAATTGACCCAAATCATCAAAGCTCTTTCAATATCGCTTTGGGCTATGTCAGATAACTGTGGTTGCCAATGCTCGTTGACCGGAACAGGAACAGCCCGACAACCAGAAAGGTGAGCCCCCATCGCATAGGAAGGGTAACTAACTGCAGGGTACAACACCGTATCCTTATCAGGTTTCAGCAAACGGAGATACCCAGGTGCCGAAACTACAAATTCTTTCGTACCTATACATGCTGCGATATTTGTTTCCACATCGAGGTCCACATCAAATAGTCGCTTCATCCACTGCAGGCAACTCTCAAGATAAGGGTACGACCCCACAGACTGCGGGTAGCTTCTCTCACTACCCGATTGAGCCAATGCGTCCACTACTTCAGGTGGTGGAGGATCGCAAGGTGTTCCAACAGATAGATCCACCACACCACCCGGGTGATCGTTAGCGATCATCCGGTATGGATTTAGTAGATCATACGGATATGGAGGAAGTTCAAATGACATCGCTACCACTCGCACTCACGATAAAGGAAGAAAGACGTGACATAGCGGAAGAATCTAGTCTTGCCTGCACGACAATTGCATCTTCAGTCGCATGTTCAACAAGTACTTGGCCCTCACGATGTACCTGCGCAAGAATATCTCCTTTGTCGAACGGAATAGAAAGCTCAACAACATTCCAGATTGAACGCAAACGCTCGCCGATTTCAGTTACGAGTTTGTCAACGCCGACACCAGTCACAGCAGAGATCGCAACCGACTCGGGATACTCCATCAATAACTGTGAAGGGTCTAATTTATCTGATTTATTGAAGACAAGCATTTCAGGAATTTGGTCTGCTCCAATTTCAGAGAGAACAGCGCGAACGGCATTAATTTGCGTTTCTGGCGAAGGGTGGCCACTGTCAACGATATGTAAGAGAAGATCAGCATCAATCACAACATCCAGAGTAGTTTTGAAGGCCTCAACGAGCTGATGCGGAAGCTTCTTGACAAAACCTACCGTGTCCGTAAGAAAAATAGACTCCCCTCCTGGAAGTTGAAGTCTACGTGTCAGCGGATCTAAAGTTGCGAAAAGACGGTCCGCTACCATTGCACCTGCATTAGCTAAGGAATTTAGCAAGGTGGATTTCCCTGCGTTGGTGTAGCCCACTATTGCAACTGATTGGTTGAGAGAATGACGACGGCGTTTTGATTGATTTTTTCGGTGAGCACCGACAGTTGTCAATTGATCCTGTAGCTTATGGACCCGCCTTACTAACCGACGACGATCAATCTCTAACTTTGTTTCGCCGGGACCGCGGGTTCCTATACCACCTGCTTGTTGGCTGAATTGCCCACCTTGCCCCTTAAGCCGAGGGAGGCGGTATTGCAACTGGGCTAACTCTACTTGTGCTTTCCCCTCAGGCGTACTCGCATTTTGTGCAAAAATATCGAGAATGACAGCTGTTCTATCTAAAGCTGACCGTTTAAATATTTTCTCAAGATTAAATTGCTGTGCAGGAGTTAACTCTTCATTGAAAACTACGGTATCTACGTCTAGCGCTTCAGCTAGTTCATAGACCTCTCTCGCTTTCCCTTGCCCGATGAAGGTAGCAGGGTCAGGAGAAGATCTTCGCTGTACTACAGTTTGGACCACGTCCGCCCCGGCCGTATCAACAAGCTGGGATAGTTCTTCTAATTCTTGTAAGGAGGAAGACTCGGTTCTTTCTCCATAAATGAGGCCTATCAAAATGATTCGCTCACGAAATGAACGATCTATGAGCCCGCGTTCCTCTCCACCTAGTTCACCAAAACCTCCGCGGTGCGAATCTTGAGAGTCTTCGGACACTTTGTTAGCCATCGGTAGAGACCTCAAACTCAGCAAGTCTGGCTGACAGGCCGGTTAGATACACCTTGTCTTTACGAATTGAGACGCCTGCTTTGCCACCGGGCATTTCAACACTCACATTCTCTGCGACTAACCCCCATTTGTGTGCGACAAAGGAAGAAGCCGCCGCACCACTTCCGCATGCCTGAGTAACCCCTACTCCACGCTCCCAATGCAACATCGATATCACGTTAGGACCTCGGACTTCTATGAAATGAACATTAATACCTCCGGGTTGCCAGAGAGATTCAATATGGAGCCCTGCGTCAGCGACCTCGACCCGCTCAAGGTCTACCACTTCTATAATCACGTGCGGATTTCCGATATCAGCTGTTTGAGCCCGGACAACGCTTACGGACGGGTGGTTTAGAAAGTCGAGGAGCGGCAACTCTGGCCCATCCAGAACAGTTCCCATATCCACTTCTATCTCAGCTTGGTCCCCATCTCTACTGTTGAGGGTTACATTACGTACTCCGGAACCTGACAAAATTCGTAAAGTTCCCGCTGTATTAGACCCGCTGAAGACTTCCTGCGCAAGACAGCGAATACCATTTCCAGAAATTTCAGCGAGAGATCCATCAGCATTAAAAAGAGTCATTTGAATATCGATATCATCCGTGAAGACGGGAGTTCCAAAAATTAGTCCATCAACGTCATACCCAGTCTTGGCATCGCATAGCGACTGTGCTAGTTCCCTGCCTTCTATGGGCACGTGATCGGTTATAGCGACCAAAAACTTGTTTCCAAGGCCTTCATATTTGATTAAACGCATTGTCGCCATTCTTCCACAAGAGTTGGGACCACCTCTAATGAATTTTCATCAATATCGAACCATTGAATTCGTGGGTCTCGACGAAACCACCGATCCTGTTTCCGCGCAAATTTTTTTATTGACCGTTTTGCTATATCAATGGCTTCCTCTAGCGTACATTTCCCTTCCAAATAGTCTAGAAATTGCCTGTACCCTAACGCCTGCCGAGCTGTTCGCGAAAGCTTCTTCCCATTAGAGATCAACTGCTGGACTTCATTTAAAAAGCCATCTGTAAGTTGTCGGTTAAATCGACTATCAATACGGTGATTAATTTCTTCTCTACTCCATCGGGGTCCATACATACGAAACCGAGTTGGTGGGTAGCTCTGAAGACCTGGACCATAACTTGAAAAAGGCTGACCGCTACCAAGAGTCACTTCTAACGCACGCACTATTCTTCTCCGGTTTGTCTCTTCCATGCGTTCTGCTGCAATTGGGTCAACGCTAACAAGTAAGCTATACAACTTTTTAGTATCAGATTCATTTTCAAGTTCTCTACTCACTTCCGGATACTGTTCCGGAATTTGGAAATTGTCTATTACCGCCCTCAGGTGCAGACCTGTTCCGCCAACAAGAAGAGGCATTCCTCCGCGTTTTTCAATATCTGCAATAACTTTTTGAGATTCAGTTTGAAATTGACTAAGAGAATATTCCCTATTTGGATCGATGATATCTATAAGGTGGTGGGGAACCATTTCGCGTTCGGCTGCGCTTGGTTTCGCTGTCCCAATATTCATTCCCCGATAGATCTGCATAGAATCGATAGAAACAATTTCTACCTTTGGAATATTCTTAGCAATTTCGAGCGCGATAGCTGATTTCCCAGATGCAGTGGTGCCAACGATTGACATTATCTGCTTCTCGGGTTTTTGATTCACACGGCTACCACTGGTATTCGCATTTTGCGTTTAGGCGTTTCAAGAACTTCAACCAATTCACCTCGGAGGTAACGAGATGACGCTTCGACCACTTGGGCAACTGCTACAGATCCAATCGGAATTTTCTTTTCACTTTCGAAATGTATCAATTTATTTTGCCGTGTGCGACCAGTCATCACTGATGCATTTTTCTTACTAGGGCCTTCAACGATTATCTCTTCATTTCGTCCGACCCGCTCTTGATGCTTTCGAAGTCCAGATCTTAGAACCACAGTACGTAAGCGCTCATATCTTTCGCTGACAATATCTGGATTGCAAAAATCAGCAGTCATCTCTGATGCTTCGGTTCCCGGCCTAGGAGAAAAAACAAAAGTATATGCACTGTCATATTCAGCTTCAGCAGCTACTGCAAGGGTCTCTTCAAAATCTTTTTCTGTTTCACCAGGGAATCCAACAATGATATCTGTTGTAACTGCAAGATCTGGAATTATTCTTCGAGCTTCGTGAATACGTTCCAAATATTTAGAGACATTATAACCACGGTGCATCGAAGCAAGAATCCGGTCGCTACCAGATTGGAGCGGCAGATGGAGGTGTTCGCAAACAGCGGGCGTCTTTGCCATTACATCAATAACTTCACGCTTAAAATCTTTTGGATGCGGGCTCGTGAATCTCACCCGGCTTATTCCTGGAATCGAACCAATTTCTTGTAGCAAATTTGCAAACAATGGCCGAGCTCGACGACGACCCTGATCTGGCCAGTGAGGCCCAGCTAATATCTGATCTTTTGGGCCTTCCTCTTGCGAACGAAGACGAGTAGTGATATCTCTACCGTAGCTATTAACATTTTGGCCCAATAGTGTTATTTCTATCACTCCATCCGAGACTATCCGGGATGCTTCTTGCACTAGATCTTCGAATGGTCGGCTAACTTCTGGTCCGCGAACTTGCGGAACGATGCAAAATGCACATGAATTATCACAACCGCTTTGGATCGTCATCCAAGCCGCATACTCAAGTTCCCGGCGAACAGGGAGCACCCCGTAAGAGCTTGAATCACTTTCGATCTCGAATGGCTCTACGATCTCAACTATAGGTCCATTTTTTTTACTTAAATCAAGTAAATCTACTACCCGATTAAGATTGTGAGTTCCAAAAACAACATCAACGTGTTTAGCTCGCTCTCGGATCTGATCCTGATCTTTTTGAGCCAAACATCCCCCAACTAGAATCTTTAGATCCGGATTTTGTTCTTTGAGTTGCTTTAGATTCCCTAAGTGCCCATAAAATTTATTGTCTGCGTTTTCTCGAATGCAACAGGTATTCAACACTATTACGTTAGCTTCATCAAGTTCTGAAGTTCTTTGTAAACCAGATTCTTCAAGCAGACCTGAAATCCGTTCGGAGTCGTGTTCATTCATCTGACAACCGAAAGTTTGAACTATGTAATGATCTCCCACTCTTATAGGTTAGAGGCAATCATTTCAGCAAACACAAATATAGGAAGCTTGTACCTTCAATCTTTAATTGCGATTGGTTCATCATCCGCTTCAGTGAAATCATCCCCTTCAATGAAATCATCCCCTTCATCTTCAGGGTGGACAATAGCCCAGATACGATTTTCGACCTCCATCATGATCTCTGGGTTTTCGTTCAAGAAAATTTTTGCATTTTCGCGCCCTTGACCAAGCTGCTCTCCCTCATAGGTATACCAGGCACCGGATTTCTTAATAATGTCCATCTCAACGCCAGTATCAAGTAGGGAACCCTCACGGCTAATACCTTTCCCATACATAATGTCGAATTCTGCTTGCCGGAATGGCGGGGCGCATTTATTTTTAACTACCTTTACTCGAGTTCGGTTACCGACTATTTCAACCCCTGATTTAAGAGATTCAATTCGTCGTATATCCAAGCGAACCGATGAGTAGAATTTTAGCGCCCGGCCGCCAGGTGTTGTTTCTGGGGACCCAAACATCACTCCAATTTTTTCACGTAACTGATTAATAAAGATACAAATAGTCTTAGTTTTATTAAGATTACCTGTTAATTTACGGAGAGCTTGTGACATAAGTCGTGCCTGAAGACCCACGTGGCTCTGCCCCATTTCACCCTCTAATTCAACACGCGGTGTGAGGGCAGCAACCGAATCAATGACTATCACATCGATCGCACCAGACCGTACAAGAGTGTCAACAATTTCAAGTGCTTGTTCTCCATTGTCTGGCTGCGAAATCAATAGTTCATCCACATCGACACCTATAGCTCTTGCATATACAGGATCCATAGCGTGTTCAGCATCGATATATGCACATATCCCACCATTACGCTGTGCCTCTGCTACTACATGGATCGCAAGTGTCGATTTCCCAGATGATTCTGGACCAAAGATTTCTGTTACACGGCCACGTGGGAGACCCCCTACGCCTAGAGCGAGATCCAGAGCAAGTGCTCCGGTTGGTATCGACTCAATTTGCATAGTCGTTTTTTCACCCATTTTCATAACAGCGCCTTCACCAAATTGTTTTTCAATTTGACTCAATGCCATATCAAGTGCTTTATCGGATTCCATGTTTGCCTCTTATTCTCTGGGGTAGTTTGAGTTAAATAAGTAGTTTCTTTTCGAAACATACACACACCTTAAATCAGCGGTGTGACATTTTTGTTTACGAATGACACCATTGTAACTACGAACATTTGTTCGGTCAAGTATTTCTTTGTAAAAATAAGTTATTACTATCCAAGAAAATCAATTGGCCGGTAATGTGAATGAGAACAATGGGAGGCATCATAATGGAGACCCACGGCCAATCGGAAGAAGAACTCCGCGAAAGACTCGACAAAGAACAATATTTTGTCACTCAGCATGCTGGAACTGAACAGGCCTTTACTGGTTGTTATTGGGATACTAAAACAAATGGGATTTACCATTGTATCGTCTGTGACTCTGCGCTTTTTTCTAGTGATACAAAGTATGACTCTGGAACCGGCTGGCCAAGTTTTTCTGAGGCATTCGACTCTAACACTGTAAGCCGAATAGAAGATCATTCGCATGGCATGATTCGAACAGAAGCCGTATGTGCATCATGTGGAGCCCATCTCGGTCATGTCTTTAAGGACGGACCTTTGCCTACTGGAGAACGGTTTTGTATGAATTCGGCATCATTGCGACTCCACCCCAAATCAGATAGCTGAAAATTTGTGACACCAGCGCGACTTGGTTGCCTCTCCCTTCTACTGTTGCTCACTCCCACCTTTATTGGTTCATGTAGCAAGGAAAATAAAGTAGAGAATAACCAGCAACTACAAGAACCGACAGAAACCATCGAAAGTTCCTCAGATACCTTAGAACTACCGAAATTAGTTCGGTTCTTAACAGAAGACGGGAAAGAAATATCTGGGTATGAGTTCGGATCAGGAGAAATCGGAATTGTCCTTGCACACATGAGAGGGCGAGGCCAAAGTTCTTGGTTCGAATTTGCGAGACACGCAAGTGAATCAGGGTATAAGGTCTTGACCTTTGACTTTCGCGGGTATGGCAATTCAACCGGGAAACAAGACACGCGCATGGATCGCGACCTTAAGGCAGCTATTGCCTATATACGCAAAGAAGAAGAAGGGGTCAAGACCGGAGTCGAGAAAGTAGTCATCATTGGTGCATCAATGGGGGGTGCTGCGGGGATCTACGTTGCCGACCAGGAGAATGTCGATGGCGTCGCCGTTCTTTCCCCACCAACAACCTATGGAAGAATCAATGCTCTAGAGGCTGCAGTATCAATGAATACCGCCCTGCTAATAGTTGTTGCCGAGAATGACCCGCCATATAACAAATACGCGAATCAGTTCAGGTCTACAGCACCAACAACACAATTTATAGAAATAGCAGGTAGTCAACATGGCACGAATCTATTCGCTGAACAACCTGAGCAATTATATGAACAACTCCTAGCTTTCGTTTATGCGCGTACGCGCTAGGGCGCCCTAAGTAATCGGAGACGGAGGGCATTTAGAACAGTGATCGTTGTGAACTGCCGAATCCGTTCACGATCAAAAGGCCACTTAACCGAACTCGACTCCACAACTCCACCGACGGACGTAGCCATCCAAACTCGACCCACTTCCTCTTCAAGAGAATTCGGTCCAGCTTCTCCGGTAACAGCCACAGAAACGTCTGAATTCAATACTCGGCATGCCCCTTCTGCCATTGCCTCTACCGCTTCTTTCGAAACAGTAGGGACTTCAGGAACTCCTAGTATGTTCTTCTTCGAGCGTCCGGAATACGCGACGATTGAGCCATTGAAAACATCACTGGACCCTGGAATAGAAGTAATACGGCTCCCAATCAATCCGCCAGTCAATGATTCAGCCAAACCAAGAGTCAATCCTTGCTTTCGGCATAAATCCAGAATCACTTCCTCCAATGTCTGGTCATCATATGAAAAGATCAGCTCATCTCCCAGTATCGATGCTATGACTGCTGCTTCAGTATCAAGGATGCTCGCAACTTCAGATTCGCTATCCCCCTTGACCGTAATACGTACTTTTAGTCCTTCAATTCCGCTAGCAAGAAAGGCAATTGTCGCCCCGCCTTCTCTGTCCAACCTTTCGATCTCCCCAGCTAACCGCTCTGCTAATCCCGACTCTGATTCACCCCATGTTCGGATAGTTTTTGATTGGATAATAGCTGTGATGCCAGCTTGTTTACGCACATCTGGCAAGATGTCCTCATTTACCATCTGTTTCATTTCCCAGGGAACACCCGGAACAGCATAAAGAGTCTTTCCTTGTATAACCGCTTTAAGGCCCGGTGCTGTCCCCGGCATAGTTGATAGAACTTCAGCTCCTCGTGGAACCTGTGCTTGGCGGAGATTATTTGATGGCATTGGACGATTTCGACCTCCGAAGATCGCCGATATACGTTCGACAAGATCATCATCAGTAACCAGATCGACACCCATAACTTCTGCTATAACATCACGCGTAAGATCGTCTTGTGTTGGGCCAAGTCCGCCACAGACAATCACAACATCTGACCGGTTAAGGGCCTGTTCTAAAACTTTTTTTATACGAGTGGGATTGTCTCCGACTTTTGTCTGGTAATAACTATCAATCCCAGCCAAAGCGAGTTGCTCTCCTATCCAAGAGGAATTCGTATCAACTATTTGCCCAAGGAGAAGCTCTGTCCCCACAGCAACAACTTCACAGCTCAAACGACCCATATCATAACCTTATAGGGAATTGATCAAAGTTTTGACACTCCTGGCATGCTTTCACTAGGGGCTATCCGTCGCTGCTGCCACATGTCCGCTTTGGACATATTGCCAACCGGTAATCAATGTCATAGCTACAGCTATCCATAGCAAAACAACAATGACCCAATCCGTTTTTTCAAAAGGTGGCATGACAGCAACCATAAGAACAACACCCTGAGCGAAGGTCTTCCACTTCGCTAGTTCTGAAGCGGGCACGATGATGGATTTTCTAGCCAACCAGAATCTATATCCAGATATCCACACCTCGCGGAGCACGATGAAAAGCACAGGAAGCCAGTGAAATCGTCCAATAGAGAGAAGCGCTAACATGCACCCAAGAACAACTACTTTGTCTGCGAGTGGATCTAAAAAAGCTCCAAACTTCGTAACACTATTCGTCGCTCGGGCTAACCGCCCATCGAAAGCATCACTAATACCAAAGATCCCACCGAGTATGAATACAGGCCATGACGTTCCAGCTTGAGCTTCAGCGTTGAGGATCATAATAAAAAGTATTGGAGAGGCAACGATACGGGTGATGGTTATCAGGTTGGCTGGTGTTACTAAGCCAGCAGTCGAATAGCTTGCCCGCTTATCAGCCATCATGTTTCCTAGGTCTAGATGCACTGCCGTCTGCTATGAGATCAGGCCCTAATGCTTCTCGTATGAAAACATTTTCGAAACTCCCAATTTTAAGATCATCTGGAACGATAACGACCCCATCGATTTCTGGAGCTTCCCGATGGCTTCGAGCGACCCCTTTACTTTCAACCAATACGGTCATTTCGGTATTCACCAAGAGATCACGTTTTCTTTGGGCAATTCCATCTTGTAGCTCTCCCAATTCCCTAAGTCGCTCAAGCTTTAAACCTTCTGCTACCTCTCCACCCAAGGTGGCCGCATAGGTTCCTTTTTCTTTGGAGTAGGGGAACAATCCGCACCAGTCAATCTCATTCGCTTCGATAAAGCTTAGTAACAAGTCGTGGTCTTTTTCGGTTTCACCAGGGTAACCAACTATGAAGTTCGTTCGGAAAGATGCTTCAGGCCGGATCTCTCTAACCCGGGAAATAATTTCTGAAAATCTTTCCCCGTTCCCCCACCGTCGCATCTTACGAAGAAGCGGAGCAGAAACATGTTGTAAGCTGAGATCGAAATATGGGACAGGGCTATTTGCGATGATATCGACGAGTTCACCGGTCAAACTAGAGGGGTAAAGGTACAGAAGGCGAACCCAGGGAACCAAAGTACTGGCTTCTTTTACCAAATCAATAATATTTTCGCTGCTCTCATGTTGATCCTTGCCATATGACGCGAGGTCTTGTGCAACCAAAACAATTTCTTGAACATCTAGAGAAACTATCTCTTCAGTAATCGAGGCAATCGTCCGTGACCGCTGAGGCCCACGAAAAGATGGAATCGCACAAAATCCGCATATTCTGTCACACCCTTCAGCAATCTTGACATACCCCCATGGTTCTTCACGTTTAGGCCGAGGTAGATTCAACAAATCGAACTTAGGGACTTCTGGCTTCGAACCGAGGGTTACGGGAACACCGAAGCCGGCGACAGCATCAACATCACTCCCTAATGATGAAGCAATATCGTCTCCGTACCTTTCAGCAAGACACCCTGTAACAACAAGCTCAGTATCTTCATTTCGTAACTGGCTGAGTTCGAAAACCGTCTCAATGCTTTCCTCTCGAGCTTCTTCGACAAAAGAACAGGTATTAACGACGATCAGATTCGCTTCTTCTGGAGATTCTGCAGGTGTCAATCCGTCAAGAAGAAGAGTTCCGGAGATCTTCTCACTATCTACCTGATTTTTGGGACACCCCAGCGTTTCGATCCAGAAGCTTTTATTCACCCACTAAGATTACCCGCATAGGTATATTTCATGCAGATATCAGTCGGATCTTCAGTAATTTCTACAATCTCTTAGATGCTGACGATAAACATCCATACCGCATACGCCGCTATGAGGACTACGGCTTCGAATCTTCCTAATTTCCCTGTAGAAATTATAAAAAGAGCGCTTAAACCAACAACTCCGAGCATGGCGACTACTTCTAAGGTGCCAAGTATTGACCCATCTTCTATTTTTCCAGGCCCTACCACGCCCACCAATCCACCGATTCCAAATCCGTTAAAAATATTTGATCCAAGAACAGTACCTATGATCAATCCATGTTTTCCTTTCTTAACAGAAACTATCGATGCAACTAATTCCGGGAGTGAGGTTCCCACAGCAACCAAACTGACGCCGATAAGTCCACTCTGAACTCCCCACTCTTTAGCTAAGTCCATAGCGCCTTGTGTGACGATATAGGAGGCACCAACTACTCCTATTAGGGATAGGAGTAGTTTCGATAGCTCAATTGAACGCTGGTAGTTCTCTTTATCAGGAAGCTCAGCACTAACGACAGAAGATTGCTGACTCAAGAAAGGGTTAGTGTCGAACTTGATCATCAATATCAACGAGATAATGAGGAGGAGAAGCATCGCTACTCCGCTCCATCGACTTAGGCCACCTCTGATCACAAGTACGAAGACCAAAACCGACGCTAACGAAAGGGGCAAATGGATACGCTTACCTTTGGTTGAGATTGCGGTACCGCCTAGCAATACAGCGCCTCCAAGGACAATAGTGAGGTTAGCAATCATGGAACCCACAACATTTCCTGCTGCTAGATTAAGGTCATCGCGGGCAGAAGCTGTTATCGAAACTGCGAACTCAGGCAAGCTCGTTCCAAATCCCACAACGATAGCTCCCACTATGGCAAGAGAAAGTCCTAGGTATCGAGCTAGGGTGCTGGCAGATTCAACAAGAACATTAGCGCTGTAGACCAAAACTGCTATGCCGGCGATTACAAATAACAGAGATATGAGCATATTGAATTAATTACCTTTGCGAGTTAGGACCATTGGGTTCGCTGAGTTGATCTTGCGTCACCAACACTTCTCGCGGTTTCGATCCTTCACTTGGCCCGACGATACCTCTTTCTTCAAGCATGTCCATGATTCTTCCGGCTCGTGCAAATCCGACTCGCAATTTTCGTTGCAACATCGATGTTGAGCCTAACTGCGAATCAACGACTAACTCGAGGGCTTTAAGAAGGAGCTCATCATCTTCTGCGTCACCTGTACTACCGCCTGGAATTTCTTCACCAGCCGCCGAGACCTGCACGTCGGTAATTAAAGCTTCAGTACTAACACTCTCATCATTATCGTCTTCTTTGAGCGGGTCTTTCTGTTTGCGCCATGCCTCGACTACGCGCCGTACTTCTCCTTCGCTAACCCATGCGCCTTGGATTCGATGTGGGGTGGAAGATTTTGAGTCGAGGAGAAGCATATCTCCCTGTCCTACAAGGCGCTCGGCGCCACCTTGGTCAAGGATTACTCGGCTATCTGTAAGACTAGAAACTGCAAAGGCTATACGAGCTGGGATATTGGCCTTTATCACTCCAGTAATAACATTAGTTGATGGTCTTTGTGTAGCAATCACTAAATGAATTCCGACAGCTCGAGCTTTCTGTGCTATTCGACAGATAGAGTCTTCGACATCTCGTGGGGCAACCATCATTAGATCAGATAGCTCATCTACGACTACAAGTATAAATGGTAGTCGTTTATAGGTCTTAGGTGATCCGTCCGCATTAATTGCACTTGGCGGTGCTTCAATGGTTCCTTTGTCATACGCTGCGTTGTACCCAGTAATATCACGAAACCGAACTTCTGCAAGAAGTTCGTATCGACGATCCATTTCACGACAGGCCCATTGAAGAGCATTTGCAGCCTTCTTTGGATCGATGACAGGCTGCGTTAGAAGGTGTGGGACTTTCTCATATTGTGTCATCTCGACCATTTTGGGGTCTACGAGTATCATCCGAATTGTCTCTGGAGTTGATCGCATAAGGACAGAGGTAACAATACTATTGATACAAGAGCTTTTCCCCGCTCCGGTCGCTCCGGCAATTAAGACGTGTGGCATCTCAGCTAAATTCACCATCACAGACTCCCCATTGATATCACGGCCGACAGCAACTTCTAGAGGGTGGGTTGCTCGTCTCGCTTCTGGAGCAGCAAGGATGTCTCCAAGAGCCACAACTTGCCGTTCAGTATTAGGCACTTCAACACCTATAGCTTGTCGGCCAGGAATTGGAGCAAGGATCCGAACATCCGCCGATGCCATTGCGTAAGAGATGTCTTTGTTCAATGCTGTAACTTTTGATACTTTAACACCTGGGGCAAGCTCTAATTCATAACGTGTCACAGTAGGCCCTACGACCATCCCGACAAGCCTGGTTTCAACTCCATGTGTCGACAGAGCCCGTTCGAGGACTCTGCCTCGCTCTTCGACCAGAGCTTCATTTATATCACGGGAGGTTGACCTTTCGAGGATTTTCGGAGATGGTAACTTCCATGGAGATCCTTTCGCTCCAGGGCCTAGTTCTATTTCTAGCTGTTCGACTGATTCCGCTGCATCAGTTTTCTTAATTTTTTGCTTCCTTAGTCCAGTTTCTTCCTTAAGTCGGTCAGCTGAGGGTATGGATTCTTCGCCTCGTTGAGCAATCTTGGGCTGCCCACCAGTATCTTGGAGATTTTCTGAAGATTCGTCGCCACGTGGACTTCCAACTACTCGAGACTCTCCATCGATTTGTATCTGCGGCTGGCTCGCACCTTCTCTAGAGAGTTCAATGTCTTCTCTGTTTTCACCTAGTGCCACGCGAACCGACTTAGAAACAAACCGTAAAGAAAGTTGGAAACTGCGCCAAATTTTTACTCCGACTTCTCGGAAGGTTAAACCGGTAGCAACTATCAACCCGATTAAACCAATAGCGATTAGAACAAGCGAGGCTCCAAACTGTTCAAATGCCGCACGCAGCGGAGCTCCAACTAGAAACCCAAGAATCCCTCCCCTCTCCTTCAATTCATTGAAATCAGAAAGTCCATACGGTCCAGAAATTCCGTATCGTTCGGCATTGTCGTAAAAATGGGCAAGGCCACAAGCAGAAACAAAAATGAATAGGCCGCCTATAAATATTTTTGCTGGGAGAGTTGAATCACCTTCTGGTTCGTCTTTATCCTCTGACGAACTAAACGAAAGAGAAAGGCCACCAAATACCAATAGGACCGGTGCTATGTAGCCGATCTTCCCTAGAGTCGAAAGAAAAACCCATGGCCCTAACACTTTGCCGACTACGCCGGCTAGGTCAAAGTAAAGACCAAGAGTCGATAGGAGGCCTAAGACAAACAGTGCCAGTCCCAATAAGTCTGATTTATGGCCAGAAAATGCTTTACGAAGAAGATTACTGAACCCTTGCAATATTGCATTCCTTGAACGAGGTTTAGGATTCTTGGATGAACTTTTTTTCATAGGAATGGTTGAGTTCGACTCTTTATTACCCTTTGATCCTTGATGACGCGAATTCTTTTTTTTAGCAGTCATAATAACTAAACGGTAACACTATCTATGGGACATTAATGGTTTTCAAAGAACCAACTTTGACGAACGACCTAAAGAAAAATTAGTCAAACTCGAGGTATTCGACTATGGGAAGAATCATAGGTCTTCGCCCAGTTTGAGAATTTACGAAACTTCCTGCTACCCGTCTTACCTTCTTATGTAGCTGTTCTACGGTGAGTTCATTCTGAGCTGAAAGAGATTTCTGTATCGACTCTTTTAATGCTTCTTCGAGGTCGATCTCCAACTTTGTAACGTGGTCTCCACCTAACCACCCTCTACTGATTACCTTCGGGTCTCCCACTATCAAGTTGCGGGTTGCATCAACTACCACCAAAGCTATAACACAGCCTTCATTTCCAAGGATTCTTCGCTCTGGGAAAATCTGATGCGTTTCTTCAAGAATTGACCCTTGTGTAAATGGATATCCACCCGATGTAACTTTTTTTATCAACGTCAAACCCTCATCAGTTAACTCGACCTGATCACCATCCGTAGCCAAAAGCACCGTCTCTGGAGGCATGCCCATTTCAAGAGCGAGGTCACGATGTGCTACTAAGTGCCGATATTCCCCATGGACTGGAACAAACCATTCGGGATTAGCGGCAGAGTGCAGAACACGTAACTCTTCTTGCTGTCCGTGACCAGATGTATGAAGTTCTAAATGATCTGCATATAAGACGGAGGCACCCAACTTCATCAAGTTGTTGATCATCCTTCCAATACGGTCTTCGTTGCCTGGAATAGATCGAGACGAAAGTATCACTGAATCCTTTTCGCCGATTGTGAGCCATCGGCTTTCTCCGCTTGCTGCCACCGCCAGGGCAGACCGAGGTTCTGCTTGCGTCCCGGTGCTAATGACGCATACCTCATGGGCCGAATAATCTTTCACATCTTCGATATCTATTATATGACTTTCATTAATTTTAAGTAGATCAAGTTCGCGAGCCAAAGTAACGTTTCGTTTCATCGATAACCCTAAAGTCGCAATTTTTCTTCCTTCTTCAATTGCTATTTGTGCGATTTGTTGGACCCTGTGAACATGACTTGCGAAACAAGCGGCGATAATTCGCTGCCCCCGATTTAATTCGAATGCTTTTCGTAAGGAATCCCCAACGTCAGACTCTGAAGCAGATCTCCCTGGTATATCAGAATTAGTTGAATCACAGAGTAGTAGTCGTATACCTGGATTTTTTGAAAGTTCGGTAATCCGGTTGAGGTCAGTAGATCGGCTATCGATAGGTTCGAGGTCTAATTTGAAATCGCTCGAATGCAATATGAGGCCTTGAGGTGTACTAATCGCTGAAATTAATCCACTTGGGACCGAATGAGTCACCGGAAGGAATTCACATTTGAAATCACCGATATCGCAAACATCGCCATCTTGTATTTCGATCAACTCACAACGATGCAGAATTTGGGCTTCCTGTAATCGGCGCCGGACAAGCCCAAGGGTAAACAATGATCCATAAATTGGAAATTCAGCATATTTGAGAGCTTGGGAAAGTGCTCCAATGTGGTCTTCATGCGCATGAGTAGTAATGCAACCAATAATTTTGTCTTTTTTGTCTTCTAAATATGAGAGGTCAGGAAGGACAGAATGAGCCCCTGGCATCAGTTCATCCGGAAAAAGTTGGCCACAATCAAGAAGAAGAATTTGTTCTTCTGTTTCGATAGCTGCGCAATTTCTGCCAATATCACCGAGACCACCAAGAAAGGTAATTGAAACTTTTTGCATAATTGAAGTCAGATCTCCGGACTAACCGAATTCTAAACTTTTGCCAATTTCGGTATCTGCTAATATTTCGATAGCGCGGCTTTCAAGATCATCTGGGACAAAGTCCATCGGTGGGCGCCCTCTACCAACATTATGTCCGAGTACATTCATCATCACTTTCGTTGGGATAGGGTTCGGAGCTTCCGAGCTTGACTCATACGAAAACGATTTCTGCAAGGAAGCGTTAATTGACTGTGCTGTCGTTAAGTCTCCGTTTTCGACTGCGGTCATTAATCTTTGATGCTCATGCCCCGTCCAATGTGTAGCAACCCCAACTACTCCCACAGCTCCTATCGCCATCAGAGGAAGCGTTAGGGAGTCATCTCCGGAATATACTTCGAACCCGTCTGGTGCTTTAGATAAGAAATTTGCTGTTTCTGCTGGATCACCTGCAGCATCTTTCAAAGCGACCACATTTTCGACCGTATGCGCAAGTTCAAGTAACGTTTCGGTTTCAATTTTTCTTCCGCTTCTAACTGGTATGTCATATAGCACGATAGGAAGATCAGTAACACCTGCAATCTTTCTGAAGTGGTTCAATAACCCAGCTTGAGATGGACGGTTGTAATATGGAGTTACACTCAAAATCGCTGAAGCACCAGCTTTGTAAGCTCTAACAGTAAGTTCACAAGCCGCATTTGTATCGTTGCTACCCGTTCCAGCAATAACAGGAACATCAACAGCCTTAACCACCGCTGTAATCAATGCGATTTGCTCATCATGCGTCAGCGTGGGCGATTCACCCGTAGTGCCAGCAATAACTAAACCATCGTTGCCATTTTCGACAAGCCATCTCGCCAATGTTGATGCTACATCTAGGTCCAATTCGCCAGATTCATTAAACGGGGTGACCATGGCAGTAAGTACTTTGCCAAATCGAGCCATTTGTGCCTTTCTCTGAATACGCTTCTAATTCGAGACTAGCAGCGCAGAAGGTTACTTCTTAGTGAATATTCTACTAAAGATAATCGATAGGGATGTCTGATTGGCCTTCTTCTCGGTCGTTCTTTCTCCCTATCCGTCTAAGTACAAGGGGATAACCCACAGCGAAGACTGTAGCAAATAAGAACCATTGAATCGCGTAGTTTAGATGAGGCCCCTCATCGAAGCTTGGAGCTTTAAGTAGAACAGGTATTTCACTCACCACTTGAGCGGGGTCTTGATATTCAAGTTGGATGTAGACCGGAAGGATCTTGTAACCCAATTGTTCCTGATACCGCTCGAGATTAGGTCTGGCAAGCGATTCTAGCATTTCGCCAGAAGGGTCACTTCTTTGCAATCCTGAAGCCTTTTTCGTCTCTCGTATCAAGCCACTCACATAAACTTCACTACTCGGTTCGGGAGAATAATCTTTTGCGCTTACTGGTAGCCACCCCCGATTAACGACAACGGCAATCCCATCACCCAGAAGAAGCGGCGTTAGAAGCCAATATCCGGGAGATCCGTTTAAGGAACGATTCCGAACTAATACACTATCTTCGTCTTGGTATTCTCCTTCTGAGAACACCTTCCGAAATTTTATAGAATCACCTATCGACCATGGGTCAAGGTGCGAAACAATAGCTTCTATCGGGAGTAGCGGACTATCAACCCTAGACTCGATTTCTTGATTCAATTTTTTCTTTGCGTCTAAACGGTCAAGCTGCCAGAAACCGAAAGCAATCATCGCCAGAACCGCAAAGCAAACTAGAAGATGAAGCAGCGCCCTTTTCATAGGTCAAGAAATGCTTCAAGACCTATCGTGACTCCTTGGTAGTCATTTATCCTTTTAACGGCAAGAAGAACTCCCGGCATAAAGGAAGAACGGTCGTAGCTATCTTGCCGAATTGTGAGGGTCTGGCCAGTTGTTCCAAAAATGACATCTTGATGGGCGACCATCCCTTCCATACGAACACTATGAATAGATATCCCATCTTCAGTTGTTCCGCCTCTTGAGCTACCAAGAAAGTCTTTCTGCGTGGGGTCCTCTTTCCAAGATGAGGAGACGGCCCCTATACGTTCTGCTGTGTTGAGAGCCGTACCAGAAGGAGCATCGACTTTCGAATTGTGGTGGTATTCAATAATTTCAACATTCTCGAAGAAAGGGGCAGCGATTTCTGAAAATCGCATCATTAACACGGCGCTGATAGCGAAATTAGCAGCTATCAGACAATTACTATCCGTAAAAGAATCCCTTAACTCCCGATAGTCAGATTCTGTTAACCCAGTTGTTCCGACAACTGCGTGAATTCCCATGCTAGCTACTCTCCGTAGGTTGTTCCGTGAAGAGCTCGCAACAGTAAAATCAACTGCTACATCAGCTCCTTCCAAATCGGAGAATTCGTTGCTAATTAGGATCCCAGAATTCGATATCTCTTCACCCACACCATGTTCATCAATCGCTGCAAAAAGGGTAGTTTCTGAGTCACTCCCAACAGCTTCGCATACTGCAGAACCCATTCGTCCTGCAGCTCCAATAACTCCAACTTTTATTGCCATAGTACGATTGTGCCACGAGCACGGCATGACTGGGCGTAAATAACATGAAATGCCCGCATGACGTCGATTTGAGAAGCTTCAAAAAGAAGCACCGTTTTGGCGATTCTAGTTTCCTCGACCTTTACCCCTACGGTTTCGATTACCGTTCGACCGATTTCTACCGATAGCCTCTGGGCCTAAGTCACCAAGGTCAGCGGCTAAGCCCTCTTCAAATTCTTCTTCAAAACTTGGGGCAGATCCTCCAGCTTTCTGTTTCTCGCTTTTGCTTTCCTTCTGGGTTTCTGGATCTTCCTTGGCAGTATCTTTCTCATGGTTCTGC
>JAKMEQ010000071.1 GCA_022425805.1 Acidimicrobiales bacterium
TTTCGTAAGTTACTACGACTACTACCAACCTGAAGCGTATATGCCCACCAGCGACACGTATATCGAAAAAGATTCATCCGTTAACGATGAAATAGACCGGCTTCGTCACGCATCAACTTCCGCCTTGCTAACCCGACGCGACACGATTGTTGTGGCATCAGTTTCTTGCATCTATGGGTTGGGTTCTCCAGAGGAGTATCTGACACAACTTCTTGTTATCAGGTCTGGAGAGGAATACGACCAAAGAGACATTCTTAAGCGTCTAATCATGATGCAGTACGACCGTAATGACATGAATCTGGTTCGTGGAAATTTTCGGGTGCGTGGAGACATCATAGAGATCCATCCTGCATATGAAGAAAATATTGTTCGTATAGAGTTTTTTGGAGACCTTGTTGAACGAATTAGATTCCTTGACCCACTCACTGGAGAAATGATCTCTGATCGTGACGAACTCATTGTATTTCCGGCAACGCATTATGCGGCAAGTGACGAACGCTTACATCGGGCCATGGAAGGAATCGAAAAAGAACTAGAAACACAGTTGGGAAAATTTAAAGAAAATAATCAACTACTGGAAGCGCAGAGACTTCAAATGCGTACAGAACATGATCTTGAGATGATGAACGAAGTTGGTTTCTGCACTGGCATTGAGAACTACTCCATGCACATTGATGGCCGAAGTCCTGGAGAAGCCCCGTTCACATTAGTGGACTATTTCCCAGATGATTTTCTTTGCGTGATCGATGAATCTCACGTCGCCGTTCCCCAGTTGCATGGCCAATACGCTGGAGACCGCAGTAGAAAACAAACACTAATCGAGCATGGTTTCCGACTGCCATCCGCAGCAGATAATCGCCCATTGCGTTTCGAAGAGACCATGGACCGAATGAACCAAATTATCTTTCTTTCTGCAACACCTGGAAAGCATGAATTAGAAATCTCCGAAGAGATTGTAGAACAAATTATTCGACCTACGGGCCTTGTGGATCCGGAAGTCATGGTGAAGCCAACGACTGGCCAAATCGATGACCTTATTGCGCTTATAAATGAACGAATTTCCAAAAGCGAACGTGTTCTAGTTACTACATTGACAAAAAAAATGTCAGAAGATCTGACAGATTATCTTTTAGAAATTGGTATTCGGGTCCGTTACCTGCACAGTGACGTAGACACTCTTGAAAGAATAGAGATACTTCGTGATTTACGCTTGGGAGAATTTGATGTTCTTGTGGGGATTAATCTTCTGAGAGAAGGATTGGATCTTCCAGAAGTCTCTTTGGTAGCTATTTTGGATGCTGACAAGGAAGGCTTCCTACGAAGTGAAACTTCGTTGGTCCAGACTATAGGGCGAGCAGCAAGAAATGTGGATGGGCAGGTCGTAATGTACGCAGATAAGGTAACAGGCTCAATGCAACGGGCAATTTCGGAAACTAATCGACGACGAAAAATTCAAATCGAACATAATCGTGAACATGGAATCGATCCACAATCAATTCGTAAAGCAGTTACAGATATTCTTGCAATGATGCGCCCTAGAACGGCCGAAGTTCCTTTACCTGATGGTGAGCAGCGATCAAGAACGCATGATGGGCAAAGACGTCTTGCCGAGGGAGCTGAAGAAATGCCAGAGGAGCAATTACAGCGTTTGATCTTAACTTTAGAAGAAGAAATGAACACCGCAGCTGGCGATCTCCGGTTTGAATATGCGGCAAGGCTTCGAGATGAGATTCGAGAACTAAAGCGTGACCTTCGAGGGATTTCCTAGCAGCAAGAGATATCTTCATTCACTTAGTACAAGCTAATGCGTCGAGCAGAACCATCTGCAACTATGTCAGAAATGTTGCTGACGGAACTGATAAGGAAGTCTCTGGATTCGGATATAGACAGGTTTCAGTGCTTTCTTCCCCTGACAGAACACTTATTGCCGGAACTATCGTTGAACGGGTATATGGCACTTACAATGGCAAAAGACTTTTCATCATGTTAATTGATGGGCCTCCTCTCTCTTTAGTCCTTGAACAGGACGAGGAAACGTTTATTTCAAACCAAAATTTTGGTCCGCTGATGGACAGTACATTATTTTTGACAGGTTCATTTATTCTGGAAGCGGACAGTTCACGGGCGGACCATTAGAGAATGAGCCGATCCCGCAAGATCCGAGACCTGTGCAAGTATATGAATTCCGATACGACGTAGTCAGAATGATTATGGATATAGACGATTTGACCGCTAGGCCTCTAACTGAAAGCGAACGACTCCAGTATCAGGATGGCATTTCTCCCGATGGCACCAAAGTAGTGTTTGCGCAGACCGTGAATGACAGTAGCGAGATCTTTATAAGAGACGCCGACGGAACAAACGTTAAACAACTAACTTTTTCAGATAACTGAAGCTATTGAGTTAGCAGAAGTGAAATCGAGTGTTGTAACTTTGTCATGACTAGAAGAAGCAGAGGAGTTCCAAATGGGATTGAGAAAGCGCGTGACAGCCAGAGTTGTTGATCTTTTTTCTCACAGCGACATGCCTCTTGAGGACACTGCCCGCTTCGCAGGCGACGCTGGGCTTTTTGGCCCAGATTCGATTAGCTGGGAAGTCCTCGGTGATGTATCTAGCTTTGTTGGCGGAGTACGAGCGCTTATGATTCAAGCAGCTCACCCAGAAGTTGCGGCAGGAGTAGCTGAGCATTCCAGATATCGGGATGACCCGCTGGGTCGATTAAGTCGAACATCATATTTTGTGACTTCAATGAACTATGGCGCGGAACCAGAAATTGAACAGGCCGTTAGAATCGTCGAGAGAGCCCATCAGTCTGTAGTCGGAGTGTCTGAACGTGGGAGAAGGTACAGTGCATCCGACCCGGCATATAGCGCTTGGGTTCATAATACTTTGACGGATTCCTTTCTAGAAGCATTTCAACAATTCGGACGGCCGATGAGCTCTAGTGAAGCAGATAGATTTGTGAAAGAACAAACAGCGATTGGTTCTCGAATGGGGGCAAGCCCTCTACCTGAAACAGCAAAAGAGTTACGAGAATGGGTAACTGAGCACCCTTCAGTCGGTGACTCAGAGGCTATGCGTGAAGCTATCAAGTTCCTGAACAATCCTCCCTTGTCCCGAATAGAACGCGCTGGGTATAAAGTTCTTCAGCGCGCCGCTGTAACTACTATCCCTGAGAAGCTTTGTGAAACGCTAAGGCTCCGAAAACAATTAGGCGCCTTCAAGATTGGTAAAATATTCATAACAGGCCTCCGCTGGGCTCTAAAATATAGCCCGTCATGGAAAGCTGCTCTAAAGCGCTGTGGAGCAGACTTCGATAACGGAATGTTCCGTGAGGATACTTAAATAGAAGCTTTACTCTTTTGAAGCTAGCTCTTCGTTGCAAGGGTAGAAAGCAGGTCAGCGACTAGCCGTGGTTTGCTAAGAAAAGGTGAATGTCCACATGACCACTCAATAGTGTGCCCTGCTAATTCAGCCATTTGTCGTTGCCGATCTGGATGTATAGCAGCATCACGATTGCATATCACGTATGTGGTTTGAATGTTCCGCCAGGCCTCACCGACTCCTGCATCAAACGAGGTTACCGGAAGCGGTCGAAGTCTCTTCGTTGCTTCTTTAGCAATTTTGTCATCGACATCAGTGTAGAAGGCGGGTAGTGCAGCACTGGGTTTGACAGAGCAAGACAGGTCCTTGGCAACTTCGATCTGTATCGAACTGGGGTGAGGGTCTTGGTCGTGACCAGCGAATGGTTCACCTTCACGGAGCAAAAGAGCACACAAATATACGAGGTTCGTAACGTTCTCTTTGCCTTCCGCTGCTTTCGAGATAACCTTTCCCCCGTAGCTGTGGCCAAGTAAAATAGTTTCTGCGCCTAGTTGGTCTATAACGTTCTCAACAGCTTGTACGTCATCTTCGTAGCCTGTGAAAGGAAGGTTAACGGTCATGGCAGGCACATCTGCATCAGATAGTAGCTGGCAGACCTGGTCCCAGCACCAAGCTCCGTGCCAAGCTCCATGGACAAGAATGACGGATTGCATCCAGTAACAATAGCTGAAAGAAACTCTTGGGTAAATGCCCTTTCGATACGGTCCTTTACCGTTCATCTGGTTAGATTAATTATGTGGTAGGAAGATTGATCGTCCGAGGAGCAAGAGAGCATAACCTCTGTGGCGTGGACTTAGATTTACCACGTGACAAACTAATTGTTTTTACAGGGATATCAGGGTCCGGAAAATCTTCTTTAGCGTTTGACACTATCTATGCTGAAGGGCAGCGACGGTACGTGGAATCTCTCTCTGCCTACGCTCGACAGTTTTTGGGCCAGATGGACAAACCCGACGTGGATTTTATTGAAGGTCTATCTCCTGCGATTTCTATCGATCAGAAAAGCGCAAGCCGTAACCCTCGTTCGACAGTAGGAACGATCACAGAGGTGTATGACTATTTGCGACTGTTATTCGCCCGTATCGGGATACCGCACGACCCTGAGACAGGTGAACGACTGGTCCGTCAAACGCCACAACAGATCGTAGACCGAATTCTAGCCTTACCCGAAGGTACGCGGTTCCAGATTCTGGCTCCAGTGGTCCGAGGCAGAAAAGGTACATATGACACCTTGGTGACAGACCTAGCGAAAGAAGGATTCACCCGTGCGATTATTGACGGAGAAACCATTGAACTCGAAGAAGTTGCAGGAGCAAATGAAGACGGTACTCCAAGATTGCAACTCGAACGATATGAGATGCACGACATTGCTGTAGTCGTAGACCGTTTGATCCTCCGACCTGGTATAGAAAGACGCTTAACCGACTCTATTGAAACGGCTCTTCAATTGACAGAGGGTATTGCTCAGGTTGCAATTGTTAATAAGAACGAGACTCCAGATTTATTGACATTCTCTCAACATTTCAGTCGCCCAAGTGATGGGAAATCATTTGAAGAATTAGCACCAAGAAACTTTTCATTCAATTCACCTTATGGAGCCTGTGTTACATGTGATGGACTAGGAACAACCTTCGAAGTCGACCCACAATTAATAATTCCGGATCCATCGTTGTCATTAGCAGATGGCGCAATTGCTCCATGGGCGAAAGCAAGGAGTAAATATTTCCAACTTCTTCTTTCATCCGTAGCAGAGCAACACAAGATCCCTATGGGCACCCCTTGGGAAAAGTTGCCAGCAAAAGCAAAGAAACTACTATTACAAGGGGGGCGAGATAAACGTACGACGGTTACCTACACTAATCGTTATGGCCGTACGCGGACCTTCAATGCCACCTTTGAGGGTGCAGTGAAGTGGCTAAAGCGTCGACACTCTGAAGCGGACAGCGAAAGGCAACGCGAATGGATCGAAGGATATATGCGCGAAATACCCTGTTCTTCCTGCGAAGGGGCACGACTTAAGCCAATGTCGTTAGCGGTAACAATCAATGACACAGACATAGCAACGATATGTAGCATGAGTATTAGAGACTCAGCGACCTATTTAGAGGCCTTAGAGCTAGGAGACCGAGATCAACTCATTGCATCCCAAGTCCTGAAAGAGATCAATTCACGAATGGGTTTTCTACTAGATGTTGGACTCGATTACTTGTCATTGAATAGGGCAGCAAGCACTCTTTCAGGAGGTGAAGCACAACGAATACGTTTAGCATCACAAATCGGTTCCGGGCTTGTCGGTGTCCTTTATGTGCTTGACGAGCCTTCAATCGGATTACATCAACGTGATAACAAACGCTTGATCGAGACACTCCAACGACTGCGTGACCTTGGCAACAGTGTCATAGTCGTCGAGCATGATGAAGAAACGATTCTCGTAGCTGACCATGTAGTTGATATAGGGCCCGGAGCAGGGGAACATGGTGGGCAAATTGTCCACTCGGGAACTGTGCCACAATTAAAGAAAAATTCTTCTTCTCTTACTGGAAAATATTTGACTGGGAAAAAATCGATTCCCGTTCCAGCGCTTCGCAGAAAGATAGGAGATCGATGGGTTATCGTTCGTGGAGCTCGGGAGCACAATCTGAAAGATATCGATGTAGAAATCCCTTTAGGCTGTTTCGTCGCAGTAACTGGTGTTTCCGGTTCAGGAAAATCAACTCTCGTAACCGATATTCTTTACCGCTCATTGATGCAGCATATCTATATGGCGAAGACGCCACCCGGACTTCACACAGCAGTAGAGGGACTCGAAGGACTGGACAAGGTCATAAATATTGACCAACAACCGATAGGGAGAACTCCACGTTCCAACCCCGCAACATACACAGGTGTTTTTGACCACATTCGGAAACTCTTTGCAAAAACTCAGGAATCAAAGGTACGCGGATACCTTCCAGGAAGATTTTCATTCAACGTTAAGGGCGGTCGATGTGAAGCATGCTCAGGAGACGGAACGATAAAAATTGAAATGCATTTTCTTCCAGACGTCTATGTCCCATGTGAAGTATGTGAAGGGGCACGCTACAACCGAGATACGTTAGATATAGAATTCAAAGGCAAAAACGTAGCTGAAGTACTGGGTCTATCTTGCGAAGAAGCTCTTCACTTTTTTGCGAACCAGCCTCCGATCGCACGGCATATGCAAACTCTTGTCGATGTAGGTTTAGGGTATGTTCGTTTGGGCCAGCCAGCTCCGACGCTTTCCGGTGGTGAAGCTCAACGAGTTAAACTTGCAACGGAGCTCGCAAAACGTTCGACCGGTCACACGATGTACATCCTTGACGAACCAACAACCGGATTACATTTCGAAGATGTCAGAAAGCTGATGACGGTTCTTGGCCGGCTTGTTGATCAAGGGAATACTATTTTGATCATTGAACATAATCTTGACGTGATCAAAACTGCAGACTGGGTCATCGACCTTGGCCCCGGCGGAGGAGATGAAGGAGGAACAATAATTGTTGAAGGACCTCCGGAGCTAGTTGCTAAAACCGATGAAAGCTTTACTGGACAATTTCTGAAACCCATCCTTCAGAACGCTGGTACTCTATAACCAATTCCCACCCAAAAAGAGCCGACCAAGAGAATCAGCTAGATGATACAAAGACCGCTTTCCCAGAGCATCCCTACTTCGCCTGGATCCTACCTCTTTAAGGATCCAGAAGGAAGAGTGTTATATGTGGGAAAAGCAAAGTCACTTCGTAATCGACTAAACAACTACTTTCAAAAACTAGAGAATCTACCAGTCCGAACTCAACAGATGTTGGGAGAAGCTGAAAGGGTTGAATGGATGCAGGTTGCTAACGAAGCAGAAGCTTTGATACTTGAACATAACCTCATACAAGAGCACCAACCGCGCTATAACGTTCGTCTCCGTGATGATAAAAGCTATCCTTTTCTATCTATCACAATGGCAGATGAATGGCCGCGTGCTACTTTAATCCGTGGAAAGTTAAAGAAAGCCAATAGATATTTCGGCCCATATGTTGATGTTCGTGCGATCCGAGACACCCTCGACTTGCTTCAAAAAACATTTCCATTACGCACATGTTCCGATGCTAAATATAAACGTCATGAACGCCTTGGAAAGCCTTGTTTAGATTTCCATATTCAAAAATGTTGTGGCCCCTGTGTCGGAGAGGTAACAAAAAATAGTTATGACGGATTAGTATCCGACCTGCTTAGTTTCCTCGAAGGTAAAACTGAAACAGTGGTAACGAAGCTAAAAAATGAAATGATGGAAGCTTCAGAACTGCAAGATTTTGAAAGAGCAGCTCGGCTACGAGATAAATTATTCAATGTTCAAAAAGCGGCTGAAAAACAACTTATGGTCGCTCCTAATTCCGAAGATTTTGATGTTATCGGGGTCGTCGAAGATGAATTGAACGCTGCAATCCACGTATTTCTGATACGAAATGGGCGAGTGATGGGACAACGGTCCTTGATAGTTGACAAGGGAGAGGAACTATCTAAAAGAGAACTACTCGCAACAGTCCTAGAGAAGCTTTATAT
>JAKMEQ010000072.1 GCA_022425805.1 Acidimicrobiales bacterium
GTCCTAGAGAAGCTTTATATGGAACCAAACCCGATGGGCTACCCGAAAAAGATCTATGCGCCTTTTTTGCCTTTAAATAAGCCTTTTTTTGAAAGTTGGATGAGCGAGAAGAAAGGTTCAAAAGTCAATATCTTGGTTCCACAACGTGGAGATAAGCGTTCTTTGATGAAAACGGTGACAGTCAATGCCCAGCAGTCATTCCAGCGGAATCGACTGAAGCGCTATACCGATCACAATATAAGGTCAAGAGCACTGAGTGAATTACAGCAGTATTTAGGATTACCTCACGCTCCATTGCGAATTGAGTGCTTCGACATGAGCCATATGCAAGGAACTAACTATGTCGGATCTATGGTTGTGATGGAGGATGGTCTGCCAAAAAAGAAAGAATACAGAAAATTCCGAATAAAGAAAGTAATCGATAACGATGATTACGCCGCTATGGAAGAAGTCATTGAACGTAGATTGCGGAAATTTTTAGAAGAAAAAAGCAAACCAGTAAGCGAACGCGGAAGTTTCGCCTACGCTCCACAACTCATTCTTGTCGATGGCGGGAAAGGGCAACTAACAAGCGCTATGAAAGTTCTTAAGAAATTGAACTTAACTGAAGAAATTCCCCTAGCTGCTATAGCGAAAAAACATGAAGAGATATTCATACCTAACATGTCCAGTCCTATTCGTATACCACGCGGTTCTGAAGCTCTGTATCTTATGCAGCGTATCCGTGATGAAAGCCACCGATTCGCTATCTCGTACCACCGGCAGTTACGAAACAAGGCAATGGTAGGATCTGCTCTCGACGGTATCCCTGGTTTGGGCAAAGCGAGAAAGTCCAGATTGTTAGAGGAATTCGGTGACGTCCTCAAGGTTCAAAAAGCAACCTTAGAAGACCTGCAGAGCCTATCTTGGCTTCCTGCTCGGACTGCCACTGCAGTATATGAGAAATTCTCCGGCATAAGCAGGGGCGTGGGAGGTTGAATTGGTAGCGGATAGACGGCGAGATCTTTGGGATCAAAACAGTCAATGGTGGACGCAAAAATATGTCAACAGAGACGACCCAGACTATGAAGAGTTACTTTTACCGTTGATAACAGACCTTTTCCTAAATCAGAAAAGTGTCCTTGATATCGGTGGTGGAGAGGGGAGGGTTTCTCGGTCTTTGGTTATCGAAAATACCTGTGACGTAACCTGCGCAGATTTCTCTTTTTCGCAGATATCTGCCGCTAAGAATCTGGGTCGAGGCCCTACATTTGTTCAAGCCGCTGCAGATAACCTTCCCTTTCGTACTGGCTCTTTTGATGGTGCTCTGGCGTGCCTTGTCTTTGAACATCTCGAAAACTTTGAGCAGGCGGTAGATGAAGCAAGCCGCATCTTGATTCCTAATGGGCGGTTTGTTCTTGTGCTTAATCATCCGGTAACGCAAACATCCAATAGCGGATTTGTGTACGACCACACGCATGACCCTCCGGAAAAATACTGGAGAATCAGTGAATACTTAACGGAGACAAGCCAGTACGAAGAAGTAGAAAAAGGCATCTTCATCCCATTTGAGCACCGGACTATCAGTCGATACATCAATACACTCGTTGAATCAGGCTTCATAATAGAAAGATTTTACGAACCTGCCCCATCTCACGAGTTCATAAGCAAAAACCCCGAGTATGAGAATGTTCGAGCCATTCCACGTCTCTTAATCATTATTTGCAAAAAATAAATCGAAAGTAAGTCAACTTGAGAAACTTTACACCTCTGCCACGCTAAGGCCCTAGCATGCAGGTATGGCAGATTTCCTTATTATCGCTGGCCGTTCTGGTGCTGGACGTTCTGAAGTGGCGAAATCTCTTGAGGATTTAGGGTGGTTTGTTATTGACAACCTTCCGACTCCGCTTATACCTAAAGTTGCAGAACTAGCGACATCTCCTGGTTCTTTAACAACGCATGTTGCCTTAGTTGTCGGTACAGAACACCCAGAAGAAACAATGGCAGAAATTTCCCTACTGCAAAAAAACGTGGCACTTAATACGCGGATTCTTTTCTTAACATCTCGAGACAAAATTCTCATCCAGCGGTATGAGGAAAGTAGGAGGCGGCACCCATATGAAAGCGCAGGTACTCTTAGCGAGGCTATCGCTGCTGAAGCTGGTGAGATTGATGGAATTCGAGGTGCGGCTGATGTCGAGATTGACACGAGTGAGCTAAATGTCCATGAGTTAGGAAAACGGATCACTGGGCTTTTTGCTATTGACTCGACTGGCAAACAGATGCAAATTCGTTTGGTGTCATTCGGATTCAAACATGGGCTACCGCTTGATGTCGATATGGTATTGGATTGTAGGTTTCTTCCTAATCCTCATTGGGTCAGGGGACTGCGTCACTTGACAGGTGAAGATAAGAAAGTACGGAAGAACGTAATGTCTGAATCTCTGGCAAAAGACTTTCTTGCCCGCATGGAGTCACTGCTCGAATTACTCCTACCGGCATATGAAGAAGAGGGGAAGAATTATCTTACAATCGCCATTGGCTGTACTGGGGGTCGGCACCGGTCAGTTGTAATAGTGAATGAGCTAGCAAATATCCTTGCTGCCCGAAATTATCTAGCAAAAGTAAGCCATCGAGATTTGACTGTCTAAAAAGAAGTGTGTTCATCACTGTGTTACCCGATTAGAATCGCTAGCATCGCAGATGCAAAGACTTCAGTCCTGTAGGAGGATTCATGAGTGTTCGAGTAGGTATAAATGGTTTTGGACGAATCGGGAGAAATTTTTTCCGCGCAGCAAAATTATCCGGAACGGATATTGAGTTTGTTGCCGTGAACGATCTGGGTTCATTGGAGACGCTAGTCCACCTCTTAAAAAATGATTCGGTCCATGGCAGGTTTGGTGGAAGAGTGAAAGCCGTGCGCGGAGGAATTAATGTTGATGGAGTAAAAATTGCCGTGCTTTCTGAAAGGAACCCTGGTGATCTTCCATGGGCGGACCTAGGAGTTGACGTGGTAATAGAGTCCACTGGTATTTTTGCCGATAAAGAAAAGTCATTGCCGCACCTAGAAGCTGGAGCGCGTAAAGTGATTATTTCTGCTCCTGCATCATGCGATGCAACGTTCGTAGTCGGAGTGAACGATGACGATTATGACCCGAAGAAACACCATGTAGTTTCAAATGCTTCATGCACTACCAATTGTTTCGTTCCGATGATAAAAGTCCTTGATGATGCATTTGGAATCGAAGAAGGTCTAATGACAACTACTCACGCTTATACGGGTGATCAAGCGATAGTTGATGGCCCCCACAAAGATCTTCGACGAGCTCGGGCTGCTGCTGTAAATATTATTCCAACCAGCACCGGTGCGGCTCGAGCCACAGGATTAGTGCTTAAGAAAATGCAAGGCAAGCTCGATGGGATAGCTATGCGCGTTCCGATACCTGACGGATCAGTTACCGATTTCACAGGGTTACTAAAGAAAACACCGTCAGTCGAGGCAGTCAACGAAGCCTTCAAACATGCTGCCCAGAAGGGGCCGATGCGGAAAATACTTGATTACAGCGAAGAACCACTTGTAAGCGCTGACATCGTTGGTTTGCCTGCTAGTTGCACATTTGATTCAGGACTAACGATGACACAAGGAAAACTAGTTAAAATCTGCGGTTGGTACGATAACGAATGGGGGTATTCGAACCGTTTAGTTGACCTGACGAAGATAGTCGGAACTCGACGGACTAAAAAAACAAAAAGCCCTAAACGTAAATGAGGAATAGCTAGGTGTACCTGCCTACGTTAGAAGACCTAGGAGACTTATCCGGGCGGAATGTACTTGTACGTACTGACTTTAATGTTCCCATAGCTGGTGGGAATATCAGCGATGATTTTCGGATCCGTGCTGCTATGCCGACTCTGAAATACCTTGTTAAAGCTGGAGCGAATGTTACGGCATGTAGCCACCTTGGCCGTCCAGACGGAACTGTGAATCCACTCTATTCAATGGATCCTGTTCGTAAACGTCTCCATGAACTCATACCGGAGGTTGACCTTTTGGATAATCTCCGGTTCCACCCAGGAGAGATATCAAACGATCAACAATTTGTTGCATCTTTAGTGGCAGGGCAAGATGCCTACGTTAACGATGCTTTTGGAGCATCCCATAGAGCCCATGCCTCTGTGGTGGGACCGCCACGAACTTTACCATCGGCGGCTGGACGGATGCTTTCTACTGAAGTTGAAGTGCTATTGAAACTGCGCGAGAACCCACGGAGACCTTTCGTGGCAGTTCTAGGGGGGTCAAAAATTAGTGACAAGATCGGAGTAATCGAGAGCCTATTAAAGGTTGTGGATTTGCTCATTGTCGGAGGGGGAATGTGCTTTACTTTCCTGAAAGCTCAAGGGCACCAAGTCGGTTCATCACTTTTGGAAGAAAGTCAGATTGAATTTTGCAGCAACCTCCTAAAGAGCGGCGCACCTATTTGTCTTCCGCATGATATTACGGCGATGGATAGTGAAGGGGTAATAGGTGACCCAAACGCTGGGGGAGTTGTTCGCCAAGTTGGCGTTGAGATTCAGGATGGGTGGATGGGACTCGATATCGGCCCAGGTTCAGCTGCGGAATTCGGTGATCTAATTTCTGATGCGAGGACGATTCTTTGGAATGGACCTATGGGCGTCTTTGAAGATTCACGGTTTGCAGCAGGTACGAAACACATAGCAACATGCATGGCTGCTAACAAGGCAGGCTTCACTGTTGTTGGCGGTGGCGATAGCGCCGCAGCAGCAAAAAAATTCGGATTTGAAGACGAAATGGACCATGTTTCAACCGGTGGCGGAGCGAGCCTCGAGCTGATTGAGAAGGGTGACCTACCCGGACTCATTGCCCTTAGAGGTGACAGTTAGCTATGTTTGTTGAATACTCTGGGTTGAAAGGTAATTTATGACGACCAATCGGAAGCCGTTAATCAGTGGTAACTGGAAGATGTACCTTAATCACTTTGAAGCTATCCAGATCATTCAAACACTTTCATACCAATTAGACGCAAGTGATTATGAAGCATGTGACGTATCCGTGCATCCACCGTTTACTGATATTCGCTCCGTCCAAACCGTCCTTGAGTCCGATCGAATACCGATGATTCTCGGAGCTCAACACTGTCATTTTGAAGAGAAAGGAGCGTTCACCGGAGAAGTCTCTCCAGGGATGCTAGAGAAGTTAAATGTTAAATATGTGATCGTAGGCCACTCCGAGCGCAGAGAAATATTTGGTGAAACAGATGAACATATCAATGCGAAAGTGAAAGCTGTTTTCAAACACACTATGACTCCTATTCTCTGTGTAGGTGAGACAATTGAGGAGCGTGAGGAAGGAAATGCCCAATCGAAAGTTCGAGGTCAAATCCAAAATGGGTTGAAAGGAGTTGGGAAGGAACGTGTTGCCTCAATGGTTGTAGCTTATGAACCAATATGGGCTATTGGAACAGGGATGACGGCTACGCCAGGGGATGCTCAGGAAATGTGTTCTTTTGTTCGAGACTGTGTTAAAGAAATCGCTGGAGGAACAACAGCGGATACTATCCGAATTCAATACGGAGGATCTGTGAAGCCCATCAACGCCGCTGAATTGCTAAAACAGCCCGATATTGATGGTGCTCTAGTCGGAGGTGCTTCCCTCGAAGCCGACAAATTCGCACGAATCGTTAAGTATCGTCTTCATTGATCAAGCAAGTATCACTTTTCATGATTTGGAATCTCAGGAAACGCCAATGTAGGCGATATACCGGATAGCATCACCTTCTATGACCGTATTCCTTGTCATCCTCGATGTGTCTGTCGCCCTTGCTCTAGTGGGACTAATTTTGCTCCACAGCGGTCGTGGTGGTGGGTTGTCCGACATGTTCGGTGGTGGCCTGGGTTCGCAGGCAGCAGGTTCGACTGTTATAGAACGCAACCTTGACCGGATTACCATTGTTTTAGCGCTCACTTTTTGCTTTGTGACTTTAGCCCTTGCGCTTATGATGGACGAGTGAATAACGCACTAATTCGTCTAATTAGTTACTGCCTGCCAGTATCTTTCTTCCACGGATACAATGGCTAAGTGTTACTTGTCGGAGTGGCGGAATTGGCAGACGCGCTAGCTTGAGGGGCTAGTGCCCTTTACGGGCGTGGGGGTTCAAGTCCCCCCTTCGACACAACGTTATATCTTTTGGCTGGCTTCCAAACCCAACACAGCTAATGTCCGTATCGATAAAGATATGGGAAGGTTAATATGGGAAAAAGTTTGCATGCACGACGGGATTTGCGGAGTCGCTTACATGTCAGCGATATCCTTGCGGTTACATTATCAACGCAATGGCTTTTGAAGCGGGAGTCATAGCAGCGTTGTAAATTATCAGCCCCTTTACTCGCTTTTGCCCCGTGTATTCTGCGCTCAACAAAATGATGCTAGATACCGAAGCAATCCAA
>JAKMEQ010000081.1 GCA_022425805.1 Acidimicrobiales bacterium
ATCAAGAACCACCAAATCATTCGGCCATTTAATACGAACCCGCCCAAACCCTAAGTTATCCAACGCCTCACACGCAGCTATCGCCACTCCAGAAGAGAAAACTCCCAGATTCATCTCTCGTGAATCAGCACGAAAGAGCACAGACATGAGGAGGCTAGAATCGGCTTCAGCAATCCATTGTCGCTCTCTTCGGCCACGGCCCGAAGTCTGAAAATCAGCGATTATTACCATCCCTTCATTTTCTTCTGATATAGATTTTTCTAAAAGATCGGAATTTGTGGATCCAGTCTCTTGCACCCAAGTAACAGGCCCAAAATCAAGGGGTTTTAAGACTTCCGTCAAATAATCACCCCTCTGAATCGGGTCATCTTTTTCAGTGACTTTTCTGTTATGCGTTTCGTTCGACTTCATCTTCTGTAACGTTAGACGAGTGTTTACAAAAGTGCTTGTAACCAATAGAGGAGAAATCGCTGTACGGGTCATTCGAGCATGTCGAGAACTCGGAATTAAGACTGTCGCCGTGTACTCTGACCTAGATCGTAATTCCCTACATACTCGGCTAGCTGACGAATCGTTCGCTCTTGGAGGAACTACTGCATCGGAAAGCTACCTAAACATTCCGAAGATTCTTGAGATTCTCGAAAAATCAGGAGCAGATGCAGTCCACCCTGGATACGGCTTCTTCTCGGAGAATGCTGAATTCGCTAAGACGATAATCACTAAAGGCGTTCATTTCATTGGCCCTCCCGTTGAAGCTATCCAGATCATGGGAGATAAAATTAGTGCAAGACGCGCTGCTGAAAAAGTGGGGGTCGATGGTGTTCCGGGTACAACAGACTTCATTGAACACCCTTCAGAAGTTGCAGACTTTGCCGACCAGTATGGGTACCCGATAGCGATTAAAGCAGCGTTTGGTGGAGGCGGTCGAGGTATGAAGGTCGTCGAGAGCAACGATGCTATCCAAGGGGCTATCGAATCTGCCCAAAGAGAAGCACTCGCCTACTTCGGTAGGGACGAATTGTACATAGAGCGTTATTTAACCAACCCCCGACATATTGAAGTACAAATTCTTGCTGACTCACATGGCAACACGATTCATCTAGGAACTCGAGATTGTTCCGCCCAACGCCGTCACCAAAAATTAATCGAAGAGGCTCCTGCACCTGGTATCGATCCCAAAATCTTAAACGCTATGGGAGAAGCTGCTGTTGCAGTCGCCGAAGGGTGCGGTTACGTAAATGCCGGAACTGTCGAATTCCTCTACGAGAATGAGGACTTTTACTATCTTGAGATGAATACGAGATTGCAGGTTGAGCACCCTGTGACAGAAATGGTTACGGGTATTGATCTAGTTCAGCAACAACTTCTGGTAGCTCAAGGAGACGAACTTCAATTCACTCAGGATGATGTTCAACTAAGAGGCCACGCTATCGAAGTCCGAATAAACGCTGAAGATCCAGCCGAAGGGGAATTCCTACCCAGTCCTGGGAAACTTGAAAAACTTAAGTTACCAGCAGGCTTTGGCACTAGATGGGATGGCGGTTACGAAGAAGGTGACGAGATTAGCCAGTTCTACGACAATCTTGTTGGAAAGCTCATCTGTTGGGGAGAAACCCGTCAAATTGCTATTGCTCGGACTGTTCGGGCATTAGATGAATTTCAGATAGAAGGACTCCACACTACTATCCCTGCAGATAGAGCCATCCTCACCCATGCTGATTTTGGCAATCTAGAACATTCAACAAAATGGGTGGAAGATGTTCTGGATTTGACAGGTATCAGAGGTTCATCTCAACCTAATTCCTCGTCCGAACCGAACCTTATACATCGATCAGCTGACATTGAAGTAGACGGAAAGCTATTTAACGTTGCAATGTGGTTCCCAGATAATTCAGGGCGCATCCGCCGGAACGCTTCTTCTTCCTCAGGAAACTCTGGTGGGGGCGACGGAAAAATAGCCGTTCCTATGCAGGGAACGATCGTCAAGGTCATGACAGAGGTCGGTGCAAGCGTTTCCTCAGGAGACGTCCTAGTCGTGCTTGAAGCAATGAAAATGGAAAACAATGTAACTAGCGATGTCGCAGGAACCGTTTCTGAAATTAACGTAACTACGGGAGATTCTGTTGGCGCTGGGGATATCGTAATAGTCATAGAAATGACCTAGGTTTATAATATCTCATAGCGAAGAACCGAAGCTAACATCGCCTTTCCCGCTACCGATCCTTTATGGGAACCCTCTAATAGCCATTTACGCCTACACTAGAGTGGGTATTTAAGGACGGAATCCACCTACTATGACCAATGCGCAGCTCGCAATAGACCCTGAGCGCCCTACCATGGCTCCAAAGGGATGGAAAAGAATACGCATACTTGTTTGTGCTGATTTCCTTATTTTGATGCTGGTATTATTCACATCTCTTCTAGCTAGGTTTGGAACCGATTGGCCGAAAAGTTTCTCTAACTATTTAGGTGGATTCGCCATTGCTTCATGCCTTCACCTTCTCGTGTATTACTTTGGAGAGCTCTACGAACCCGCACCCCGAATAGGAGCTAAACTCTGGTTGCCACGAATTTCGGCACTGACATCCATAGCTATTCTCATTGAAGCAACATTTACATTAGCTACTGGTACCTATCTTATGCCTCGTGGAAACTTACTTGTACTATGGATTTTCGGATCATTAGGGGTCAATTTCAACAGGTGGCTGTCAAGGCGTTTACGAACCAGACGTTTTGGTATCCCTCGGGTTCTCCTCGTAGGTAGCAAACAAGATATCAAGCTTGGTAAAGATCACATCAGAGAATGTGGCTCCAGAGTAATAATTGTTGGGGAATTAGAAAAAGTATCCCACCTTGCTGATGAAATCGAACTAGCACAAACCACTGACGTACTTCTGCTCAGCGGAGGACTACTCAAAGAGATATACCCCAATCCATTAGAAGAGCTTGAGTTACGGAGAGTGGGCGTCTTCCAACGAATCGTCCCTTCAGACACCCTTTTAGGACTACGACGTAGCCTTCAGATTGCGGGAATGCCATTTATTGCGCTTCGGGCCCATACCTTATCAACTTCAAGGTTTCACTTTAAGAGGTTCACGGAAGCCTTTTATCTCTGGGTCCTTTCTGTACCAATTCTGTTACTTACGCTTCTCACCGGTCTATACATTCGTTCTGTGGCGGGATCTGGGATTATCCACAAACAAGAAAGAGTCGGCAAGTTTGGAGAGAAATTTCAAATGTTGAAGTTCCGCACGATGCATCATGACGCCGAAGAGCTAACAGGAATAACCAAAGCGGAGAAAAATGATTCAAGAGTTATACCAGGATTACAGTGGATTCGGAAATCCCGATTAGATGAGCTCCCTCAGTTCTGGAATGTAGCCAAAGGCGAAATGTCCATCATCGGGCCCAGACCAGAGCGGCCTGACTTTACGAGCGAGTATGAAAGTCTCATCCCAGGCTATGGACGGCGACACGACATTCCCCCTGGGATAACAGGTTTGGCACAAGTTTCCGGTCATTACCACACAGACCCGAGCTACAAATTAGGCCACGATCTCCAGTACTTGGTAAATTGGTCACCTATTTTAGATGCTCAAATTCTAACGCGCACCATATGGGTCGTTTTGACAGGGCGAACTTAAAAGCGCAATGGAGAGAAAAAACCCTTCCGTCAGCGTCATTATGCCGGTACTTAACGCTGGTGCAACTCTGCGTTCTAGCGTCCAGTCAGTACTTAATCAAGACTACGAAGAAATCATCGAGATTATTTTAAGCATCGGACCTTCACGTGATACGACCAGTGCAGTCTCCGTGGAACTAGAAAGTACTGATAAGCGAGTTAAAATAATTGAAAATCCCTCTGGTAGAACCGCTAGTGCCTTAAACGCAGCAGCATCAATAGCGACAGGTGATTATCTCGTTCGCGTAGATGCCCAATCCAAACTTGACAAAACTTACATTCAACAAGCCATAAAGACCATTCAGAAAAAAAAAGCGGCTAACGTCGGGGGCATCCAAAAAGCAGAAGGGGCTTCCGTTCTTGAACGATCTATCGCCTCTGCTATGACTTCCAAATTTGGTGTCGGAAACTCCAGATTCCATTATGGAGGTGACGAAGGCCCAGTAGATACTGTCTACCTAGGGGTATATGACGCTTCAATATTCCACAAACTCGGTGGCTTCGATGAATCGTTGAAACGCAACCAGGACTATGAATTAAATATTCGACTGAGAAAAGCAGGATATACCGTATGGTTTGATCCAAATCTGATCGTACGTTATAGACCTCGGTCAACATTTCAAGCTCTATTCAAACAGTATTTTCAATATGGTCAATGGAAACGATCTGTGATCAAACTTCACCCATCATCAATTCGATTAAGACAATTAGTCCCTCCCCTCCTCATACTTGGGATTTTTGGAGGAATACTCGTCTCTATCCTTGAAAGCATATGGGGCTTGTTAATTCCTTTCATGTATATGACTGCAGTCCTCTTATCGACGTTCATCTCTAAAGAATGCAATGGTTGGTCAAGATGCTTTTTATTTTTCGTCTTTCCCACCATGCACATAGCATGGGGATTAGGGTTTCTCTTTGGCCCACTTGAATGGATTTCAAGGTCGAAGGCCACCGATAAGGAACCACTAGCTATCCGGCCCTATGAAAAAACCTGAATATCATCCGGATAGGCTTGAATTGACTACCAATTTCCGCAATCATTACTGAAGGCGGTGAATCTCAGGAGCGCCATGCCTAGTCATAGATCTTTCAAACAGAAAATAGGACATTATCTCTTTGGGACCAGATCTATAGGTATCATATCGATCGCACTTTTTGCGGTGCTCCATTTAGGTTCTATACCGGCAAATGCTGATATTCCGACCAATTCATCTGTCATCCACATTGAAGGAAATGGATGGGGTCATGGAGTAGGGATGAGCCAATATGGCGCATACGGACGCGCACTTACTACGGAAGAAGGCGGAGGTGCCCAGACCGCCGCAGCGATTCTTGCATTCTATTATCCCGGAACGAACCTCACCGAAGTTGAAATGCCTAACGATCTTCGCGTCCATCTTTTTAGCGGCGAAGGTGCCACATTCACGACTTCTGGCCCCGTAGACCTCCTCGATGCATCAGGTAATCCATTCGTCAACATCCCCGCAGCAACTGTACTGACAGTTAGCCGCACAGCTAACGCTATATCTGTCACTACCCCAGATAACATCGACCAATGTATCGAAGTGGCACAACCTGAGAATATCCAGCATTGTTCGACAGGTGCCATTTCAATTACTTTGGTCGAAGGAGAACCCATTCAAACCGAAGTGGTTGACCAGTTCACAAACATCGGAACTTCTGGTAATAGTTACCAATGGGGAACTTTAACTATTCGAGAGAGAGATTTAGAAGGAGATGGGGTCTTCGTACTTCTAGAGAATCTACCTATGGAAAAATATATCTATGGACTCGCCGAGGTCTCGCCCAGTTGGCCAGCTGCAGCTCTCGAATCGCAAGCAGTCGCTGGAAGGTCATACGCCTTAGCTCGCATTAACAACAGGCGAGCTTCGGAAAGCTGGAGCTTACCTTGGGACCTTTATTCTACAATTAACGATCAATACTACATTGGTTACACTCACGAGTCCGCAACTAACGCCAGCAATTGGACTACGGCCGTTGACCTTACTGCAGGACAGGTTCTACTTAACGGAGAAAGCCCGATTAGCGCATATTACAGTTCATCAAATGGAGGGCATAGTGAATCAGGTGCGTACGTTTTCTGCACTGCTGCCAATCATCCATGTCCAGATATCTCATATCTACCCTCACAAGTCGACTCGTTTGACAGTATTGGGAACCCATTTGCCAGTTGGGAAAGGGATTACACCGGAGAAGAAGTAGCTGAATGGCTAGCAAACTCATCCGTTGGTGCGATAGGAGCTATCCAAGGTATCTATGTCAGCAATGGCTTCGGAACATCCGGACGAACTGATCAAGCTGATGTAACAATTGTTGGAACCGCTAGAACAGCAGTTACTAAGGGGGACAATTTCATGGCCATTGTCAACAATGGCGTATCTGGCCAGGGAGGCGGAACTGGGGATCAGATGCTTTCCACTCTCTATTCCATCGAAGGAATGTTCGGAATTGGTAATCAGATTGATCAGGATACTCCCGGATTCTTATCAGCGGGTTGGATTGGTGCTGAAGCTGGTGACCGTTTCGGTTCAGTAACCGATACCGGTGACTTCGAT
>JAKMEQ010000060.1 GCA_022425805.1 Acidimicrobiales bacterium
ACTTCTATGTTCGATTTTGCTAAGCCTGCTCTTTGGTCCTGTATCAATTCGCCCAGATCGAATATTTCTTGAAATCTTAGACAGGATCCCTGGAGTCTCTGTTGATTCAGGTTTATCGACGATAGAAGCAGCAATCGTATGGGATATTCGCTTACCTCGAATTGTACTTGGCTTAATGGTCGGAGGCCTTCTCGCTATGGCCGGCGCCTCATATCAAGGCGTATTTAGAAACCCTCTTGCTGATCCCTACTTGTTAGGAGTCGCGGCTGGCGCAGGACTTGGAGCTACTGTGGCCATCGTTTCGGGTGCTTCAAACGGGAGTGGGATGTTTGATGCCCTTCCAATCGCTGCATTTCTCGGATCAGCTATTGCGGTAGGGATCACATTAGCAGTGGGAGGGGCTATTGGCCGATCAACGAGTACCGCAAGTTTGTTGCTGGCAGGAGTGGCCGTCGCATCTTTGTTCACTGCAATTCAGACATATATTCAACAGCGAGAAACAGCGACTTTAAGACAAGTGTATAGCTGGATACTTGGCCGTTTAAGTACTAGTGGATGGGATGAGGTGATCTTGATTCTTCCCTATGCACTACTTTCTGTGGCAGTTATGTATGCAATGAAGGGAGCGTTAGATGTTTTGGCAGTCGGAGAAGAAGAAGCCCGCTCTCTAGGTCTCCGTCCTGAACGAGTTCGTTGGATTGTTATAGCCGCAGCTTCGCTCGCTTCCGCCTCTGCTGTAGCTGTAAGTGGCCTAATCGCTTTCGTCGGTATTATTGTTCCTCATGCTGTTCGCCTGGTAGTTGGAGCTTCTAACCGACTGGTAGTCCCTTTGTCTTTCCTCATAGGAGCTGCTTTCTTAACGCTTACTGATCTCCTTGCAAGAACTCTTCAGTCTCCTGCTGAGCTCCCAATTGGAGTAGTTACAGCATTTTTTGGAGCGCCCTTCTTCCTCTTTGTCTTAAGAAGGAGATCCGATGGAGTTATCTAGAGCAGAAGAGTCTTCAGCAGTCCTAGATCTGAAATCAGTAACGGTCGTCCTCGGGGGGAAAAAAGTTGTTGACTCTGTTTCCCTCAGTATTGAATCAGGAAATTGGCTTTCAATAATTGGGCCTAACGGTTCGGGTAAGTCAAGTTTTCTTCGAGCAATAGCGGGAATTGTTCCCTCAACTGGGAGCATTCTTTACGACGGTATGGACCTTTCCCAGCTTGCCCCGAAGCAACGTGCACAAACGATATCGATCGTTCCGCAAATCCCAGTCGTTCCTCCTAGGGTAAAAGTTCTTGATTACATTCTTTTAGGGCGGACCCCGTACCTAGGGAGAGGATTCCAGCCAACTAAAGAAGATTTAAGGTACGTGCTGTCGGTTATAGATGATTTGGACCTAGGTAATGTCGCTGAGAGATATGTCACGGAAATGTCAGGAGGTGAACGACAGAGAGTCATCATAGCTCGCGCTTTAGTTCAACAACCCAAAATCCTCCTTTTGGATGAGCCGACTACAGCGCTTGATTTAGGCCACCAGCAAGAAGTGCTTGAACTCGTCGATAAACAACGCCAGAGTCTAGGGCTGACTGTGATTAGTGCATTTCATGATTTAACTCTGGCCTCTCAATACGGCACCTCAATGGCACTTCTAGTAAACGGTGTCGTCACAAACTCAGGAATGCCAACGGAAGTAATCACTGAAGACTCACTAAAAGAAATCTATGGTGCAAACGTCTCGATATATAGGGACGGAGAGACCCTGAGCGTGGTGCCGAAACGGCAAGAAGGTTCTTTGAGCTGAGGTGGAATAGTCGTCTCAGAGACGATCGGGTAGATTGAGAATGTTGTAAACAAGAGAGTTTTCTGTGGGTGCCATGAGTCAAATAAGCGAAGATGAAGTTAAGACTGAAGTTGCTAACTGGGTAGATAAGAACTGGGATCTCGAACTTACCGTCGCCGAGTGGTGGCAACTTATGGCTGATGCCCGACTATCACATACGATGCTTCCAGAAAATGCTGGAGGTCGGGGGTGGGGAAGAAACCTTAACCACGTAGTTCTTCGAACGATAGCTGACAAGAACGTTCTGGGGCCTCCGACCGGGCTAGGAATGATGCTTGCTGCCCCAACAATTGCAGCTCATGGAACAGAAGAGCAAATAGCTAGATTTATCCCGCCGATTTTGAACGGCCAACAAGCTTGGTGCCAACTTTTCTCTGAGCCTGGAGCGGGGTCAGATCTTGCAGGGCTTCAGTGTAAAGCGGAAAAAGATGGTGATGAATGGGTCATCAACGGGCAGAAAGTTTGGACCTCTGGAGGGCAAGTAGCAGATATGGGGATGTTGATAGCGCGAACAGACTTTGACCTTCCAAAACACCAAGGAATATCCTATTTCGCGTTTGATATGAAGCAGAAAGGCGTTGATGTCCGGCCCTTAACAGAAATGACCGGGCGAGCTTTATTCAATGAAGTGTTCGTTACTGACGGGCTTGTCCCAGACGATGCGATCATTGGAGGTCGATCAAACGGCTGGCGGGTGGCGAATGCAACGCTTACATTCGAACGCTCTCATCTTGGTAGCGGTTCCATACCTGTACCTACAGCAATACCTGGGACTATAGCGGGCCAGCTCGAGAGAAGAGCCGGAGACCTTATAGGGCGTCAAGCAGATAGACAGGGAGGGATTGTCATAGGTCCCCGACTTTTCCACCGTCTGACTGAACTCACACATAAACTAGGCCGCGAGCAGGACCCTGTTCTACGAGATGAACTGATGAAATTACACTCTCTGATCGAAGTCAACCGCTTGAATATGCTTCGTGTAAAAAGCGGCACTGGAAGAACTGGCGCTGAGGGCAACATTGGAAAGCTGATGATGAGCGAGCTCTATCGGAGGTTCTGCGAGGTTGGAAACATGGTGATTGGAGCAGATGGGATGCTTGAGGGGTCGGAGTTAGGGGACAGTGCATGGATCAATGAGGTCACTCTTTTCTCTCCAGCTCCAGCGATCTATGGAGGCACCGATCAAGTTCAGCGAAATATCATCGGCGAACGCGTTTTAGGACTTCCTAAAGAACCGGGGCCGGCAAAAGAAACACCATTTATTGATTTGCCCAAAAACTAATGGTTTGGGGTTTTCGCCGTCCAGCTGCAAGGGTAGTGCTTCTCGATAAGAATAAACAGATCTTTCTCATGAAGGGGTCAGACCCTATGCGTCCCGAAAAAGGAACTTGGTGGGAGATTCCTGGAGGCGGGGTAGAGGCTGGTGAGAGAAGTGAAGATGCAGCAAGAAGAGAACTTTATGAGGAATGCGGATTTCAAGATGTAGTAATGGGTCCTTGTATCTGGACACAGTATGTTGAATTCGATTTTGCGATGTATCACTTCAAATCAGATGAAAGAATACATCTCGCACAAATTGAAAAGAGCGCTTCATGGGATCCAAAGGGTTTGGAAGCATTAGAAGCAGCGGCATTTGAGGAGGGCCGATGGTGGTCGCTCGATGAGCTGCTGGGCTCAAATGAACAAACGCTTCCCGCACGATTACGTGAATTCTTACCACAGATAATTGAGGGAGACCTGCCCGAAACCCCTATCGATATTTCTCCAGTTGGGGGACCTCGTCCCCCAGATTGAAGTTAGATGTCTAGGTCGGACTTGTCAGCGCTTTGTCGTTGCCGATCTTCCCTTTCGGCTGCTCTAACTGCGTAGCTCATCACTATTGATGGCAACAGAATGACCGAACCGACGATGAGTGTGATAACTACAACAGTAACGAAGGGGCCGTCGAAGTTTGTTGAGAAGAGGATAAAGAAGAGGACGATGGCGATAAGCCATAGGGAGTACCCGACACGTTTACCTATTTTAACAAACCGGCTTACCGTAGCTCTCTGAGCAACTAGTGGATCAACCATAAAGAAATCTTATAGTCGGATCGGACGAGGTCTATTGGTTACTGACATATGTTAGATCCTACTTCCTTGCATTGATCCGGAAAGCTGACTGTCTGGGACATAAACATAGCAGGTAACAATTCGATATAGGCCAATTTCCCAATCCTCTTGAACCGGAGGGATGTAACCAATTTCTAATTTAGAGAGTTCATAGTCGTAACCAACGAAACCTTTGAACGCGTCATAACATTGAATCGCTGACCACCGTTCTAGTTCTGATTTGCCTGGGTAGGGGTCGGTTCCGGTAGCTGGATGCGTGAATTCTTTGTAGATCTCGGCGTCATGGGGCCTTCGACAATCCACGATCGTAGTGAGGTCAGTTATATCACCCGTATCTTCATCGACAAGCCTGTATTCGTTAAAGCAGTCCTCTAAACGAAGTTCATATTGGAAATTTACAATCGACCCTTCAAGGGTCAAGGAATTTGCATCGCCCATACGTGTCAGAGCGCCTGGAAGGATCGAAGGTGCAAATGAAGAAGATCCTTCATCGTCTGAAGAAGAGCAGCCAAGTGAACAGATCATTAGGATTCCAGCAATGAAGGTGATAGCGATAGCTTTACACGGAGCATTCATAATATTGTTAGTTTAAATTCGGTGAAGACGTGACGAAAATCTGAAAACCATTCATTATCGTCAACTCTATTCTAAATTGTGCTCTGCCCCTTCCTTGTTAACTTGGGATTGTTTGCTCTAGGTTGAAGAACCACACTGTAAGTACTACAACGAATGGAATGAAGGCTATGAGATTCGTTGGCCAACGCCTCCATCGACTCCCAACGAATGCGGTTGAGAAGCCAAGTACGAATACTGCTATTCCCCAGACGATAGTTGGGGTAATGGCATCGCTGTCTCCACTGAGACCTTCACCAAAACTTGTCGGCTGGTTGATCCTCACGGGTTCGGGTTCGGGTTTGGGAAGAGGAGTGGGGGTTTCGATCTCCGTAGCTGGGGTCTCATTGGGTTGGGAACTTTTGGAAGTCAAGTCCTCTTCTTCTAATCCAACAGTCGGAGGCACTGCAGAATTTGAGCTTTCTTCAAGGCCTTCGAAAGAGAGATTAATACTGAACCCTTGCTTCGGAGGAGGATAGTATTCGGCGGGTTCCCCGACGAGTTCAGCGATAACGACGATGCGGTTTCGGGCCGTGAGCTTCGGATGACAGGAAATCAACGTCAATCTGTTCGGGTGTACATCAAAATCTTGATCGAGGACATTGAGCCTATTGGGGCTAATAATAAAATGTCCCTTACCGCCCAGTTGCTCTATGACTCGATAGGTAAATGTTCCTTGGATTGTTTGAACCTTGATTTCATCCCCTGGCGCTAACTCATCAATCCTTCCAAATGGAGCACCCCATGTAGTTCGATGTCCAGCGATGGCGGCGTTTCCGGACATGCCAGGCAATGGCGTTCCACTGAAGTGGCCGGGACCTTTTCGTAATGCCTCGACACTTATGCCAGCTACCACAGTTTTTGAGAGGCTCAACGCTGGGATGGTCAACTGGGCGATAGCTTCTCCCTCTGGGCGCCAGAGAAAATCAGAGTAATTTGTTTCTACTGGGCTCTCCGTTGAAGTTACTTCTGGCGAAGAATTGACTTCTTCCGCGTATTCGACAAGTTCTTCGAAGTCGTTTTCAAGGTCTTCTTGGTATCTCTCTGTCAAGAAGCCAGTTCCCCAGAGCTGATATACGACAAAAAGTAGGGTCAATGAACCAATAAAGATCATGCATTGCCCTATGTATCGAAAGATTCGTGATATCAACATCTATGTTGACGTTAGCGAAATTGAGACGGTATACGAATTCATACCCACATGATTTCTAAAAAAGAGATTGACGTGCGGATAGAACTCGTGCAGGTACTACCAATACGACTAGTTTCAATGATGTGGATTATTTGATCGGGGAGTCGGGTGACAGTCGCAATTGACCTACGAGAAGTCGTTGTGCTTCTTAGTCACTTTCCTGCGTTAACGGGTGCTACATTGCGAGTATCGCAGGGTGAAATTGTTTTACTTCAGGGTCCAAATGGGGCTGGCAAGTCGACTCTGCTTCGGTTGTGCGCTGGATTACTTCCAATTAAGGAGGGAACCGCTAAGATTCTCGGACAAGACCTCGGGGAAAATCGGCGGAGGGTTCGTCCGGATATTGGCCTACTTGGCCATAAGACAGGCCTTTATGAAGATTTGACAGTCGAGGAAAACATTGCTTTCTGGGCATCAATGACACGGGCAAATAGTCAAGAGATAACCGATGCTATAGAGGTTATGGGATTAGGTGGCCGCCTTCGAGATGTTCTTGCTCGACAACTTTCAGCCGGGCAGCGAAGAAGAACAGCATTTGCTGCACTACTGGTCCAACGACCCCCTATCTGGTTATTGGATGAACCGCATGCAGCGCTAGATAGCGAAGGGCGGTCTCTAGTTAATGAACTGATCAAAAATGCTGCTGCTGCTGGCGCTACCGTTTTGCTGGTATCCCATGCCGCTAAAGAATTATCAGCCCTTACTGGGCGTGTCGTCACACTTGCCGGAGGCCGGGTCACTAGTGACTCTGGTGGGAACGGAAGTGAGGTTAACGGTGTTAGCTGACTCTTGGTTAATAGCGCGCAAAGATCTGCAGGTTGAAATCCGTTCGCGGATCATCATAAACCAGATTGCTCCGTACACACTTTTGATCATGGTCCTCTTTGGGTTCGCCTTAGATGCGAACACGCAAACACTTCGAGATACAGCACCAGGCTTGTACTGGGTTGCTATTCTTCTGGTGGCGCTACTTGCTATCCAACGTGGAGTTCAGATCGAAGATGCTGATGCAGCGCGCGATCGAATGTTGCTAACACCGGTGTCATCTTCTTCTATCTTTCTCGGTAAGTCTCTAGCGCTGTTTGTCCAGTTGCTTGTTCTAGAAGTTCTACTTTTCTTCGTCATGATGGTTCTCTTCGATACTTCAGTTGAAGACCCTTTACTCGTTTGTTTGTCGGCGTTTGTAGCGACAGTGGGTATCGCAACATCGGGTACTCTCTATGGGGTTATTGCATCCGGGGTAGGAGTTCGAGAGACACTTCTTCCGATTCTTCTCTTACCCGTGTTGGCCCCGGTGGCAATAGGGGCAACTAGAACTTTCGGAGATGCTTTTGGAAGAGTGAACGCTGATGGGTGGGCATGGTTTGGACTTCTAGTTGTATTTGCCGTTGTGTATACGGTTTTAGGTATGTTTAGCTATGGACAACTTTTGGAGGAGGAATGATTACTACCGTGGGACCATTTAACGCGACTAGCTCGCGAAGCACCCGTTTTCTAGGGTTGTGTCTTCTTCTTGGCATTCCCGCACTTATTCTGTTTGCTTTTATTTTCAGTCCGGAAGATGATTCAATGGAAGATGCAGTAAGGCTGCTTTACATTCACGTCCCTGTCGCAATTTTTTCTTATATTGCTTTTGGCGTTACTGCAGTCGGAAGTATCTGCTATTTATGGAAGCGTTCTCGATGGTGGGATACGACGGCGCATGCTTCTGCAGAGATCGGAGTAATGTTTTGCGGGTTAACTCTTGTCACTGGAAGCATATGGGGCCGCCCAACTTGGAATACGTGGTGGGAATGGGGGGATGTACGTTTAGTCACAACATTGGTTATGTTCTTGATGTTCATTGGGTATCTTGCCCTTCGACAAGTGCCAGCAAGTCCTGAAGCACGAGCGAAACGAGCAGCGATAGTTGGTATTATCGGCACGATTAATATTCCGATCGTCAATCGGTCAGTTGAATGGTGGGAAAACAGCACGCTCCATCAGCAATCTTCGCTAACCGATGGAAATTTAGAAAATCTGACGCTATTTACTTGGTTCTTAGGGACCCTAGTAATAGGTATTACCTACCTTTGGCTCTTGATTCATAGATTCCGTGTTGGGTGGCTAGAAACTGAAGAAGAAAGACTTGGATATGGGGCAGCGATTGAAGAACGCCAAGCAGAAGCCCATGGGCTAGACGTGGGTTCTACCGGAATACCGGAAGAAGGAGAAAACGAATGAGTCATCTTGGATATTTGTTAGCTGGCTGGTCTATCAGCATCGGTACTCTTGCTGTTTACGCGTTTTTTCTTCTCAGGCGAGGTAAGAGGTTAACAGAGAAGGTGCCCCCTGGAAGACGTAGATGGATCTCTTCAACAGAAGAACAATCTAGGATTACTGATGGATAACGGTGAAACCGGCATTGATCTAACTCCACGCACCAATCAGCAGTCTGCTACGTCAAAGTGGATACCTGCGTTGGTCGTTTTGGTTATAGCGTTAGCTGTTGTTGGTCTCATTTGGTTTCTCGCTACTAATAGTCAGTCATTTTTAGAAGCAGATAAAGCAGTTATAGAACGAGAAGAACTAGGAGATAAACGCTTTCAACTCCTCGGGTCTCCTACGACGAACGCTGGGTCGGAGCAGACTTTTGTAATCGGAGAGGACGAATATACACTTTTTTCGATTGTCTTTGATGGAGTGTACGTCGATGTGGTCAGCCAAGGAGCACCTCCCGACCTGTTTGATCAGGGTATTCCAGTCGTGTTAGAAGGTAACTGGGAGGAAGGGCCGATTCCAGTGAACGGCTACTTTTTCCCTAATGGGGCAAATGATGGTTGGTGGTTTGCTACGGACAGAATTTTGGTTAAACACGATAATGATTATCGTGAAGATCGGGTAGATGATGCAGAAAATAGGGGACAATTGGAGTAGGGTTCCGACTCCTAGGTGATCAAATGAATATTGCGATTGGAGTTGGCGGAGTAGTTCTTGCTCTCGTCGCGGCGCTTTCCGGCGCTGTGACGATCATCATTGGGCTTCGTTACTCGCGTGAAAAATTGCTGATTCTCGGAGCTCGTTATTCGTGGCTGGTGCTCGCTGGCATGATCATGGCGACCTTCGCTATGCAGCGAGCCCTCATCACGCGTGATTTTTCTATTAAATTTGTCGCAGAGCAGGGGAGTTCATTGACCCCGGCTTTGTTCAACGTAGCTACAATGTGGTCTGCTCTTGAAGGTTCGATCCTTCTTTGGGGAGTCATTTTAGCAGGGTACCTCATAGTCGTTAATGTGAAATTTAAAGAGCGCTACACGGATCCAATGGTTGCGTGGGCCTTAGTAGTGATGTTCCTCGTTGTGGCCTTCTTTGCTTTGGCAATGGTTGGGCCGGCGAACCCTTTTCAATCCTTTGATCCGCCGATGGGGTATGACGGTCCTGGGCCAAATCCACTATTGCAAAACCATGTACTTGTTGCGTTTCACCCTCCGATGTTGTATCTCGGGTATGTCGGATTCACGGTCCCTTTTGCCTTTGCAATTTCTGCTCTGATAACGGGTCGACTGGGAGAAGGGTGGCTGCTTGAGACAAGGCGGTGGACTTTGTTTGCATGGGGCTTTCTTACCGCTGGTATTATTCTTGGTGCTTGGTGGGCTTATGACGTCCTAGGTTGGGGAGGGTACTGGGGTTGGGATCCGGTAGAGAATGCATCTCTCATTCCTTGGCTTACTGGCACGGCTTACCTCCATTCGGTTCTTGTGCAAGAGCGTAGAGGGTTGCTTCGTGTGTGGAACCTATCTTTAATCTGCGCGACCTTCTCTTTAACTATCCTTGGAACTTTCATTACCCGTTCAGGTATTCTTGCTTCTGTTCATGCATTCTCAGCAGGAGGTTTCGGCGCATGGTTACTAGGGTTTTTCGCTGTGATCTTAGTAACGTGTATCAGCCTGATTTTCTGGCGAGGTGATCGTTTACGATCCCCTGGCGGAATAGATTCTCCGTTATCTCGTGAAGGTGCATTTCTCGCAAACAATCTCGCCTTTGCTGTTTTTGCTTTTATTGTTTTGTTGGGAACGGTTTTTCCCCTTATCGTCGAGGCTCTTCAAGATCGCCGAATTTCTGTCGGTGCGCCGTATTTCGAACGGATGAGCATGCCGGTAGGATTTACGCTCTTATTCCTGATGGCAGTAGCGCCTGTCCTTCCTTGGAGAAAGGCGAATAAGGAACTTCTTCTCCATCGATTGGAGTGGCCAGCATGGGGCGGGGCCGTTTCGATGGTTATTGCTGTCGCAGTAGGGGCGCGAGGGAGTGTCCCTCTTCTCGCTTTTGCAATGTCTGGGTTTGCGGGAATGAGCGCCGCCCGACACCTTTTCTTGTCGATTCGTCGACAAGGTCTTCGAGGTGTCCTTGGTCGTTCAAACGGAGGGATGGTGGTCCACCTTGGGGTCATACTTCTGGCGATGGGATTCGTGGGGAGCTCTTCATATGTTGACCAAGGGTCATATGCGATGGCACCAGGGCAGACAGTGCGGATAGCTGAGACAGATGTAACATACGTTTCTTCTCAGATATACACACATCCAAATCGGATCGAAGAAGAAGTGCTTTTGGAAGTGAATGGGCAAATGTTGACTCCAGCTATAGAACGGTTTATTGCATCTGGGCAAATCGTTCCAGCACCTGACACAAGGGTGACCTTGTTTGAAGATGTTCAAGTAGCTCTTCTTGATGGTCCTGAAACGGATAGTAAGAAAATCGTGGTCCAAATAACGAGACAGCCCATGCTCATATGGATCTGGTTGGGGGGCCTTCTTATGCTCGGTGGGACAGGGCTGTCACTTTTTCCTCGCCGAGAGAAGTCTCACCTTTCTCATGGCCGTGCAAGTAAAGGTACGAGTAGAGCATTGCGAAGTACACAAAGATGACACCGTTAAAATGGGTTATAGCAGCCGTGGGGCTCATTGCAGCCGCTTTTATTGTGGTTCTTGCAGTTCAGAACGTTCAACAAAATGGTCCGAATTTTGATCTAGTCGGTAAACCTGTTCCGCCCGTACAGGGAATTTCAGTCAGCGGTGAATCTGTTGATCTCGACCTTACCCTTCAAGCAAATCGGACGAAAGCTCCAGATGAACAAACATGGACAGCTGTGAATTTTTTCGCTAGCTGGTGCTCAGGGTGCGTTGTGGAACATCAAGCCTTAATCCAATTTACTGAAGAAGGAGCTAAGGGTGCCAATGGGGCTCAATGTTCAACTCAGCTTCTTGGGGTTGCTTTTAATGATGAGAAAGAAGCGGTCAAGGGTTTTTTCGAAAAGTTTGGAGGGGATTGGCCAGTTCTTATTGGTAAAGAGACGAATCAGATAGCCATTGACTTTAGTGTTCTAACCGCTCCAGAGACTTTTTTGGTTGCTCCTAGTGGGCTAATTGTGCTCAAGGTCGTTGGGCCAGTGACATACGAGAAATTAGTCGAGGGAATCACATGTTGACCTCGAAAAGACTGCGTTTGCTGTCATGGAGTTTGATGGTGGTGACTTTCACCGTTGCTTTACTCATCGGAATTCTTGACAATTCGGGCGAAGAGACTCCATCTGGTCGAGCAACCGCACTTGCTGCAACGATCGCCTGTCCACAATGTTCTGG
>JAKMEQ010000068.1 GCA_022425805.1 Acidimicrobiales bacterium
ATGGAACACCAACGCCTTTAGATGACTTTGTCCAAGCGGCTTTAGGCGGAACAGGCGCTTTCGCTGGCCAATCAGATGGTGTTAGAAAACAAGGCGCTCAAAAAGGAATCATGAATCAAACAATGATTGCTTGGGTTGTTCACGAATTAGCTTCAGCGAATGCCAAGGCAGCTGATGGAAACTTCGACGCAGCTGAAGGCGCACCCCATAACTGGGATGAAGGTTGGGCCTTCTACCGTGGCTCTGATTCTGGGTGTAGCCCATTTGGAACGGCTAACAAACGTGCGAAAGACTTCGGTACTCTAGGCACTGATGGAGAAACCGCTATAGCAAATGAAGCAATCTTAAGTGCTATGGTCGCCGGAAGAGACGCCCTTCTCAGTGAGGATGCTGCGGGAGCTGAATCTGCAACAATGGAAGTCATTAAGAACGTAGCTGTTATCTACTCTCAGGCAACGATCAAATATGCAACCAAAGTAAACTCTGACCTTGCCGATGGTGACGCCGAAGCTGCAAAAATACATCAGGCAGAAGGGTTTGCATTCTGGAGAGTCATCGAACCTCTTCTTGGAGCGGCCGATGCAGATGCTATAAATGCTATTCTTGATATAGCAAATGAGCCAGGATCCGGTGGAGGCGCAGAAATTCGTACTGCTCTTCAACCAGCTTGGACTGCACTTGGGATTACTGCAGACGACATAGGCACTTACTAATAAGCACCTCAAAGTATACAATTCCCAATGGCCGGGCCCTTTCGGGGGTCCGGCCAAACTTATTTTTATGTAACCCTATTCAATAGGGAAGCTCACAGTTGTTGCACCAGAATGTTGAATGTCGACGCGGTCTCCTATTTGATGAATTGGAGTGCCAGCACTGCGACACATAAATTCATGGCCCTCATCTGTTCGGAGAGTGTAAAGCGAATCATGGCCGAAAAAATCAGTCCGGATAATAATGGCCATATCGCCGATCGTAAGTGATATCTCTTCTGGGCGCACAAGAACGTCAACATGACCCTGAGCATCATGACATAAATTAATAGATCCAAATGCGGTTTCTGCTTGCTTCCCGGTGGCGACACCAGAAACAGTATTTGCTTCCCCAACAAAACCTGCCACCCACCTATCAACCGGATGGTTATATACGTTTGAAGGAGCTTCCTGCTGAATTACCTTTCCTTCGTTCATGACCGCTACCTGGTCCCCTAACGCAAACGCCTCATCTTGATCGTGGGTTACAAACACACTCGTGACATTGAGGGATCGTAATAATGAAGCAACTTCTGCTCTGACTTCTACCCGTAATCCGGTATCTAGACTCGAAAACGGTTCATCAAGTAACAACACGGCCGGCTTTGGAGCAAGTGCTCGGGCAAGAGCAACCCGTTGTTGTTGCCCTCCTGACAAGGATGATGGCACACGATTAGCAAGGTCAGCGATTCCAACCATCTCTAATAGATCCATCACATTTGAAGTTGGATTTTTCCGTTCTTCCCTAGGAAGACCAAAAACAATGTTCTCTAAAACAGTAAGGTGAGGGAATAATGCCCAGTCCTGAAAAACCATTCCAACATTTCGCTGTTCTGGTGGAATATCAATACTATTTCCAGATACACGTTCTCCATGAATGAAAATATCGCCAGCCGATACCGGCTGCAAACCGGCAATTACCCGAAGTAAGGTTGTTTTCCCGCAACCACTGGGTCCAAGAATAACGAGGCAGGACCCCTTACTAGCCGAGATCGTTACATCATTAAGGATTCGGGATTGTTCAATTTCCACTATCGCATTCTGGACATTGACTCCATCTGTTTGCGGGTCTGTTCCCTCCACTACTGATAAGACTCCATCATGTCTAGCGTCAAGCATGCTTTATATCTTAGCTGTCAGAGGAACATTCAGCTATCGGGACGCAGTATTAGTAATCGTCTAGGGCCGACAATTAGAAGAGGGACGTTAAATCCATCAATAGAAGAGCAAACAAAAGTCCAATAACGCTAATATTTAGCGCCGTAATCTGCCACTTGTATTGATGCCCGATGGCATGAAACTTTTTAATGCTATACGAATTCGCGACTATACCGACAATGCTCGCCACGAGTCCTATCCCAGACCCAACACCAGAAGCTATCCCCAGCGCAGGGGCGAGCAGAGGGAACACCACATAGGTTAAAGCACAACGAATACCCGAGATAATCATGGCTGTAGAGAACATATTCTGTGCTTTAGTATGTTCTGTGTTTTGGTTTTTACTTGTTGTTTCAGTGATGCTGTCAGTCACGTAAACAATCCTAGCTGCCATTTACCTAAACTCTAATCTTAAAACAGCCACAGTTTTGGGAGGACGTTCTCCCATAGAGCTAGAGTCCCGTGAGAAGCCGCCATATTGCCGTAGCTGCTGCTGCAATGATCACAACAAGGACGAAAGGGGCCCTTTTAAAGAGGGCAATGATGGCAGCTACCACACCAACTATTCGAGCATCGAAAACAATTTGGTCATTATTAGTCAAGGTACTGGTAATAACTAGAGCTGCTAAGAGCGGAGTGGGGAGAAGCATCGCGAAGCGCTTAAGCCATGATGGAAGGGCACGTTGGTTTGCTAGAAAGAATGGGCCAAATGCTTTTAACATGTACGTCCCTATTGCTAAGGACACCATGACAATAACTGCGTCACTCATCGGTCTCTCCATGGTCGAAGTAATAAAACAGCAGCAGCAGCAGCGATGACTGGTATACCGGGTGGGACAAAGGGCACAAGAAGAAATGCGAGCACAGCACCAACCCCTGCTAAAATTCGATGTTGTAGAGAAGAAAGTTTCGACCAGGCCAAAGCAAGAAATGCAGCAGGGATAGTGGCATCTATACCGAGGTCATGGACAAGATTTCCTGTTCCTGAAAGTAACGCTACCCCTACCCATGTCATAGAATTCCAAACAATGAAGACGCTTAGCCCTCCCCATAGGTACCCATAACGGCGGAGAGCGTAGGACTCATGATTGGAAGCAACTGCTGTTGATTCATCAATCATAAGTTGAGACATAAGCGCCCTCATTAGTATCGATCCTTTGAGAGAAGGTGCCATAGAAACCCCGAAAGCCAGTGAACGAAGATTAAGTAGCAAACCAGCGACAATAGCAGCAACAATTGTGCCTCCTTCTGCGAGAACACTTACTGCGGCAAATTGAGATGAACCAGCGAAAACAAAACTAGAAAAACCGAGCGCCTCCCACGTTCCGAGACCAGCTTCTGCGCATAACACACCGAATGCTGCCCCAAATGGGGCAAGTGCAAGACCAACAGAAACAGCCTGTATGCGAATTGTCCGTCGGGTATTCACAAGATCAGGCATAGATCACAGGATAGAGCGATGCGGGTATCATCTCACCGGTACCAGTAGACGATTTCTTCGTCGTTTCCGTATGGGACCCTTTATTCAGCTAGATATCAGGCTGACGATTGCCCAAAGGGATACTACTAATCCAACCACAATCATCACAACTGTTCGGCCAAGCGGGGGACGTTCATAGTCACTATCTTTAGGGGCTCCGCGAGTATTTACTAACGCCATGAAGTTACCTACTGCGAGAGCGCCGCCGAACGCTAAAGCCAGTAACACAATGAGATTTTCTCCTAGAAACATTTTCTCGCAGTTTAAAATTCTCGAGGGGGTGGACTATCAATTCCGGGCTTAGCCATATCCACAAATTTTGTAAAATGTGGAAGAAAAGCTAAACGAACTCTATCCGTAGGGCCGGATCTGTGTTTGGCGATTTGAATTTCTGCCATCCCGGCATCGGGACTTTCCTGATCGTAGACCTCATCACGGTAAAGGAACATCACAACATCAGCGTCTTGTTCAATGGAGCCTGATTCGCGAAGGTCAGAAAGCATGGGTCTTTTATCTGAACGTGATTCAAGATTTCGGCTGAGCTGAGATAAGGCCATGACAGGGCATTCCAATTCCCGAGCCAGAATTTTCAAACCACGGCTTATCTCCGAAACTTCAACTTGCCGGTTCTCAGCCCTTGAACGTCCACTCATCAATTGGAGGTAATCAACAACAACCAACCCAAGGTTCCCAACACGGCTTTTCAAACGGCGAGCCTTTGCTCTGATTTCCATAACTGTTGTGTTTGGGTTGTCATCAATCCATATTGGAGCTTCCGATAGGCGGCCAACAGCATGACTAATCTTTGTCCAGTCACTGTCACTCATCTTTCCCGTACGTACTTTGCTGGAATCAACCCGTGCTTCTGTACAGAGTAACCGTTGACTTATTTCGAGTTGGCTCATTTCTAACGAGAAGAACAACACTGGGTTATTTGCATTCATTGCTGCGTGTGTTGCAATATTCAAACCAAAACTGGTTTTTCCCATAGCAGGACGGGCTCCCACCACTATCAGATTATTTGGTTGTAATCCTGCAAGAACACGATCTAGATCCTTAAACCCAGTTGGGGTTCCAGTAACTTCATTTCCATGCTCCACCAAATATTCCAACCGGTTTAGACCATCGTCGAGGAGAGACCGTAATTCAATAAAGGTGTCTGTGGACCTTCCTTGGGCAAGATTGAAAACGAGGGTTTCTGCTTCATCGAGTGCTTTTATTACATCATCTGGCTGTGAATATCCGATTTCAGCAATTTCTGAACCTGTACGGATAAGACGGCGTAATTGGGAATGGGAATGGACTATACGGGCGTATTCTGTCGTGTTTGTCGCGGCTGGTGTCCCAGCTTGGAGCCCGATTAAAGTTGCATTGCCACCGATTCCATCAAGCAGTTCTGCACGAGCAAGTTCATCGGCAACGGTGACGATATCAGCTGGTTCACCGGCACCGAAGAGCGATGTGATTGCGTCAAAAATATGTTGATGGGCCGGTTTATAGAAATCATCTGTGTTGATGACCTCAACAGCGTCAGCAACAGCATCCTTGCTTAATAACATCGCCCCAAGTAACGACTCTTCTGCTGACAAGTTATGTGGCAGGACGCGTTGGCCACGTCGCTGAGGAGGAATAGTCATGGGGGTTTCTTCGGATGATAAAAATTGATCTGACATAGGGTATTAACAATGGTCCCTCAGGCCTGTGACATACAAGGGGTAAAACTCACAAAATCTTGTTGATTTCTCTGTGGGTAACTTTAGTATGAGTGCCGTTTATCTGTGGGTAAATCAATTCATACATTTTCCCAATGCCAGTATCCACATCGGATGAATTTACCCTTAATGTTTATTCAATTTCCCCGTGAAGAATCTTGAATCAGGTAAAAAAACAGTTCGAGGTTAGACGTGCTATTCGCTATCAGCGATCACTTCAATAGTGATAGTGAATTTAACTTCAGGATGTGGTTGAACCAAAATTTCGTAGGTTCCTATTTCCTTAATATTTTCGTCAAGTTGAATTGTTTTTCGGTCAATGGTGACATGCACCTGTTCTTCAAGCGCAGTTGCAATATCAGCGGTGGAAACAGATCCGAACAGTTTCCCACCTTCGCCGGCATTCATAGAGATAGAAATGGACTTTCCCTCTACCCTTGCCGCCATTTCTTCTACAACAGACCGCTCCTCCACTGCTTTGAGTTCACGTGATTTACGCATCCGTTCAGCGTCTTGTTCAGAGCCATGAGTTGCTTTATATGCAAGCCCTTGCGGTATAAGTTTATTCTGAGCGTAACCGTCAGCGATGTTGACAATATCACCTTTGTATCCGATTCCAGCGACATCATTACGTAGTACAACTTTCACTCCGTTGTCTCCTCTTTCGTAAGTGTTTCCGATGTCTCGTTAGTTTCAGTTGTAGGCATTTGGGTTTCGACCTGAGCCTCCACATTTTCTACCGGGTTTTCAGTTGATGAAGAGTTTCGAATTTGGCTCTGATCTGAATCAGCTTTCTCGGCTCTTTCTTCCCTTGGAGGACGGTTATCATCTCTATCGTCTCTACCTCTATCGTCTCTACCTCTATCGTCTCTACCTCGTCGGTCACCTCCACGGCCGCCTCGCGTGGTCGTGATGCGGTTTGTATACGGTAACAGTGCCATTTCTCGAGCATTTTTAATCGCCATGGCTACATCTCGTTGCTGTTGGGTACTATTTCCAGTTACTCGTCGAGCACGGATTTTGGCACGGTCGGACACAAACCTTCTCAATAAGTTGACATCTTTCCAGTCGATATATTTGATCTTTTCCTGTGTCAGAATCGAAATCTTTTTCTTACCGCCTCGGCGGGCAGAATCTGATGGGGGCTTCCCACGTTTTTTGGTTTTATTTGGTGGCATTGTTTCTCTACTTCTTTCTAAAAAGGTTCTTCATTCGGGTCATACGCTGGTGCAGCCTGGGGAGCCGGCGTCGGCGTTGAACCGCCACCGTAATCTCCTCCGCTGCGTTCAGTTCGACTTACCTGTGCAGTAGCCCAACGGAGACTAGGACTAACTTCATCAGCAACTATCTGTACTTTATTTCGCGTTCCTCCGCCATTCTGGTCTTCCCATGAAGAGAAGTCGAGTCGTCCATATACAACAACCCTCGCGCCTTTGGTCAAAGTCTCCGCGCAATTCTCTGCGAGGTCACGCCAGCACGTTACATCAAAATAATGCGCTTTATCTTCCCCACCATTTGGACCCGCTCTTTGGTTCCACGCCACACCAAAACTGCATACGGCCGCACCACCCTGAGTAAACCGGAGCTCAGGATCACGGGTGAGGTTCCCTACAATTACCACGTTATTGTCAAATGCCATTATCTCTGTTCCTTTAAAAGTTCCTTTAGTCCCAACCTAGTCAAGTTTTTTCAAGAAGTCCTCGGCGAATCGCTTCTTGTTCAGGAAGACGGATCAGCTTGTGACGAACAACTTCATCGGTCAACCGTAGTAGACGTTCAAGTGGTTCCATATCAATTTGACCGGTAATCATTTCTAGAACGACGTAGTGGCCTTCAGCTTTATGATTAATTTCATATGCAAACTTCCGTTTGCCCCATTTATCATTTTTGACTATCTGTCCGCTTTGATCTTGGACCCAAGTATCAACGTTTTGGATAACGTCATCGACCTTAGTGTCTTCTTCATCCCCGTCAACGATAATCATGATTTCGTATGCTCGTGTATTCATAACGAGTTTCCACTTCCTCTGGACCCGCAAGCGGGGCCCTCAGATTGGTATCGAAGGGCAGGTTATATTGTTCTGATTAGGGTAGTGGTATTAGGTAAAAATACCGACCTACCAGCTTCCTAAAGGATCATCCTTAAGAGAATCCGGCTTACTATAAAGTCCAAGTGTTTCTATCTCTTCATCGGACAACTGGTAACTTTCCTCATCATTGGGGAAAGCTCCTTCTCTAACATCTTTGGCATAGTTGCCCAATGCGTCAATAGTCGTCTGCTTGAGGTTTGCGTACGTTCGAACAAATTTTGGTTGCAGGTCCTGGTTGATGCCTAACAGGTCATGAAATACAAGAACTTGTCCATCACAATCCGGTCCAGCACCAATACCGATTGTGGGAATATTCAACGACTCTGTTATAAGTTGTCCGACTAGTGAAGGAACGCATTCCAGTACCACAGCAAAACATCCCGCATGAGCGAGCGCTTTTGCTTCACTGGACAATGTAAGGGCAGTGCTTGTTGTTCGCCCTTGAACTTTGTAGCCACCTAACGCAAGAACCGACTGCGGCGTAAGACCAAGATGCCCCATCACAGGTATTTCAGCCTTGCTGATCGCTTCGATCATGGCAATCCGTTGATATCCACCTTCAAGTTTCACAGCTTGAGCGCCAGCGCGGATAAGGCGCGCAGCGTTCTTTACAGTTTCCTCTGTGGAGATGTGGTAGCTCAGCCAAGGGAGATCGGCGACGATGAAAGCATCGGGTTCAGCTCTGGCAACAGCTGCAGTGTGGTGTGCCATGTCATCGATAGTGACCTGAAGTGTGTCTTCGTAACCAAGGACGACCATGGCAAGACTATCTCCAACAAGGATAATGTCTACGCCAGCTTCAGTGACCATAGAAGCGGTAGGAGTGTCATAGGCTGTAACCATGACCAGCGGCTGATTTCCATCACGTACTTTATGCGAAGCAATAGCGGGAGCTGTCCATTTTGTTCCCATTCTCTCTCCTTTCTTCATCTCTATAAAAAGCATCTTCAATACAGCTCATAGTGTAGAGGTATTGTATAAATATGGACAGAGAAAAAAGAGAAAGCGCTCTGAACAGGCTATTTAGGGTCAGGAAAGAGCATCTACATAGAGTTGAAGGCTTTCCCATGCTGCATCTATAGGCATCCCACCACAAAGCGGATGATGGACAATCTGTTCAAGGGCTGCAGCGGCATCTGGGGTTATGATCTGATATATCCCTTCTGCTCGGAGCTCTTCAGGAGTCTCCGCATGGGAATGAACAGCTGATGAGATATCAGAGGTTTGCCAGCTGGAATACATGGAAGCTTCATGAAGAAAATGATGACCGAGTTCTGCCCATGCCTTATCCGGATCTTCAGCGACGAACGTCATCTGTGTTTTCTCACCTGGCATAGCGCAGAAACCTTGCGTTCCATGCTGTTCACATTGGTCGTAATAGTAGGCTTCAAGCTCCGGTAGATGAGCTGCGGGAGAAAGCGGCAGCCCAAACCGTGCAGCCCGACGTGCGGCGATTTTACTGGTTCCTCCAATCATAATAAATGGATGGGGTTTGGTCACTGGAGAAGGAGTGATCTGATGGGTTCCCCCATTATGTTCAAAAGGTTCGCCAGACCAGGCTTTTAAGAGAACCGAAATAGATTCATCCATTATTTTACCCCGACGGGTCCAATCTTTTCCAAGGAGTTCATATTCGCTAGGGCGGTACCCAAGCCCAAGAATAACGGTGAGGCGTCCTCCACTCATGAGGTCGATCACAGCGATATCTTCAGCGACACGAATCGGATCATGCAAAGGCAATAAAAGCGCTGAAACCGAAGCAGCTAGATTTGTGGTGCGAGCAAGCACAGTCGCTGCATTCAGCAAAGGGGTCGGGCTCCAAGCATTCACAGCTCCATGGTGCTCTTCAAATGTCGCCATGAAAAACCCATTTATATCAATAAAGTCTGCCATCTCGAGCATGGCTCTGTACCGGTCAGAGAGGGCACCTGCATCAAGAGAAGGGTCGATAAGGTTGAAGCGGACAAGTGACAGCGGCATAGTTTCCTCCATGTCTAAGGTTCTGACACAAAATAGCTCATAAGTTACTAGTTCGTCACATGGTAAAGAATTTCAATAATTCTTATCTCCGATCACATTTCCAAAAAAGGTAAAGTTCTCGACTAACTAAAGAATGTACGCCCGTTGCAGGTGATTCCAGAAACACTGAGAACAAACTTCGACCGTATAACAAGTGAAGGTTCCCTTTCTTCTTCTGATCCGTTTGAGATCACCTGGAGAGTTCACACATCTGCCATACGAGGGCAATCTAGGACCGAAAACATAGGATACAACCCGGAGGGTTTCTTTATCACATACGGGGCAAGAGCCGTCTGCCCGTTCTGAATAGTGATGGGCAGCGCGAATAAGTTCAGGGTGGGCATCACAGATATCGTCGCGAGCTATTTCCCCTTGACCGTATTGTCCTAATATCCGATTTCGTTCAAGTAAATAGCTGACATCTCCAGCCAGGTTAGGTTCAACAAGCTCCGATGGACTGAATCCCATATTTCAACACTAGTGGCCAAAAGAAAATCTATTCAATAATTAAGAAGAGTAAAAAAATAAAGATGAGGCCAACCTTTCTTCCAAACAGAGAAATGGCCAAACGCAAGAAATTTTCTTAGTACTGCAAATGCAAACAAAGAGAAACAAGCCCTTTCTAAACCGGAAGCTAATTTATCTATCTCTATCTTCCATAAATTATAAAAATGAGAGCTACTCCATTTAAAACTCTCAATGAGATCCAACAGTGCAGTCTCTCATGAGAACATTTCCTTAGGTTTTTCGAGCCGCCCACCAAACATCCAAAAGTGTGTGTGCTTCAACTTTGCTAAACGGACCGTTATCAAATCTGTGTTCTTCTAAATAACGGACCGCCTCTCCAACTATTTGTCCTTGTTCGATACCGAGGAGTTCCATAATCTCATCCCCGTTTAGAGGGAGTGAAAAATCATCAAGTTCATCTCCTAGATGAACCCGTGTTGTTTCCATTGACTGCCATATAGATACCGCTTTATCCCCAAGAGTTTGAGCGATCAAGTAACTTTCCTCCCTACACTCTCCTATCTGGTAATACCAACGCCTGTAATCAGGTTCGGCGCTAGGGTCCGTGAGGATGCTATTCACTCCGTTGGTAATACGTTGTATGACTGAAATACGTTGTTTCGGATACCGTAAGGCCCGTAAACGCCGTTCAATCTCGACATCTGAGGTTTGAGCGAGAAGAGCAGCAATACGGAGGGTGGGATTAACGGGGAGTTTTTCCATGTGTACGAACCGGTTTGGAGAAACTTCTGGAAGAAATATGTGCAAAAGACCCGTATCGTATAACAATTGAAGCCCTCTAGCCGGAGAAGGTGCTTGTAAGAGTTTGTCAAGTTCACCGAGGATCCGTTCAGCTGAAACAATATTAAAACGGCTACCAAGTGTGCTGATAGCGGTAACCAAATCAGGAACGGGATCTAACTTGTAGTTGGCGATGAAACGAGCAGCTCGAAGCATTCGCAAGGGATCATCAGAAAACGATACCGCTGGGGTTAATGGGGTGCGAAGAACACCTTGTTCCAAATCTTTTTGACCACCGAAGGGGTCGATTAGTTGACCTGCCGGTAAAGAAATAGCCATAGCATTTATCGTGAAGTCTCGTCTAGATAAATCTTCACTAATATCTGCAGAATAGACAACATCAGGTTTCCGTGAATTCGAATCATAGGATTCAGCGCGATGTGTGGTGATCTCATAGACACGTTCATTAATATGAATCCCGATCGTGCCAAATTTTTCTCCCGATAACCAAAGGTTGTCAGCAATCGGAGCAACGATTTCTTTTATTTCTTCCGGCAATGCATTCGTCGTCAGATCTATATCCACGCTATCCGTAGTATCTCGTTCTAATAAAAGATCTCGAACAATGCCGCCTACTAAGTAAAGAGATTTTTTAGCGTGAATGAACTGTTGTGTTAACAGTTCCGTTTCTTGGAGAATATGGGGAAGGTTTATCATAGTTCTAGGTATATTTCATATGGAATTTAGCGATCGACTCAACAGCTTCGCTGCCGGGTCCATTCTTTGTTACCGGTTCGGGATGGGTTGGATCCCCTGCAAGTGTTCTTAATACAGCTGTTGTTGACATTGCCAATGCTTGCAGGTCATAACCTCCTTCAAGAAAGACTAGACGGCGCCCTTTGGGGACGACGGAGATTATTTGTGCTGTCAGATCTGCATAATCTCCAGAGGTCAGGCCAAGGCTGGCGACAGGGTCGTTACGATGCGAGTCAAAACCTGCAGAAATTATTACCCAAGAAGGTTTAAACTGTTCCACCTTTGGCAGGACAATCTCTTCCCATGCCCGACTGTAATGATCGCCGGTTGTTCTTGAAGGTAACGGAATATTCATAGTTGTCCCCGCACCCTCTCCGGAACCAATTTCCTCTACGGTACCGGTACCGGGATAAAGCGGCCATTGATGAAATGATACGAAAAAGACATTAGGCTCTTCATAAAATATGTCTTGCGTGCCGTTTCCATGATGAGCGTCATAATCCACAATCAGCACGCGCTCACCCAAAGAGACAAGATGTTGTGCAGCGATAGCGACATTGTTCAGAAAACAGAAACCCATCGATTGACTCACCGTAGCATGGTGCCCTGGAGGACGAACTGCACAAAATGCTGCATCAAAAGAACTATTTGAAAGTTCACGGACTGCCTGTATCCCTGCGCCAGCTGAAATTCGAGCTGCTTTCCATGTGTTCTCACTCATTTTAGTATCCGGATCAAGTCGCCCTCCCCCAGCGGCATCAACTTTTTCCAATTCAGCTATAAATAGCGGATCGTGAACCTGCAAAATAGCTTCACGTTCAATATGTTCTGCCTCAATCTCAATGAGAGAATTACCAAGGTCGGCACGGATTGCTCCTTCCTGTACAGCTTGAAGCCGCTCTGGACGCTCGGGATGCCGGCGGCCAGGATGATGATCAAAACAAAAATCATTAGTTAAAAAAAGGATCGACACAGTAAAACAGTAGTGCTCGCTCGCTAAGCAAGCGACCAACGAACAATAATGCTCTACGGCGACACTGAGATATAACAGGGAAAGATATTTAAATCTTCAATAATTTTGTATTAGCTACAAGATCTCTAAGAGAAAAGTCCTGTTCACAGCATTTTTAGTATAAAAAATTCTCAATCAATGGGATCTTGGAGCTTAAGCCACTACGCTCATTCTTTGAAATCCTTGGAGGAACTATGCCGGTCAGAATTGTAACTGATAGTGCTTGTGATATTTCTTTAGATGAAGCAGCTGAGCTCAATATCAAGATTGTTCCTCTATCGATCCGTTTCGGCGAAGATGAATACACTGACCTTGCAGATATTTCCGTGAGTGAATTTTATCAAAAAATGGCAGAAAATGAACTGCTTCCATCTACGGCCGCTCCTTCACCTGGGGCCTTTGAAAATGCATTCCGTAAATGTTACGAAGAGGGTGCAACTGGTGTGGTATGTATTAATCTATCCATCGCTCTTTCCGCAACTGGGCAGGCCGCACAACTTGCTGCAGATGGAGTCAACGATCTTGTCCCCGTCACGTGTGTTGACTCAATGTCAATAACTGGTGGCTTAGGAACAATTGTTCGTGAAGCCGCACAAGCCGCTTCAAATGGAGCTGAAATCGAACAGATCATTCAGATCGTAGAAGACATGCGTCTACGGACCCGTATTATCGCAACACTAGACACTCTAGATAATCTGAAAAAAGGTGGCCGTATCGGAGGAGCCGCTGCCATGTTAGGAACGTTGGTACAAATTAAACCCTGTCTCGATCTTAGCAACGGTGAAGTCGTCGAAGCCGGCCGGCAAAGAACACGAAAAAAAGCCCGAAACTGGTTACGAGAAGAACTGTCAAAAGCTGGAGATGTTGAGGCGGTAACAATCATCCATGGAGATGCCCCAGACGTTGAAGAGTTGCTCGAAAGCCTCACGGATCTTATCCCAAAAGAGAAAATACGTGTAACCCAATTAGGTGCGGTAATAGGTACTCACGGTGGTCCTCGTGTCCTTGGCCTGACCTTTCTTGTGAAATAATTTAAGATAGAACGTAGGATAGAAAAATCCTACGAACAACTTATGTCTGATATGCCACTCCCACCAGAGACCCCGATTTTGACGGGGAGGAAATTATCAGGACGATACGTTCTAAAAACGCTTATATCTTTAAGAAAAACAACACAGATATGGGAAGCCGATGATCTTGTCCTAACAAGAAAAGTTGCTGTGAAGCTAACACATCCAGAACTTATTTATGAGTCCGCCTTTATTAAAAAATTCCGATCCGAAGCGCGAATGACTGCAAAGTTAAACCATTCATCAATCGTCTCGATTTATGACACGACCGGAGATGAAGAAGTTGAAGCCATCGTCATGGAACTTATCGAAGGAATGCCATTACGTGCATACTTAGATGAAGAAGGACCAATGCCCATAGAGAACGCTCTAGGGTTGCTAAATCAGGTCGTCGATGCACTACAGCATGCTCATCAACAAGGCATTTTCCATGGAAACCTGAATCCTAACAACATCTTTCTTTGCTCTGGACAACGGGTGAAGGTCACGGATTTTGGACTTTCCTCACCATTGGAGATATTACGAAATTCTAATCCAGAATATCTAGAAGAACGGAGTCCGTATTTATCTCCTGAACAATGTGATGGTGAAAATCCAAACGAACGAAGCGATATTTATTCTTTAGGACTCATTTTTTTAGAAATCCTATCCGGAACTAGCCCTAGTGAACTTCACCAGCGCTCTCAAGAAGAAATTAAAGATGTATTAGAAAAACGAATGGGAGAAGTCCCTATTTCGTTACAAGAAGGCATTATGAGAGCCTTAGAAACTCTTCCAGCAAAAAGATTTCCAAACCCAGTTGGTTTTCGCTCTGCAATAACTCCCAATATACCAAAATCGAGTGATACAAAGGACAGTATGGATTATGATCCAAAAACTCCAGAACGAGATAAATACCAAATCGTGACAGCAGTTTTAACAATTGGGATGGTCTTTACGTTTATCTTGGCGATCATCTTCGCAGCTAACATTGATGATAATTTATTTGGAAATAACTCCTCGGATTCAACAAGCCCCACTATTGCAGAAACCGAAGAAGACGCTTCTCCTGAAGAAGAAAAAGAAGAAGAAATAGTTGAAAGTACAGAGACTCCTCAAGAAGAAACCACTACTGAAAGTCCTACGTCTGGTGAAGAAGAAACAACCGTCTCACCTATCTTTGAAGAAACTCCAATTATTTCTGCCCAAGATTTCGACCCATTAGGTGATGGCGTAGAACATCCAGAACTTCTTGCAAATCTGTATGATAATGATTCAACCACAGCCTGGAAAACTGAAACCTACGGACATCGCTCCTTAGGATTTCTAAAACCAGGTGTTGGAGTGATTGTAGAACTTGAAAAGGCCATTCCTTTGCATTCATTGGAAATCGATACCGAAGCAGTCGGATGGTCCGGAGAGATTTATGTCTCAGACGTAATTGGTTCCACTTTGGAAGACTGGGGCGAACCAATAGAAACAATCGAAGCAAATCCAGGATCTGCTTCGATTAACCTGACGGGCAATGCTGGTTCAGTAGTTTTAATTTGGATCACTGACCTGGGAGACGCTCCTCCTTCATTAAAAATTGAAATCTCTGAAATCCGAATCACATAAGTTTTGCAACTAAGACAGTTTTAAAGAAAACCTATACAGTTTTAAATATCGAAGCCTCTAATGAATCTCATTTAGTTCGTCTGGCACAAGAGGGAGATGAAAACGCCCTTAATCAATTGTTGAGTGAAAACTATGACAGAATATTTTCAATTTGTAGAAGGCTCGCGGGTAACGATGCCGATGCAAACGATGCCACACAGGAAGCTTTGTTTTCTATTGTACGAAAACTTTCTACCTTCAAGGGAGAAGCCAAATTCTCAACATGGGCGTACCGTGTCGCTACGAACACTTGTTTGGACGAAATCAGAAAGCGTAACCGCCGTCCTCGGCCAGGTTTGACAGATATTGACCAATCTCGGACATTAAGTGGAAATTTTCGCCAATCCATGGAAAATCAAATCACAGACCGCCTCCTGATCGATGAAGCAATAGCAGCATTGCCTGATGATTTCCGGATCCCTATTATCCTTCGTGACCAGGTTGGTATGGATTACAACGAAATCGCTAAGACACTATCCTTGCCAGCTGGAACAGTTAAATCAAGGATTGCGCGTGGAAGAACAAGGCTAAAATCTGAAATTTTCGGGAACAAAGAAGAGACCAGTAACGTCAAAGATGTGGAGCAATGAATAAATCTGATTCTTTCGAGAACGATGAACTTATAAGCGCTTACCTTGATGGTGAAGTGACAGATGAAGAACGCGCCTTAGTTGAGAACGACCCTTCGTTGATCGCTAAGGTCAAACAAATGCGTGCGGTGGTCGACGCTACCTCTTCCCTAGCTCATACTGACCCTTCGTTGCGAGAAAAACACTTGACAGAGGCAATCTCTGAGTTTAAAAAAACTACAAATCTTCTTCCATTCCGACGTCGAAAGACCGTCCAAAGGGGACTGATTCTAACAGCAGTAGCTGCCGCAGCAGTTGCAGTCTTTGCCTTACCAGTTTTTGATTCACAAAGAAATAACTCTGATAATGGTGTGCTAGTCGCAACTGGTTTAGTAAATGAAACTGACACTGCTAATGATTCAAGAAATGGAGATATTGAAGAGCAAGAAATGAGTACACCAGAAATTTCAGAAGCAGAGATTTCTAAAAGCACACTGTCAGAAAATGAAATTAGTCAATCCACTACAAAAGAAGAAGCCGAAGGCGTCCCTTTAACTGCTGATGAAGTTTCAATTTCAGAGGAAGGATTAGATTCCTCCGATGATAAAATTCCTGCAGATGAGATAGCTGCTGAAGCGACCCTGGATGAAGAATCAACCAAAGCTACAAGTACTAACGTCGAAGAAAGCTTAGAAGCCTCCGCTAACAACCCTTTTAGCTTTGATGCAATTAATACATACGCTCATGAAGATCCTGAACTCTCATCTAACTTATTTTTAATTAATGCGCGAACAGAAACTCGTGAAGAGTCTGACCTATTTATCATTGAATTATCTGACTCATTAACAGAACCATCGGTATCTGCTTCCCTCTTAATGCCAGCCAAGTATGCAGCAGAGTGGAGAGCTCTTTCAGAAAGTGACAGTGAAGAGAATTCTCTCAGAGGCCCACAGGGCGCCACAGAATTCCTTGTTATTAAGATTGCAGCGCAAGGCTTTATTTCGACTGATGAGGGCTCCGTTATAACCTGGGAGCCCACCGATGGTCTTATCCAAACAGATGGAGGAAGAATCAATGGGATTTACAATGGAAACTTTGAAGAAAGTCTCATATTTGTATTAGGCACTGATGCTCGATACCCTTTCCGTGTATTCACAAAAGCTGATCCTCCTCGTTTAATC